>DAIOET010000001.1:0-43023 GCA_036746135.1 Cupriavidus sp.
ATCCGCGCAGCCATCGGACACCGGGGCGTGGCGGTCATCGTGATTCCCGGCGACGTCGCGCTGCGCGCGGCATCCGGCGCGTTGTCGGCGCCGGCATCGATGGCCCTGTCCGCACCGATCGTGGTGCCCGATGCCGCATCGCTCGACGCGCTGTCGGACCTGCTACGCGGCAACCGGCGCACGACGCTGCTCTGCGGGCGTGGTTGTGCCGGTGCGCATGATCAGGTAGTGCGGCTGGCCGAGACGTTGAAGGCACCCGTGGTGCATGCGCTGGGCGGCAAGGAATACATCGAGTACGACAATCCGTATGACGTGGGCATGACGGGGCTGATCGGCTTCAGCTCCGGCTACCACGCCATGCAGAACTGCGACACGCTGGTGATGCTGGGCACCGATTTTCCGTACCGGCAGTTTTATCCGGAAGGTGCGCGCGTGGTGCAGGTGGACGTGCGCCCTGAGAACCTGGGACGCCGCACGCGGCTCGATCTCGGGCTGGTGGGCGATGTGGCCGCCACGCTCGATGCCTTGCAACCGCGCCTGGTACCGCAGACGGACACCGCGCACCTTGACGCCAGCGTGCGGCACTACCGCGAGTCCCGCGCGCAACTGGATGACCTTGCCACTGGCGACAGCGGCCGCAAGCCGATCCATCCGCAATACCTGGCAAGGCTGCTCAGCGAACAGGCCGCCGAGGATGCGGTCTTCACCTTCGATGTGGGCACGCCCACCATCTGGGCGGCGCGTTATCTGCGCATGAACGGCAAGCGCCGGTTGATCGGATCGCTGGCGCACGGATCGATGGCAAACGCCCTGCCGCAGGCCATCGGTGCGCAGTCGGCATTCCCCGGCCGTCAGGTCGTGAGCCTGTCCGGCGACGGCGGCTTTGCCATGCTCATGGGCGATTTCCTCACGCTCGTGCAGCAAGGGCTGCCCGTGAAGGTCGTGATCTTCAACAACAGCGTGCTTGGCTTCGTGGCGCTTGAGATGAAGGCATCCGGCTTTCTGGAATCGGGCACGTCGCTGCAAAACCCCGATTTCGCGGCAATGGCGCGCGCCGTGGGCGTGCATGCGCAACGTGTGGAAGATCCCTTGCTGCTGCCGGAGGCCGTGGCGTCGATGCTGGCGCACGATGGCCCGGCACTGCTCGACGTCGTGACCAATACGCAGGAACTGGCCATGCCGCCCGCGTTGAAGGCCGAACAGGTGAAGGGATTCAGCCTCTGGGCCTTGAAGGCCGTCATGAACGGCCGCGCCGACGAACTGGTGGAACTGGCAAAGACGAATCTGCTGCGCTAAGCGCCGGCGGAGGTATGCGCCGCAGTACGCCTCAGGCGGCGGCGCTCTCTTGCTCCGATGGCTCGGACCCCGTCATCACCAGACCCAGCGCCTGCGCCATCATGATCAAGTCCGCGAAGGTGCGTGCCTGCATCTTGCGCATGGCCTGGCCGCGATAGATCTTGACCGTGGCCTGGCTGATGCCGAGCTTGTCGGCGACTTCCTTGTTCATGAGGCCGTGCACCAGCAGCGTCATGACCTCCTGCTCCCGTCCGGTCAGCGCGGCAAAACACTCGCGCAACTGCTGTGTCTGCGACGATGCCTGCCGATGGTCGCGGTCACGCTGCAGCGCCTCGTTCACGGCATCGAGCAGATCCTGTTCACGGAACGGTTTCGCGATGAAACTGACGGCACCGGCCTTCATGGCGGCAACGGTCATCGGCACATCGCCATAGCCGGAGATAAAGACGATTGACGCGCTCTTGCCGGCCTGGTTGAGCCTGGATTGCAGGTCTAGCCCGCTGGCGCCGCGCAGCCGCACATCGAGCACGATGCAGGTGGCCTGATCGGGAAAACCGTGGGCCAGCAGTTCCTCGCCGGAACTAAAAGCGATGCTGGCAAGCCCGACCGAGCGGAACAGTCCCGACAGCGCCCGCCTGACATCGTCGTCGTCATCGACGACGAGTACAACACCGTCGTCGGTCGGGTCGCTCAACATGGCGGCACTGCTGTTCATCGTGACTCTCACTATGCATTCGGGGGCTTTCGTCCCAGGTGACGGGGTCAGCCCTGGGCACTGCGTCTGGCGCAGTCGGGGCGGACCGTGCTTCGGTCAATTGCCGAAGTTGCACAGTGATGCGGTGAATTTGCCGGGAAACGGCGTGGTACCGACGTCTGTCCGCCCAATGCGAAGCGGAATTATCGGCGCTTTCGTCGAAATTGCAAACGACTCCGTAACGCCGCACGGTTCTGGTGCGCCGTGCCGGCAACCTGCACGGCCTGCTTGGGCTACACGGCTTCCAGCGCCCGGCTCAGCGTATAGGCCGTGCGTACCGCCACGTCGAAGGAGCGGTCGCAGGCAAGTTCGCGGCCCGCCACGGTGATGTGCCACCAATCGCGGGTCCGCTCGCAGCACAGCCGGTGCTCTTCCATCTGATCGGAAAACCAGCGCCACAGCCGGGCATCCTGGCTCAATGCGGAGGCCGCCGCTCGCAGTCGCACGATTTCGAGTCCATTCGGTTGGTTCATCTTCTTTCTCCCCAGAGCGACCGCCCTCGCGCCCCATGAGCACATGGTAGGCATGCACGACACCCGTGTGCATCGCCCGTTGGTTCGACCGCCGTAGCGCGTGGGCGTGGCGGGGTCATACCAAAGACGTATTGGCCACCCGTGGCCCGACGTGATCCGGACTGCCTGGCAGCCCGGTGCACGCCCCGAGCTGCACCTGACAGCCGCCTTTTTGTATCCGCATGCCCGATGTTCCGGGCCTGAATACACTGCGATACAAAACCCCCGGAACCCAGACACAAACCGCTTGTGGCGCGTCCCTAGACTCACTGCCAACAAGTCGGTAGCTGCAGGTCCGATCCGCGACTTCGGGCACCGGCGACGCATTTCCGGGAGGAATACATGGAGACAAGACATACAGGGAGCGGCCGCAAATGGGTGTGGCTGCTGTTGCTGGCGCCTTATATCGCGCTGCTGTGGGTGCCGTTCTATAACGATGCGGAGCCTGCCGTGCTGGGCTTCCCGTTCTTCTACTGGTACCAGTTCATCTGGGTGCCGGTCACGTCGCTGCTGCTGTACGTCGTCTATCGGAGCCTGAAATGAGCACCGCCACGGGTATCAACGGCGTGGCGATGGCCGTATTCATCGCATTCTTCGCGCTCGTCACCGTACTGGGCTTCATTGCCGCGCGCTGGAAGCGCGGCGACCTGAACCAGTTGCACGAATGGGGCCTTGGCGGCCGCCAGTTCGGCACGGTCATCTCCTGGTTCCTGGTGGGTGGCGATTTCTATACGGCCTACACGGTCATCGCCGTGCCGGCGCTGGTCTACTCGGTGGGTGCGTACGGCTTCTTTGCCATGCCCTACACGATCATCGTCTATCCGTTCGTGTTCGCGGTAATGCCCAAGCTGTGGGAGATCTGCCATCGCAAGCAGCACATTACGGCAGCCGACTACGTGCACGGCGAGTTCGGCGGCAAATGGCTGCCGGCCGCGGTGGCCATCACCGGCATCGTTGCCACGCTGCCGTACATCGCGCTGCAACTGGTGGGCATGCAGGTCGTGATCAAGAGCCTGGGCGTCAGTGGCGAGCTGCCGCTGATCGTCGCGTTCGGGGTACTGGCCGTCTACACTTATTCCAGCGGCCTGCGCGCGCCGGCCATGATTGCCTTCGTGAAGGACATCATGATCTATATCGTGGTGATCGTCGCAGTGGTGGCCATTCCAGGCAAGCTCGGTGGCTACGGCGCCGTGTTCCACGCTTCCGAAGCGTTCTTCGCGGCCAAGGGCGGCACCACCGGTTTGATCCTTCAGCCGTCGCAGTTCACGGCCTACGCCACGCTGGCACTTGGCTCGGCACTGGCAGCCTTCATGTACCCCCACACGCTGACGGGCATCCTTTCTTCCGGATCGGCCAACACGGTACGCAAGAACGCCATTGCGCTGCCTGCCTACACGCTGCTGCTGGGTCTGATCGCGCTGCTTGGCTACATGGCGATTGCGGCCGGGGTGCGCGTGACTTCGGCATCGGACGTCGTGCCCGAGCTGTTCCTGAAGCTGTTCCCGTCCTGGTTCGTCGGCTTCGCGGCGGCTGCCATCGCGATCAGCGCGCTGGTGCCCGCGGCAATCATGTCGATCGGCGCGGCCAACCTGTTCACGCGCAATTTGTATCGCCCGCTGATCAACCCAGGCGTAACGCCCGAGCAGGAAGCAAAGAGCGCCAAGCTGTTCTCCCTGTTCGTGAAGTTTGGCGCGCTGCTGTTCATCGTCGTCCTGCCGACGAAGTACGCGATCGACCTGCAGCTGCTGGGCGGGGTCTGGATTCTGCAGATCTTTCCGGCCGTGGTGTTCACGCTCTACAGCCGGCGCTTCACCGCATCCGGCCTGTTCGCGGGCTGGCTGGCCGGCATCGTTACCGGCACTGGCCTGGCCATCGAGATGGGACTGAAACCTGTCTACACCGTGCATTTTGGCAATGCCTCGTTCCCGGTCTATATCGGCGTGCTCGCTCTGGCGCTAAACACGATCGTGTCGGTGATTGCATCGGCCGTCACTCAACGACAACACATTCCCGGCGGAGCCTCCGCCGCATCGAAGTAAAACGCTAGCGTCAGACGCAAAGGAGAAAATCATGAAGAAGAACATCGACTTGCCGCGCCGTAATTTTCTTGGCACCGCCAGCCTGGCACTTGCCGCCGCGCAGTTCGGCTTGGTCAGCTCGGCCCACGCCCAGTCCGCCGTGTCCAAGGCGGCGCCGGTGACACCGGTCACGCCGGGCACGCATACGTCGTTCGGCACGATCAAGCAGATCAATGCCGGCGTGCTGAACGTCGGCTACGCCGAAGTCGGCCCCGCCGATGGCCCGGTAGCGCTGCTGCTGCATGGCTGGCCCTACGATATCCATGCCTTCGTCGACGTGGCACCGCTGCTGGCGCAGCGTGGCTATCGCGTCATCATCCCGCACCTGCGCGGCTATGGCACGACGAAGTTCCTGTCGGCCGATACGATGCGCAATGGTCAGCCGTCCGCCATCGCGGTCGACATGATCGCGCTGATGGACGCGCTCAAGATTCGCAACGCGGTGGTCGCCGGCTTCGACTGGGGCGCGCGTACCGCGGACATCATGGCCGCATTGTGGCCGGACCGCTGCCGTGGCCTGGTCTCCGTCAGCGGCTACCTGATCGGCAGCCAGGCGGCCGGCAAGCAGCCGTTGCCGCCCGAGGCCGAACTGCAATGGTGGTACCAGTTCTACTTCGCCACGGACCGTGGCGTGGCTGGCTATCAGAAGTACACCCACGACTTCTCGAAGCTGATCTGGAAGCTGGCATCGCCGCAGTGGAAGTTCGATGACGCCACCTTCGCCCGCAGCGCCGTGTCACTGGACAACGCCGATCACGTGGCGATCACGATCCACAACTACCGCTGGCGCCTGGGCCTGGTCGAAGGCGAGTCGAAGTTCGACGACATCGAGAAGAAACTTGCCACGGCGCCCACCATCAGCGTGCCCACCATCACGATGGAAGGCGACGCCAACGGCGCACCGCATCCGGCGCCCAGCGCCTACAAGAGCAAGTTCACGGGCCGCTACGAACACCGCGACCTCACCGGCGGCATCGGCCACAACCTGCCGCAGGAAGCGCCCACGGCATTCGCCCAGGCCGTGCTCGATATCGACCGCAAGTAACGAGGCCAGCCATGATGCATCGACTGTTGATCCTGGCCACGATGGCGCTTTCCGCGCTGGCCTGCGAGCTGGGCGGCGGCGGCAACCGCTGCGCATGGAAGGGCATGCCCGGCCAGTATCGCGTGGATGAGCCGGCCAGCAGGCGACGCAAGGCCTAGCACCACCTTATGCGGGCGATCGCGGTCGAAGCACCGTGATCGCCCGACTCGCCAAATTTTCCAGAACAAGACTGGCCTTGACGGTCTTTTGAAGTCCAATGAAAAAGTCATTTGCGTTGCTCGCGATATCCACCGCGGCAGGCACCGCGTATGCGCAGTCCGGCATCACCCTGTATGGCGTGGCTGACGCAGGCATCGAATTCACCACCAACGCCGGGCGCAACGGCAACAGCCAGACGAGGCTGACGTCCGGCAACCTGTCCGGCTCGCGCTGGGGTCTGCGCGGTACCGAGGATCTGGGCCAGGGCCTGAAAGCCGTCTTCGTGCTCGAAAGCGGCTTCGATCTCGATACCGGCGTCTCGGGTCAGAGCGGCCGCCTGTTCGGACGTAATGCGTATATCGGAACGGAAAGCCGCTACGGCACATTGCTACTGGGCCGCCAGCAGACGTCCCTGCGCGAATTCGGCAACATCTATGACCCCGCCTCGCTGGCGGACCGCTACGGCATTTTGTCGATCGCGCCGGAGTTTGGCGCACGCGCGGACAACGCGGTCAAATACATCGGCCAGTTCGGCGGACTGACCGCATCGGCGTTCTATTCGTTTCAGTCGAACGGCAACGAGGTAGCCGGCAGCAATGTGTTCGGCCGCGATTTCGGCGCCTACGTGAGTTACGTGACCGGCCCGGTCTCGGTCGGCGCCGCGTATGACGACGCGCACGTCGGCACACCGGCCAACCAGGCGCCCGTCATCCGCCGCTATTCGGTGGCCGGCACCTACGCCACCGGACCCGTGAAAGCGTTCGCGGGATATCGGCTGGCCAAGGCGCTAGACGGTGCCATGCTACCCGGCGCACAGGCGCCCAATGCCGGCTCGAATCTCTATTGGCTTGGCCTGGCCTACAAGTTCACGCCGGCCTTCTCGGTTACCGGCGCGGCCTACTATCAGGACTTCCGCAATACCGGCTCGGACCCGTGGCTGTTCGCGGTGACTGGCGACTACACACTTAGCAAGCGCACCGACGTCTATGCATCGGTGTCATACGCGCGGAACAAGGACAAGTCGTACCTGGGCGTCAACGGGTACAACAACGTCTCGGCTACCACAGCGGTCTACAACGTCGAACCTGGCGCGAATCAGCTTGGTGCGGTGGTTGGCGTGCGTCACCGGTTCTGAGAATCGGCCAGGTGCGGTTGAAACGCTTGAGCTATCCAGACGTCACTACTGGCCGCTGACGCGATCAGATTGGCCGGCAGCGCGGCAAGTCCGGCATTGGCGACCTGGCTGTCTCTGGTAGATTCCCAGGACAACCTTTATGGGAGAACGTAATGCCCTGGACACCGGACCAGATGGCCGAGCAAGTTGCAATGACGCTGCGTGACGGCGAATTCGTGGATGTCGGCGCGGGCCTTGCGGAGGATGTGCTGAAGCACGTGCCGGCCGGCACCGAGCTCTGGGTCCATCTCGGCAGTGCCCGGCCCGGCATGACCCAGTATCCGACCGATGACTACATGGACGCGGGCTTTATCGTGACCGGGCAGGATGATCCACAGGCTCAGCGGACCATGACGTTCCATTCGTCGGAATCGTTCGCGGCGATGTCAAGCACGACGGCGGATGTTGCCGTCCGCGAGGCAGCGGATGCAGCGCAGGCGCGGACCGTTGTCGCCGATGCGATCCAATCGGTCCGCGCCAAGCGCGTAATGGTGCTGATGAACGGCCAAAGGATCGTCCGCGACATTTGGGAAGGATCGAACCCAGGCGTTGACGTGACAATCGTTACGCAAGAGGAAATCTACAACGTGCCGCCGGATGGACTTCAGAAGGTGGGCACGTGACCGGCGAGCGCCGAGAGGCCGCGCCATGAAGAAGGGCTCCATGCCTCTGCGGCATGGAGCCCTTTCCTCTTCAAAGTGCTCTTGGCTTGACGGCGTCGCTTCAGCTATGCCGCCCGCGCCCGGACACATACGGGCCAAATGCACCAGCGTGTACATCCCGGCTGAAGTGTTCCAGCCAATCCGATTCATCGCCGATGAGGTATTCGCGCTGCAGGTTGTTGGACAGCCGACGGATGCTCAGCCAGCCTTGCAGCGCAAAGATCTCATCGGTCTTGGGGTCGGTCGTGTCGACTTCCGACAGGATGAAGTCGTTGGTGGCAAGACCGTGTCGCTCCAGCATTGACAGGAAGCGAGAGTGTTCGTCGGTGTCGATCAGTTCCATGATGGCTGTCCTTCGGTGTTGTCGTGACCCGCGGCGGGCTTGCTAGAAATCTAGCAGGCACCGCAACGGTGTTGAAGGAGAACGGCACGGCAGTTTGCGCCAAGGAACGGGCATTCTCGGCCCATGTGTGCGACACGCGATGGCTCAGAACGTGTAACGGACGCCCGAAAGCGCCATCACCGACATACGGCGCTCGACAATCGGACTGCGCGCGGCCTTGCCAACCAGCGACGACACACTCAACGTGTTCATCAGCGTCCAGTGACGATCAAAGCGATGCTGCCAGGCAATCGCGGCCTCGGCGGCGAACGGGCCGCCATCGAGTGTGTAGGGCGAGAAACCTGAGCGCGCCGACTGTGCGTCACTTACGCCGAAATACGTCCGGTTGTACTGCCCGCTGCCAATGATCAGCGCCGTCTGGATCGTCACATCATCCTGCGCCGTGGAGTGCAGCAGGTACTGTGCCGACGCACGACCGAACATGCCGCGCCCGTGGGCCAGCGGAACATCCACCGTGCCGCCAATCGAAAGACGCGGTGTCAGCGCGTAACCGAGCGTCAGACGCGTACGTGCCGACCCATCGATATTTCCCATCCCGCGCAGATGGTCCGAGCCTGACAGCCCGGCGCGATCGTGCTCGGTCCGGCCGAAGTCGTAGCCCAATGCAACAGAGCCAAACAGGCCCGATGCGGAGGAAAAGCGATAGCCGACGCCCTCCCACAACGACGCGAAATAACCGGCGGCGTTCGCAATGGCGAAGTCGGGAGCCATCACATGACGATAGCTGCCGCTACCGAAGTATCGGGGGGCGATGCCTCCGCCGATGCCAACCGTGACGGTGGTGGTGTCGCCAGCGGGGATGGAAGGGGCAAGCGAACGCAGATCCTGCGCGGACACGGCAAACGTCATGGTGAATGCCGCAAAGGAAACGAGAATGGACTTCATGAAACAGATTTGAGCTGCAAAAAGCGGAATTGCATGTGAGAGGACGACGGCCATCCGTGGGGATGTCCGGCCAGCGGGCTGCGGTGGTGATCCGGAGCGTGAACGGGATCGCGCTCGTCAGGAGACTCGTGCCGGGGGATTTGCTTTCACGTCGGCCTGCCTTGCCAGCAGACTCGCAACATGCCGTCCCTGAAACTCGCCGAGCGCAAGCTCGTCCTCGCTTGGGCTGCGTTCGCCATGAACGCCCGCGATCGTGGCCGCGCCATAGGGCGACCCGCCCCGCGCATGGCTGACATCGCGCAACTGTGGTGCCGTATAGGGCAGCCCGACTATCACCATGCCGTGATGGGCAAGGTTGTGCCAGAAAGACGTGATGGTCGTTTCCTGGCCGCCTCCGGTTCCGGTCGAGGTGAAAACGCTCGCAAACTTTCCGACCAGTGCGTGCTGCACCCACAGCGCTCCGGTCATGTCGAGAAAGTGCCGCATCTGCGCCGCCATGTTCCCGAAACGGGTCGGCGTGCCAAAGATGATCGCGTCGTAGGCCGCGAGTTCTTCCGGCACGGCGACTGGAGCGGGCTGATCCACCTTGAAGCCCTTGCGTAGTGCGATGTCTCTCGAAATCGTCTCCGGCACGCGTTTGATTGTCACTTCGATACCGGGGACCGACGATGCGCCACGGGCCACGGCAGAGGCCATTGCTTCAACGTGGCCGTAGGATGAGTAATAGAGAACAAGGATCTTCTTCATGCGTGCTTGACAGGGAGGAAACGGTACAGGGCACGGCTGTCGCGCCGCTGCGGGGATAAGGCGCTCGCAGTCTAGGTCCGCACCGGGTACGGCGTTGCGCCAACCTTCTCGCAGATTCGGACAACACGACTGGCATTGGCCGAAACTTCCATAGTCCTGTCTGATGTATGGCGATGGCACTGCCTATCATCCAATCCGTTAGAAACCGATGGAAGGAATGGACATGGCATCAACTCAACTTGAGGAAATCGTCACGCAGATACGGCATCACGGCGCACGCCTTGCCAAGGACAGCAGCGTGCTGGAGATGCGGCAACATTTCGATGCGCTGTACGACGCGCTCCCAATTCCGGATGGCGTGCGCTTTATCGAAGGTGACGAGGTGGCAGGTCTGTGGACCACATTCACCGGCGCGCGTCGGAATCAGGCTGTGCTGTACCTGCACGGCGGCGGCTACGTCATGCATGGTCCGACGCAATACCGCACCCTCACCGCCGCGCTGGCGCTGGAAACACAGCGTGAGGTATTCGCCGTGGACTACCGCCGTGCGCCGGAGCACCCCTTCCCACACGGACTTCACGACGCATTGAATGCCTACAAATGGCTGTTGACGCGTCTTGGAGAGGACCCGTCGATCGTTATCGCCGGTGACTCGGCGGGCGGCGGCATGGCCATCGCGCTCATGATGATGTGCGTGCACCACGGATTGCCTCTGCCGCGTGGTGCCTTCCTGATATCGCCGTGGACCGATCTGAGCCTTGGCGGTGATTCGATCCGCACACGCGCGGAATTCGATCCGGTACTCAACCATGCCGGTCTGCAGAACTTTGCTCAAGCCTACCTGCAGGAACATCGGGACCCGCGTCATCCGCTCGCATCGCCGCTGTTCGGCGATCTGTCTGGCCTGCCCCCGCTTCTGATTCACGTTGGCGGCAACGAGATGCTGCTCGACGATGCGACGCGGCTGGCCGCGCGCGCAGCCTCCACGGGTGTTGAAACCACGTTGAAGGTATGGCCGTCCATGTTCCACGAGTGGCATATGTGGCATACGAAACTGCCGCAGGCCGCCGACGCGATCCGGCAGGCCGCGGTGTTTATCCGTGAGCGCTTCTCTTCCTGATCCATCGTGGCCCGCATCACTATCTCGATTGCCCCGCGCATCGGGGAAAATCGTCGCGTCCACTGCAACGTGACCGGAGAATGGCGCGGTGACGCCGAGCCGGTCGTCGCCCTTCTGGCGTTGACGATGGTCGCCGACAACATGCTTGCAACCGTACCCGTCTCCGTATCCGACGCGCCCGATACGTGCCTTGCCTCATTCGACGTGCTTGCGGACGTCGCCGTGCCTTGCGCTACGGCTATGGAGTCGACACTATGCTTTCTGGGCCTGGACGCCAGACTCTCGACGCCCGACGACCATGACGATCATGGTTGACGTGCGCCGATTTGACGATGAGACCGTTGGCACCACCATACTGGAGATAACGTGCGGCAGCGATATCCCCGATGACGTGTTCACACGCTTTGTTCGCGCCAAGGTAGGGCTCGGGATGTTGTTGCCACCGGCGTCGATTCTTGAACCGCCATCCGCTGCGCGTCATGCGGCGTCGACATTGCGCTGGCGACTCAAGACTGCCGACTGCGCGGTGCATCTCGCACTGGTCCGGTCAACCCTGGAACTGATGGGCCTGCCGTATTGCGATGCGCAAGCCGGTGATGCCAATACATTCGAGTCGCCTACTCAAGGCGGAGAGGAAAAGTGAGTATGGAAGGAACGCCGCGTCAGTCAGTATTGCTGGCGCTAAAAGACCCACGCGCATTGGAGGGCATCTGGCATTGCACGCTCAAGATCTGGAACGATCTCCACAATCCATATTCGATGCGCTATGACCAACTCATCACGGACGGACATGCAGCGCTGGTGTCGGGATGCCTGGCATCAATGGCGCTGGACCTGCAGATCGACGAGGTCGGGGCGTGCGGAGAGCGGGCGCGGATCAGGCTCGTTGGATGGACGTACGGGGTAACGCCACGCGCGAGCTGCGTGCGTAAAGTCATCCACGGAATACTGCTGCCGGAGCTGGCGCGAGACTTCGCGTTCGAAGTGGAAGATGGCAACTGATGCATTCCAGGAGGTACAACACATGCTCGTCAACGGCATCGACCTGAATCTGGAGGAGCACGGCGCTGGCGCGCCGCTCATTCTCGTACACGGGCTGGGCGCCAACCTGCGCGTGTGGGATAGCGAAGTCTCACATTTCTCCCAGCGGTTTCGCGTTGTCACCTACGACGCGCGTGGTCATGGAAAGTCGGCACGCCCTGATAGCTTCTCGCTCGACGATCACATTGCCGATCTGCACGCGCTGGTGGGAGAGATCGGCGGCGGGCCCGTCGCGCTGCTGGGCGTTTCGATGGGCAGCTACATTGCTCAGGGCCTGGCATCGCGCTTTCCATCGCTTGTCGAGAAGCTGATCCTGGTTGTGCCGAAGTGCCACGGGACGACATCCTCATCGGCGCGGCTGCTGGCCGAGCACGCCGACGAGATCTCCCAGCTTTCACACCGGGACAGGCAAATATTCCTGCTGAACAAGGCGTTTGCCCCGCAAACACCCGCGAGCGTACGCGAGCAGGTGATCGCGACGGAACTGTCATCCCTTCTCGATGAAGTGGCCATGCAGGCCGCGTCCAGTGCGCTCGCCGGCTTCGATTTCCGGGGTGACCTGCCGCGTATCACCGCGCAAAGCCTTGTGATTAGCGGCAGCCACGATGTGCTGAACCCTCCCGAGGAAGGACGCACCTGCGCGCAACTGATCCCGCATTGCGAGTATGTGGAGCTGGACCAGGCGGGGCACTTTCCCAGCGCTGAAGCGCCACAAAAGTACTTCGCCGCGCTCGATGCTTTCTTCGATCGAAACGCCCGGCCGTAGTTGACGGAATATTGGCTGAGTCCGGCGTACCGCCGTCGCACTGCGCGCAAGCATCGGCTCCGATAATCGATTTCCGATATGCCCCCTTCGATCCTGCAAGGGGCATCGGATCGATTCATTGGAGCGCATCATGAGTAACGAAGTTACGCTGTATCACGACGGCTGCAACATCTGCTTGTCTGTCGTCGACGCGGTGACCCGTCTAATCGACGCCGACAGACACGATCTGCGGGTCATCGACTTGAGCATGGAACGAGACCTCGCAGCCCAGGCGCAAACGGCCGGGGTCAAGCGACTACCCAGCCTGGTTCTGGATGGCAAGGTCTTCGAGATCGATCCCCATGCGCCGATCACCGAGTTTCTTGCGGAGCCGGCGAAGTCATGACATCGCATCGACTCCCCATTTATATCTTCGTGGCAATGGTGACCGGCATCGTGGTGGGTGCCGCGGTTCACTACGCGTATGGTCCTGAAACTGCGGTGGCCGTCGGCGGTTACCTCTCCATTCTCAGCGACATCTTCCTGCGGTTGATCAAGATGATCATCGCGCCGCTCGTCTTTGCCACGCTGGTCGGTGGCATCGCCGGCATGGGCGATGGCAGTGCCGTAGGCCGCGTGGGGATGAAGGCCATGAGCTGGTTTGTCGTCGCCTCGATCGTGTCGCTGCTGCTCGGTCTGGTCATGGCCAACCTCACGTTGCCGGGCAAAGGGATGAACCTTCCGCTGCCGACGGCTGATGCCGTCACCAGTCTCAAGACCAGTTCGCTGAATTTGCGCGACTTCATCGCCCACGTGTTTCCAAAGAGCATCGTCGAAGCGATGGCGGGCAACGAAATCCTGCAGATCGTTGTGTTCTCGCTGTTCTTCGGCATTGCACTGGGGCGTCTCAAGGACGGTATCGGGCAACCGCTGCTGCAATCGGTGGAAGGGCTTGGCCAGGTCATGCTGAAACTGACCGGTGCGGTCATGATGTTTGCGCCGGCAGGCGTATTCGGCGCGGTTTCGGCAGTCATTGCCACGCAGGGGCTGAGCGTGCTGCTGGTCTACGGCAAGCTGCTTGGTAGCGTTTATCTCTCCCTGGCAATCCTGTGGGTCCTGATGATCGGGGCGGGCTATGCCTTTCTGGGACGCCGGGTGTTTGCGCTGCTGCGCGAGATTCGTGAACCCCTGTTACTCGGCTTTGCGACGGCGAGCAGCGAGTCAGCCTATCCCAAAGTCATGGCTCAGCTTACGCGATTCGGCATCCGCGACCGCATCGTCAGTTTTGTCCTGCCGCTTGGCTACTCGTTCAACCTCGATGGCTCGATCATGTACACGTCGTTCGCGGCACTGTTCGTGGCACAGGTCTATGGCATCGAGCTGTCCCTCGCGCAACAGGTGACGATGCTGTTGGTATTGCTGGTGACGAGCAAGGGAATCGCCGGTGTTCCGCGTGCATCGCTCGTGGTCGTGGCCGCAGTGCTGCCAATGTTCGGGCTGCCTGAGGCTGGAATTCTGCTGGTGCTCGGCATCGACCATGTGCTCGACATGGCGCGAACCGCGACCAACGTCCTCGGCAACGCGCTGGCAACCGCCGTGGTCGCACACAGTGAAGGTGCGCTTGACACGCACGCTGATGCGTCGCCCGTCGCAGGGGCCAGGCACGTTGGATATCGCTGAATCTCCGCGCAGGCGGCCGCATCGGATGCGGCCGCCTGCGTCAATCAGGTTGCCCGCGTTAGTCAGTGAACAGCGGGCGAAGCCAGCTTCAGCCCGATGACACCACAGAGAATCAGACCAATGCACGCGATGCGGGCAATCGACGTGGATTCCCCAAGAAAGAGCATACCTACCATCGCCGTGCCGGCGGCGCCGATGCCCGTCCAAACCGCATAGGCGGTGCCGACGGGCAGGACGCGCAAGGACAGCGTCAACAGGAAGATGCTCGAAATACCCGTGACGACAGCGTAAAGGCTTGGGCCGGGCCGGCTAAAGCCGACCGACCATTTCATTCCGAAGGCAAAGGCGATTTCGAGCAATCCGGCAATGCCGAGCAGCATCCATGACAAGTTCAATTCAATCTCCTGGATTTCAAAAACAGTAAGGGCCCCCGAAGGGGCCCGTAGTGAATGACAAGGGGAATCAGCCAACCAGCAGGCGGTGGGTAAAGAGGCGGTGAAGCGTACGCACCAGCAGCACCAGGATCGCCGCGCTCAGCAGGAACAGCAGGACGCCCGCCAGCAGATTCAGAATCCAGGTGTTGGCATGCATCGCGTACTTCAGAGCGGCATTCACGAGCGCGGCCATCGGGAAGCTGATCGCCCACCAGGACGCGGCAAACGGGATCGAGCGACGGAACACCTTGAACGACAGCGAAACGAACAGGAACAAGCCAAAGTAGAACAGCAGGCCGGCGAACATATCCACGTGCTGCGTAACGTTGACGTAGGCCAGGAACCCCACTTCGAACGGCGCGATCATGATGATCAGCGACGGCACCATGCCATTGGGCAGCGGATCGTGATGCACGACGCGCGAGAAGATCATCGTAAAGAAGACCAGCGCCATCATCGTACCCACCGCAATCGCGAACATGGTCACTTCATGGGCCCACGCCATCGGCATCGTGCCACCCGCCACGGCGATATCAAGCGTCGCGACACCGGGAATCAGCCAGGCCGGCGCGGCATGCGCGGGATCTTCCTTGCCTCGGAACAGCCGGCCGGCAATCACGAAGGTCAACGCAATCGTCAGCACGGTTCCGATCGTCCAGACAATCTGCCCGAACGATTCGCTGTACTCGCCCACGATCGACGACAGCAGCAGAATCGCAATGGTGATCGTTCCGAAGAAGTTGCCGGCGACCGGATGCATGAACTCGGCCTTGACGGCGTCCGGATAGCGCAGCCACTTGGCCACGTATCCGGCCGCCAGCGCAAGGAACGTCACGATGGCGACCACGCCGACGCCTTGTGCAATGACCGGGTCAACGCCGAACAGGTGATGCGCGCCGCGCCACGCGAGTGAAAGGCCAGAGAGGCCCATCACAGCGCCGAACAGATTGACGGGAAGATGCTTGACCGAACTGCGCGGAGCAGAAGAATGGGCCGCGGCGGTGGTGACAGTACTCATGATTTCCTCAGTGTGCTTGGCTGCGTTCAACACCCGGAACTTGTCTGGCGTGCTGGTAGGCGTTGCGAACATCGCTGCCTGGTGAACCGATTATGGAAGTCGGACAGGCAGACCGAAAGCTCACCAAGACGTCAATTTCAGCCAATCGTCTTGAGGTGAAAGACAACGGAAATAAATGGGACGCACGAGGTCTCTTTCGGCATCGTCGCAGCGCTCCGGCAGACGCGTTGCCGCGCAATCAGTCTTTAAGGAATTAGTTAATTAATGCCGGCCAGTTCGACGACGCGACTTGCATTCGCATGTCGAAAAAATGGGCGGTCCTGGTGGGACCGCCCGGAGGAAGCAAAGAGAAGGATCACGCCAGCCGAGCCCCGCAAAGTGCAAGACGGGCAGCAGCCAATTCCGCATGCCGTTCAGAACGAAAACGGGAAAGGCCACACCTGACGGAGCATCAGGTTGCCCGTTGCGCCGGCGTGGTCGACTCGCGCCTGCAGTGCGAATCGACAGAAGCATGATAACGATGGGTGCCCTGCTGTATCGGCCATCGTGATGCGACTATCGGCCAGGACGCCAGCCGCTCGTCAGGCACCATCGATCAGGGCAACGAACCGCTCGTCAGTACATATGGCACGCCGCTACTGGCCTGGCATCGGCCCAATACGGTCAGGCCCTGATAGGCAAAATCGCAATGCAGATTGGTGCCATCGGTTGCAAAAAGCAGGGCCTGCCCCGAAGACCCCGACGACGTCCACGCGGTCGGCTGGTGCGATCGATCCCTCGAATCCGTGAATACCGGATGCCACGTCGACTGGTTTAACACGTAGGTACCGGAATAACGCTTACCGTCGATCGCCCCCGCTACGGTGCGATCGACGGGATTGAGTTGGAATTGACTGGATTTTCCGGACGGATCGACAAGCGCGACCTGCGTCATGCAGCCGGCTACCAGCCATGTCAGGGCAAGGATGCTGTATTTCATGGGCGTCAGCTTATGACGGTGCCGCGCAAATGTTGTGTGCCGTGTCTGCTTCTGCGGCAATCTTGGCCGCGACTGTCGTATATGGCGCGACGCCCAGCATCAAGTGAGCAAAAGTCCACATCAACTTGCGGATGAATTCAGCCAACGTGGTGTCATAACCTGCCACCCCAACTGGCGGAAGCCTAAACTCTGCATAGAATCCGGCCATCGCCAACTACTGGATTCGCGTGCCTCCATGCACCGTCTGCGAGCGTTACCCCATGAAGATTGCTGTACTGGCCTTTCCCAAGGTTCAAATGCTGGACCTCGTCGGCCCGATCGACGTTTTTGCCGAAGCCGCGCGCCAACTAGGCGATCCGACCACCTACACGTTCGAGATTGTCTCCGCGGTGGAGGGTCCCCTCCTGGCATCCAACGGCATGCGTATCACCCCCGATTCCACGCTGCGAACCAGCAGCCCTGACATCGACACACTACTGATTGCCGGCAGTTCTTCCGTCAAGCTGATCGAAGAGGACCCGACCATCCGGGAGTGGTTGCATCGCTACGCGCGGACGGTACGCCGGCTCGCCTCCGTGTGCTCCGGCGCCATGTTGCTCGCGAACGCGGGTCTGCTCGATGGCAAGCGCGTCACGACTCACTGGAACGAGACGACCCGTCTGTCCGAACGCTTCCCCGCCGTTCACGTGGAGCCCGATCAGATCTTTGTGAAGGACGGGAATCTTTATACGTCCGCAGGCGTCACTGCCGGCCTGGACCTTGCGCTGGCGATGGTGGAAGAAGACTTCGGCCGGCCGCTTGCACTGAAGGTGGCGCGTGAATTTGTGATGTTTCTTAAGCGCCCCGGCGGGCAGTCTCAGTTCAGCACCCATCTGGCCGCACAAGTGGCACAGAAGGGTGGCATCCGGGATGTCCAGGACTGGATTCTGGAAAACCTTAGCCAGCCACTGTCGGTGGAGGAACTCGCGGCGCGGGCGGGCATGAGTACGCGGAATTTCGCGCGCATCTTCAAACGCGAATCCAAGGTCACCCCGGCGGAATTCGTGGAGCGCGCGCGGGTGGAGGCTGCGCGGCGTTTGCTGGAAGATACGCGCAGCCCGCTCAAGCGGGTGGCGGCCGTGACCGGCTTCAACGACCCTAATGGCTTGCGGCGGGCATTTCTACGGCAGATGCGGGTGTCCCCCGCCGAGTATCGCGAACGCTTCCATAACGACTGAAGTTTCGTAGCAATCACTGGGCTATCATGCGCAGGATCTCGGCTTTCAACCTGCACGGGAGTGAGCTTGGCCAACCCGGATCTTCTCGATAGCGACCTTGAATCCGCTAAGACCGCGCACGCCGTAGCCGTTCAAGCCAGCCCGTGCGACGAACTCGTCATCCGCGCGCAGCCCACTGCGACGGATCGCCCATGCCGGCGCAAACGTCTGGCGCTCGCCGCGACCATCCTCGGGTCGAGCATGGCGTTTATCGACGGTTCCGTCGTCAATGTCGCGTTGCCCGCCATGCAGAGCGAACTCGGCGCCAGCGTCTCCGAAATGCAGTGGGTCGTGAATGCCTATCTGCTCTTTCTCGGGTCTCTCGTTCTGGTCGGCGGGTCGATGGGCGACAAGCTCGGCCGCCGTACCGTCTTTATCGCGGGGATCGGAATCTTCACATTGGCGTCGATTGCCTGCGGTCTCGCGCCCGGTGCGCGTTCGCTGATTGCAGCGCGCGTCTGGCAGGGGATTGGCGCGGCGTTCTTCGTACCCAGCAGCCTGGCGATCATCGGTGCCATTTACGAAGGCGAAGCGCGTGGCCGGGCCATCGGCACATGGTCGGCCGTCGGGGCGATCACGTCGGCAGTTGGGCCGGTGGCGGGTGGGTGGCTGGTCGATGCGTTGTCGTGGCGCGCGATATTCTTCCTCAACGTCCCGCTTGCCGCGGCAACGATTGCGCTGGCGATATCTTCCGTGCCGAACAGCCACAAGCTCGACGCGCCGCAACGGCTGGACTGGCCCGGCGCATTGAGCGCGACGGCGGGCCTGGCCGCCCTGGCCTATGGCCTGACCGAGGCATCGACGCGCGGCTTTACGAACCCGCTCGTACTGGGCATGATCGGCGCCGGCGTGGTCGTGCTGGCCGCGTTCGTGAGGATCGAAGCGAATAGCCGTCATCCCATGATGCCGCTCGACGTCTTCCGCTCGCGCGATTTCACCGGTGCAAACCTCGTCACGCTGCTGCTCTACTTCGGTCTCGGCGGCATACTGTTCTTCCTGCCGTTCACGCTGATACGCGCCCATGCCTATACCGCCACCGAAGCGGGTGCGGCGTTGCTGCCGGTGCCGGTCATCATCGGCTTGTTCTCTCGCTTCACCGGTGGGCTGACGAGCCGCTTCGGCGCGCGGGTCCTGTTGAGCGCTGGCCCATGCGTCGCCGGAATCGGATTCGCCATGCTGGCGCTGCCGCTCGTGCGCGAAAGCTACTGGATCGGATTCTTCCCCGCGCTGGCCGTGCTCGGCATCGGCATGACGATCACCGTCGCACCGCTGACGGCAACTGTGATGGGATCGGTGCCAAGCGAGCACGTCGGCGTTGCATCCGGTATCAACAACGCCGTTGCGCGCGTGGCGGGCCTGTTGGCCATTGCGGTGCTCGGCATCGTGTTCGTGTGGTCGCATCAGGCGTCGCTGTCCACGCGGCTCGACGAACTACACGTCCCTCGGGAAGCACGCCAGACCGGCGCGTTGTTGGCGCCTGACGCGCAAGCCGGGGCGGCAGCGGGAACCCCCGTGGCCGTGGCGGAAGCTGAAGCCATCGGCGATGCGCTGCGCGCCGTCGCGCTGGTTTGCGCCGTGTTCGCGTTCGCCGGAGCGGGACTTGCGGTAGCGACAATCGGGCCACGCAAGTGATTTCGTGCACCACCCACGCCTTGGCGTGTGTGACCCGGCGAATCCCAATTTCCCCGATCAGCGTGACATCCAATGGCATCGATTTGTCCCCAAAACAGGGGACGCGGAGATCGTCACCCCTCTGCTAGACTCGCGCGCAAGTGCCCACGATGGCACGGCCACCTCGCCGTCGACAGGTTGGGGGGTACGTACAAGATGCGGTTCGGGTCCATGCATTGACGCTCCCCTGACGGTGCCTTCGCTATCGGAAGCGCGCTGCACGCAGTGGCTTGCCTACGGGTCTGGCAACACACCTCGTCACGGGTCCCTTTCCCATTTCTTGCGATAGGCCGGTGACTATCGGCGGACCGCCCACGCCGTGTCCGCCGCGATGGACGGTCAATAACAATCAATAACAAAACGGGAATAAGAGCAATGCGAACGATGAATCGTCTTACCTGGACATGCGCGGCTCGTTCGCGTGCAGTCCTGTCTGGCCTTTCCATGTGCCTGGCGTTGGCCGCTTGCGGCGGAGACGGCGATAGCGCGACGCCATCCGGCGCCGCATCGACAACCCCGCCAGCCGCCAGCGGGCCGGCACCGGCCGCCGCAACGTATTCGGTGGGCGGCACGGTCTCCGGCCTCGTCACTGGCACACAGGTGACGCTGCTGAACAAGAGCGGCGATGCGCTGACCGTCAACGCCAACGGCTCCTTCGGCTTTTCGACCAGCATGACATCGGGCGGCAGCTACGCTGTCAGCGTGGGGACACAGCCGAAGGGCCAGACCTGTGTCGTGTCCAACGGGTCGGGCGTGGTCGCCACAAGTAGCGTTACCAGCATCGGCGTGACGTGCTCGCGGATCGGATATGCCTACGTGACAAACTCGTCGGATAACACCATCTCGCAATTCATGATCGGAGCCGATGGCGCGCTCACGCCAATGGCTACGGCCCGTGTCAGCACCGGTGGCTCCCCGGCGACCGTCATCGTGCATCCGTCCGGCAAGTATGCCTATGTTGCCAACATATCGGATGCCACCGTCTCGCAGTTCACGATTGGTGCCGACGGCGCGCTCACGCCTATGGCTACGGCCAGTGTCGGCACCGGTATCTCCCCCCAATCCATCGCCGTGGATCCGTCCGGAAAATATGCCTACGTGGCAAACAGAGGGGCGGCCAGTGTTTCGCAATTCACGATTGGCGCGGACGGCGCACTCACGCCAATGCCAACTGCCATCGTCAGTACCGCGTCCGACCCCGACTTCGTCACAGTCCATCCCTCGGGCAAGTATGTGTATGTCGCCAACTACCTGAGCAATACGGTCTCGCAGTTCACAGTTGACGCCGATGGTTCCATCGCGTCATTGCCTATGACCAATTTCAGCACTGGCCCAAACCCGTACGCCATCATAGTGGACCCGACTGGCAAGTATGCCTACGTAGCAAACAGCGGGAGTAATACGGTCTCGCAGTACACGATTGGCGCCGACGGCGCACTCACGCCGATGGCTATGCCCAGTGTCAGCACAGGTGCCGGTTCCAACCCGTATGCCTTGGCTGTCGATCCGACTGGCAGGTATGTCTATGCAGCAACTGCGGTGACTGACACCGTCTCGCAGTTCACAATTGGCGCCGGCGGCGCGCTCGCGCCCATGACAACGGCCAGCGTCGGCGCCGGCCGCCTCCCGTACGACATCACCGTGGATCTGACTGGAAAGTATGTCTACGTGCCGAACTGGACGAGTAACACCGTCTCGCAGTTCCTGATCGATGCCAGCGGCGCGCTTACCCCGATGGCAACGGCGTCCGTCACCGCGGGAAATCACCCGACTTCCGTAACGACCGCATACGCCCCGACGCACTGATAGCCGGCGGCGATGGCGCCGCCAGCAATCGTCCCCAATCGATGCGGACGACTCAGGCACCCTCGGTGTACGGATCGCGCGGCTCGGTTGCGGAACGATTGAAGGTGCCCGCCGCGACCGATTGCGTGGCGACGCGGCCCTGACTGCCGTCGAGGCGGTCGCGGTCCGACGTCAGCGACGACGCGGTTGCGCTCGATGCGAAACCATAGAGGGACGAGAGTGCGACGCCAACCAGTAGAAGCTTGTACATGATGATCTCCAGAGAGTTTGGATGCTGTGCGGTCAAAGCCGCGAATCCACTCTATGTCCTCATCGAATACGCAACAACGATCCCGGATCGACACACCGTCCATCGCCGTGAACGAACTTGCGAGGCACACTGTGCGCTCTGGTCCGGCACTCCGCGTCGCACTCACACTCCCGTCTCGGGTACATCGAGCGCTTCCAGCAGCGCGCGAACTTTCGCTGGCGGGAGCCTGCGTGCCGGTGTCAGCGCGTACACCTTGAGCGGAGAGGAAAGATGCTGCGGAAACAGCCGGACGAGCTTTCCGCTCTTGAGCTGATCTTCGATATAGGCAGGCAGCAATCTCACAACACCCAGGCCATCCAATGCGGCCCGCACCCGTATCTCCACGTTGTACGTGCGAATGGTTGGCGATAGCGCCATACGCTCCACCTCCTGGCCATCCTCCATAAGATCCCAGTACTCATCATCCATGTCGACGATGGTCGGCCACGATTCGATATCCTGGAGTTTCCGAGGGAGACCACGCCGGGAAATCATCTCCGGCGCCGCAAAGAATGCCCTTTCCATTGCCACCACGCGCTTGCTGACCAGGGAGCTGTCGGGCAGCCGCGCATCGGTCTTCACGAATGCAATGTCATAGCGTTGCTCAAGAAGATTGGGGATCTTCCGCGTATCGTCGATCTCCACTCGCAACTCGGGATGCGCCTTGAGCAGCTTTCCCAACGCCGGCGCCAGGTGAAGCCATCCGGTCTCATATGGCGCAGCCAACCGCAGCGTTCCCGATACTTTCTGTTGGTTCGATCTTGCATCGTTGTCCGCTTCCCGCAGTTCATTCAGCAACGGCTTGATCCGGGCGTATAGCGTCTGGCCCAAATCCGTCACCCGGATTTTTCGGGTCGTGCGGTCTAGCAGCCTGTTGCCAAGACGCGCTTCCAGACGTGAGAGCGAAAGACTGATCGATGATTTTGGAACACCAGTCATGTCGCTGGCACCGGTAAAACTCCCGGCCTCGACAACCCAGCAGAAGTTCTCCCAATCGTTCCAGTACGCAGCTTCATCAGATTTTTTGTGGAGCATCACTTTTTACGGCACCACGGCCGTCCCATTCATTGACACATCGCCGCGCATTCCTGCCAGCCGGCACTTGATGAATGGTACGAAGCAGAGACCGTCTTCATCGCGCCATCAATAGCGCTACCTAGCCAGTCTGTTCGTGATTCACGCCAACCCGCAACGGGCGTTTCCACGATCGGTCTATTGCATCACATCGTGATTTATTTCGTTGGGCGGCGTCACGGACGCGGACGAGTATGACGAATGCGCTGCTGGCCAGATGTTCGTCAACTTTGGCCTGAGATCGCGCTTGTTGATCGGCACCATATGCGCGCGTTTCACTACCATCCTTCTCAAGGGAGCAGCGATTCAGCATGCGTTCCCTCGATGGGCGAATGCCAGTGTCCGCCCGAGTACAGCAGGAGAACAATTGTGAAATCGCCCGACAACGGAGGCCGCAAATGGCTGTGGCTCCTCCTCTTCGCCCCCTACATCGGCCTCTTGTGGTTGCCGTTCTATAACGCCGCGCAGCCAGAGTGGTTCGGATTCCCGTTCTTCTACTGGTATCAGTTCCTGTGGGTACCGATCACTTCGTTGTTGCTCTACATCGTCTACAGGAGCATGAAATGATCAAGACCGCGGAGATCGATAGTGTTGCAATGGCGGTGTTCATCGCCTTCTTTGCGCTCGTGACCGTATTGGGATTTGTAGCAGCCCGATGGAAGCGCGGCGACTTGTCGCAACTACATGAGTGGGGACTCGGCGGACGTCAGTTCGGAACCGTTATCTCCTGGTTCCTTGTCGGTGGCGATTTCTATACCGCCTACACCGTCATTGCGGTACCCGCCCTGGTCTATTCCGTCGGGGCGTATGGGTTCTTCGCCATGCCGTACACGATCATCGTCTATCCGTTCGTGTTCGCGGTCATGCCAAAGCTGTGGGAAATCTGTCATCGGAAGAACCACATCACCGCTGCCGACTACGTTCAGGGTGAAGTCGGCGGAAAGTGGCTGCCTGCCGTGGTGGCGGTGACGGGCATCGTTGCGACGCTTCCGTATATCGCGCTGCAGCTCATCGGCATGCAGGTGGTGATCAAGGGCCTCGGCGTCGATGGCGAGCTGCCGTTGATCGTGGCCTTTGCCATTCTGGCCGTGTACACCTATTCGAGCGGATTGCGGGCCCCGGCGATGATTGCCTTCGTCAAGGACATCATGATCTATATCGTGGTCATCGCGGCGATATCGATCATCCCGACCAAGCTCGGCGGATATGGTGCGCTGTTTCATGCGGCGGATACCTTCTTCCAGGCCAAGGGCGGCGCGACCGGCATCATCCTCAAGCCAACGCAGTTCACGGCGTATGCCACGCTGGCCCTCGGGTCCGCGCTGGCCGGGTTCATGTATCCCCATACGATGACGGGCGTGCTGTCGTCCGGTTCGGCGAATACGGTACGCAAGAATGCCATCGCCCTTCCGGCCTATACGTTGCTGCTGGGCCTGATCGCCCTGCTCGGCTACATGGCGATTGCGGCGGGGATACACGTCACCTCCGCGTCGGACGTGGTGCCCGCGCTGTTCGCAAAGCTGTTCCCGTCCTGGTTCGTCGGCTTCGCCGCCGCGGCTATCGCAATCAGCGCACTCGTTCCGGCCGCCATCATGTCGATCGGCGCGGCGAATCTCTTCACGCGCAATCTGTACAAGCCACTGGTCTCGCCCAACGTCACGCCCGAGAAGGAAGCCAAGACCGCCAAGTTGTTCTCGCTGGTCGTCAAGTTTGGCGCGCTGCTTTTCATCATCGTGCTGCCGACGCAATACGCGATCGATCTGCAATTGCTCGGCGGTGTGTGGATCCTTCAGATCTTCCCGGCGGTTGTGTTCACGCTCTATACCCGGCGCCTGACGGCGACAGGTCTGCTGGCCGGATGGGCCGTCGGCATCGTGGTTGGCACGAGCCTGGCGATTTCCCTTGGATTGAAGCCCGTCTATGCCCTGCACATCGGCGGCGAGGTCTATCCAACGTACGTCGGCGTGCTCGCACTCGCGCTCAATATCGTTGTATCGCTTGCGGTGTCGGCCGTCACGCAGGGGCGCCGCGTCCGTGAAGTCGAGGGTGCCGCTACCAGCAAATAGAAAAAATAGCGCAAATAGCGCGTTCGCATCCACGCCCCTCCTCCGGAAGCAGGGGCGTGGATGGTCCAAAGGAAAGCGGTTTAGGGGTCGAAGTCCATACGTAAGTCTGTCGCAGTCGTTTTATTTGTGAGTCCCATCAAAAGAGCAGGAGGAGTTTTAATGAAAAAGGTTGTTGCGGTGATTGCTACATCGGTCGCCGCCAATATGGTTTATGCCCAGACGAGCGTCACGCTGTACGGCGTTGCCGACGCTGGCGTCGAGTACATCAATCATTCGGGAAAGAACGGGAACGGTCTCGCACGGGTAACGTCCGGAAACCAGTCGGGGTCGCGTTGGGGGTTGCGAGGCGTGGAAGACCTGGGCGGCGGAACGAAGGCCGTCCTTCAACTGGAAAGTGGCTTCGACATCGACACAGGGGTCTCCGGACAGAGCGGTCGCCTGTTTGGCCGCGATGCGTACGTCGGTCTGGAGAGCAAGTACGGTGCGGTGCGCCTTGGCCGACAGCAGACGTCCATGCGCGAATTCGGCAGCGCCTACGATCCGACTGTCATCGCCGATCGCTATGGCGTCCTGGCAATGGTTCCGGAGTTTGGCGCACGGGCCGACAACGCAATCAAATATCTCGCCA
This sequence comes from Cupriavidus sp., assembly GCA_036746135.1. Classification (GTDB taxonomy): domain Bacteria; phylum Pseudomonadota; class Gammaproteobacteria; order Burkholderiales; family Burkholderiaceae; genus Cupriavidus. The sequence goes on from DAIOET010000001.1 coordinate 25,562, forward strand.
CGTTCGGCGGATTGAGCGCGCAGGCCTTCTACTCGTTCCAATCGAACGGTGCCGAGGTTGCCGGCAGCAACGTGTTCGGCCGGGAGTTCGGCGCATTCGTCAACTACGCAACCGGGCCGTACTCCGTCGGTCTGGCCTACGACGATATCCATTCGGGTACGCCTGCAAACCAGGCGCCGGTCATTCGGCGCGTTTCCGTCGGGGGCGCCTATTCGTTGGGCGCCGCCAAGGTGTTCGCGGGATATCGCCTGGCAAAAGCGTATGACGGTGCGAAGCTGACAGGCGCCCAGGCGCCGGATGCGGGTTCCAATTTCTACTGGCTCGGCATGACCTACAAGGTGACGCCGGCGTTCTCGCTGATGGGAACCGCCTACTACCAGGACTTCCGCAAGACGGGGTCCGATCCGTGGCAGTTCGTGTTGACGGGTGACTACGCGCTGTCCAAGCGCACCGACGTATATGCATCGGTTTCGTATGCCCTCAACAAGGAGAATTCGCAGCTCGGCGTCAACGGCTTCAATAGCGGCAGCGGTACGACCGCGGTCTACAACGTGCAGCCGGGCAAGGACCAGTTCGGTGCCGTAATGGGCGTCCGTCACCGGTTCTGAGAATGGCCCCGGCAAGCGGGGCCTGGACAACATCGTTTGTAGATTCGGTGGTTTGACACTTTCCTTTCCTCCGATTGGCGTGGTGGCTAGTTTGGCACCACGCCCTTTTCTTGCTCCTTGGCCCGCCGCGCGACGAACTCACACAGACTTGCGTGCCAAGAGATATTTCCAGAGAATCCAAGAACTTCCTTCCGCCTGGCGAGAGAATGAGATGAACCTGTTCGAGTCGATGTCTCTCCTGGTCGCCGTTGTCGATGCGGGTAGCTTTTCGTCCGCGGCGCGCAGCCTGGGGGTACCGCTGCCAACCGTGAGTCGCAAGGTGGCGGACCTGGAAACCTACCTAAAAACACGATTACTGCACCGCACAACGCGCAAGCTATCGTTGACCGAGGCCGGCGTCGCGTACGTGGAGTCGTGTCGACGCATCCTGGAGCAGGTTGGCGAGGCGGAGCGCACCGCCGCTGGCGAACACGCCTCACCGCGTGGCGAACTTGTCATCACCGCCCCGGTGAATTTTGGACGACTGCATGTGGTGCCCGTCGTTGCCGAATTCCTCGCGGAGTATCCGGAGATCAGCATCAACCTCGTGCTCACCGATCGCGTGGTCCATCTCATGGACGAGCACGCCGACGTGGCGGTCCGGATCGGTGAATTGCCCGACAGTACGCTGGTAGCGACGCGCGTCGGGAGTGTCCGCCGGGTTGTCTGCGGAAGCCCTGCCTACTTGCAGGCGCACGGCGCCCCCGCCACGCCACAAGACCTCGCGGCGCACGAGTGCGTCACATTCGAAGTCATGGCGTCGATGCGCGCCTGGGTGTTCGGTATGGGAAGACGCGAGATCGCCGTTCCCGTGCAGTCGAGGCTAACCGTCAACACGGCGGAAGCCGCGATTGCCGCGGCGACACTCGGCGTCGGACTCATCAGAGTACTGTCCTACCAGGTCAACGACGCCATACGCAACGGCACCCTTACCGTTGTGCTCGAAGCATTCGAGTCCGCACCGCTGCCGGTGAGCCTGGTGCACAAGGGAAAGGGACCACTGCCGTTGAAGCTGCGAGCATTCCTCGACTTCGTCACACCGCGTTTGCGCGCGCGCACGGCTCCGCCGCTCACCGCCAACGCGGGTACCTGATGCTACGAGTACCCGCGCTGGCCGGACTAGAACATGTCCGCCGCGGATTGCCCCATTGGCGGGTGGTCGTCCGCCCCCGGTTTCATGCGTGATGGAATGAAGGGGCCCGTGATCATTCCGGCATAGCTCTGCCCAGGCCCGACCATCGGGAACACGTCGGCATTCTCATCGATCATCACTTCCAGGAACGCCGGCCCCTTGAATTCGACGAATGCCCTCAGCGCCGCTTCAAGCGTATCGACGTCTTCCACGCGCCGTGCGAACTCGAAGCCATCGGCCTGCGCCGCCTGGACGAAGTCCTTCCGGTGTAGCGCCTTATCGCTCACGTACATGCGCCCGTCAAAGAAGAGGCGCTGCCACTGCCGGATCATGCCGTCGCCGCGATTGTTGAAGAGCAGCACCTTCACCGGTACACCGTAGGTAGTCGCGGTTTCCATCTCACCGAGGTTCATGCGGATGCTGCCGTCGCCGTCGATATCGATAACTAGTGCATCCGGCCGGGCGATTTGCGCACCGATCGCCGCAGGCAGACCAAAACCCATCGTGCCCATGCTGCCCGACGTCAACAGGCTCCGTCCGTCGTTAAACGGAAAGTACTGCGCCGCCCACATCTGATGCTGTCCAACCCCTGTGCTGATAATCGCGTTTCCGCCGGTTATCTCGCCAAGCAGTTCCACCACAAAGTGCGGCTGGATCTTGGGATTGGCGCGATCGTAGTTCATGCGATAGGTTCGCTTGAGCTCACTCACGTGCCGCAGCCACGGCTCATGCGCGAGCTTGATCGCCCCGTGGTCCATCAATGAAACCAGCGCGCGCCTCGCGTCCCCGACATGGCTCCATTGCGACCGCTTCACCTTGTTGATCTCCGCCGCATCGATGTCGATATGGGCCACGTAACGCGCATTGGGAGCGAAGGCGTCCGGCCTTCCGCCGGCCACGCGATCATCGAAGCGCGCGCCAACGGCAATCAGGAAGTCGCAATCCTCGACCGCGTAGTTCGCGGTTGCCATACCGTGCATCCCCAGCATGCCCAGATACAACTCGTGCTTTGCGGCCATCACGCCAAGCCCCATCAGCGTCGAGACGACCGGAATCCCATACCGCTCACAGAACTGGCGCAGCTCCGCCGTCGCCCCCGCATTGATCACGCCGCCGCCGACGTAAAGCAGCGGCCGCCGGCTCTGACGCAGCAGTTCGAAGAACTTGTCGCGCTTCCTGCCTTCGAGCTTGTCGCCATGCGCCACCCGCTTGAGACGTTCCGAGTAGCCACGGAACTGCAGCGTGCCGTGCCCGTGATACGGGCCGATCCAGTTCTGCACATCCTTTGGCACATCGACGACAACCGGGCCGGGACGCCCCGTGCGGGCCACTTCGAAAGCCGTTCGCAGCGTGTGCTCAAGTTTCTCCGGGTCGGTCACGAGAAACACCTGCTTCGCGCACGCCGACATGATGTTGAAGACCGGTGCCTCCTGGAATGCATCGCTGCCGATGGCGGCACGCGGCACCTGGCCACATATCAGGACCACCGGTACCGAGTCGCCGTTGCAATCGGCAATCGGTGTTACCGCGTTCGTCGCGCCCGGGCCGGACGTCACCATGAACACGCCGACCTTTCCACTCGCGCGCGCATAGCCCGCGGCCATGAATCCGGCAGCTTGCTCATTGGCCGGCACGACCAGGTTGATCTGTCGCTCCGGTGTGGCCTCATGTCTGGCGTTAAAGCGGAATACGGCGTCGTACGTGGGCAGAATCGCGCCGCCACTGTAGCCGAACACGGTATCGACACCTTGCTCGCTGAGTACACGAAGGATGATGTCGGCGCCCGACATCACTTCGGTGGTTGCTGCCGATGTCTCGGGGAATGGGGAAAGGGCTTGGGTAGCTTGGGGCACGGGTAATTGACAAGGAGATTGGCGCGCCGCATTCGCGGCCACCGGGTGTATGGACAATCTCTCCCTTCCAACTTGAGAACAGCTTATGTTCGGCGCCAGCGCGTGGACGTACGCAGTTGCGGGTTCTCCGTGCCTTGCGGTCCAACTCACACCTGTTCAGTGTGCTTCTGGGGAATTGTGAGGGTGCTGTGCGCAATTGTGGCAACGATTCGCTCTGTTCGCTCGCCACGATGAGCGTCTCGCAGGCCAAATATGCGCGATTCCTGGCCAAGCAGCGGAAGCACTGTCTCGATCAACTGGCAGTCGCATCAAGCCGCCGATCAGCCGACACCTCGCTACTTTTTAACGCGGGGAACAAGACTAATTCGTCTGAGGATGCCAGTGAAGGACCGCTGACATCGCCTGGCAAATTTCACGCACAAGTTGGCCCGATACCGACGCGCTTGGGCCGCAAGAAATACTTCCGATCTCGTACATTGAACGCACCAGCACTCGTGCTGTAAGGCGTGCGGAATCCCCAGTCAGCAAGACACGCATGCATCGCCGCCCAAGACCCATCGACTGCCAGGGAATTTCCATGAGCACCGCCTCCAGTACACAGCCGGCTAATGATATGCCGCCAGCCGCGCAGCAGCCTCCACCACTGCCGGCGCGCACCGATTCGAATCCCGCGCAACCCGCGGCCGCGCAGGCCACGCTTTCTCTGCGTGTTGCCACTGGCCTTGTTGGCGTACTGCTCGCATCGTTGCTGGCAATCCTCAACGAACAGGTCACGGCCCTCGCTCTCGCCGATGTGCAAGGTGTGTTCTCGGTGGGGCGCGACGACGGCACGTGGCTTACCACGCTTTTCGAAGCCGCCAATGTGGCGACGATGGTCTTCGCGCCCTGGTTTGGCATCACCTTCACGCTGAAGCGATTCACGATCGGCGCGGTGCTCGCCACCATGTTCCTTGGCGTGCTCTGCCCGCTCGCCCCAAACCTCGATGCGTTGTACGCGCTGCGCGTGCTCCAGGGCATCGCCGGCGGCTGCCTGCCGCCGATGCTGATCATCGTGGCGCTCCGCTATCTGCCGCCGAAGGTCAAGCTCTACGGACTCGCCGGCTACGCAATGACCGCGACATTCGGCCCCGCACTCGGCACGCCGCTCGCGGCACTGTGGACCGAGTATGTCGGCTGGCAGATGGTCTTCTGGCAGATCGTGCCGCTTGGCGTGGTCAGTTGCCTCGCCGTGCGCTGGGGGCTTCCCGACGATCCGCTCAAGCTCGAACGACTTGGCGCGTTCAACTGGACTGGATTCCTCACCGGCTTCCCCGCGGTGGCCATGCTCGTCATCGGCCTGATGCAAGGTGACCGTCTGGACTGGCTGCACTCGCATTTCATCCGCGTGATGTTTGGCGGCGGCACGCTGCTGTTGGTGGTGTTCCTGTTCAACGAATGGTTTCACCCGGTCCCGTTCTTCAAACTTCAGTTGCTGGGCCGCAGAAACTTCACGCACGGGTTGCTGACGCTTGCGGGCGCCGTGATCCTGCTGGTCGGCGTGGCCGCCATTCCCGGCCAGCATCTGGCCCGACTGCACGCATACCGTCCGCTCCAAACGGCGCCATTGTCGTTGCTGGTGGCCCTGCCATTGCTGCTGACGCTCCCGTTGACGGCCGCGATCCTGAATGTCCGGCGCATCGATTCCCGATGGGTCATGGCGGTGGGACTCTGTTTGATGGCGACGACCTGCCTGCTCGGTAGCTACGTGACATCGGAATGGATTCGCGACAACTTCTTCTGGCTGCAATCGCTGCAGATCGTCGCGCAGCCGATGCTGATTCTCGCGATCCTGATGGGCGTCACCACCGGCTTGCCGCCCACCGAGGGCCCTTTCGCATCGGCAATGTTCAACTCCTTGAAGACGTTCTCGGCTGCCGTTGCCACGGCGTTGATTGAAGGGTTCGGCACTGGGCGCGAGCGCTTCCACTCGAACGTACTCGTGGATCACCTTGGCAACAGTGCCGGCATGTCCGGGCGCAGCTTCGACACGGCGCAGAACCTCGGACAGCTCGCCCATCGCATTCATGAGCAAGCGCTCGTGCTGACCTCGGCAGACCTGTACCGCGCAATGGGTTGCCTTGCCATCGGACTCCTGATCCTTGTTCCGCTTCTTCCCGTGCGCATCTATCCGCCCTGGTGCACCACACCGCCTTCCAAAAATTGAGTAAAGGTCAATCATGTCTTCCGCAAAACGCCCCCCCGTTAAAAACCTCCGCCTTGCCGCAGTCATCGTTGCCGTCGGTGTCGTTGTCTGGGCCTGCACAGGTCTGATGTTCCGCTCAAGCAGCGAGTCCACCAACGACGCCTATGTCACGGCCGACTTCACGCTGGTTGCCCCGCGTGTCGCAGGACAAATCGCCGAAGTGCTGGTGGACGACAACCAATGGGTAAAGGCAGGTCAACTGCTGGTTCGCCTGGATGACCGCGACTTCCGCGCCGCGTTGCAAAGTGCGCAGGCCGACGTCGTGGCGGCCAAGGCGCTCGTTGCCAACTTCGATGCGGAGATCGCCAGGCACCCCGCACTGGTTCAGCAGGCCAAGGCCAAGCTCCAGTCCGACGATGCATCCATCTCGTTCGCACGCGCCAATGCCTCGCGCTACCAGAACCTTTCCGATGCCGGCGCCGGCACCGCACAGGAGCAGCAGCGCGCATCCAGCGCCCTGGCCGAGCAGCTTGCACAGCAAGCCCATGATCGCGCGGCGTTGAGTGCGGCCGAACAGAATCTCGATGTCCTGCGCACGCAGCGCGACAAGGCACTGGGGGCGCAAGCGCGCGCCGAGGCAGCGTTGGAGCAGTCCAGGCTGAATCTCTCCTATACCGAGATCCACGCGCCCGTCGACGGCAAGATTGGGCGACGTTCCGCACGGGTCGGTGCGTACATCACGACAGGTGCGCCGGTGCTGGCAATCGTCCCGGTCTCCGATGCTTACGTCGTCGCCAACTTCCAGGAAAACCAGATCACGCATATGCGTCCCGGCCAGAGCGCCCGAATCAGGGTCGACAGTCTTCCCGGCGTCGAAATCCAGGGTCATATCGACAGTCTCGCTCCCGCCACGGGCGTCAGCTTTGCAGCAATCGCCCCAGACAACGCGACCGGCAACTTCACCAAGATCGTCCAGCGCGTGCCAGTGAAGATCACGATCGACCACGGTCAGAAGGCCGCCGCCGAGCTTGGCGTCGGTCTCTCGGTGGTGGCGGACGTCGACACTGACCAGCGCGGTGACGCGCCCCGCCAGGGAGGTAACAAGCAATGAATGCCGAAGAATTCTCTCCGCGCGCTACCGCGCTCGCGTTACTCGCGGCGCTTGCGCTTGCGGGCTGCGCCGTCGGCCCCGACTTCAAACGCCCGGAATCGTCCACACCGGATGTCTTCCAACGGCTCCAGTCCGCGCAATCCGAAAGCCGCCCGGTCGACGCCGAGTTCAACGCGGACTGGTGGACGCTGCTGAACGATCCCCTGTTGAACGAACTGGAGGACCGACTGGCCCAGGCAAACCTTGACGTCGCGGCGGCATCGGCACGTCTGGGACAGAGCCGGGCGACACAGCAGGTGGTTGGCGCCGCTCAGCTTCCGAAGCTGGACGGTGCCGCTTCCTACTATCGTGAGCGCGGCAGTCCCAACGGTATTCTCTCGCTGCTTGGCGCCTCGCCCAACGCAAGCCCGCCGCAGCCGGCATCCGGCGGCTCCCCGCTCGGCGTCGCCCCGATGCCGGGATCGAGCGGATCGCCTCCGTTCGATGTCTACCAGTTCGGATTCGATGCCTCCTGGGAAATCGATGTCTGGGGCCGCGTGCGCCGCAGTGTCGAAGCCGCCGGGGCGCTTACCGATGCATCGTTCGAAGACCGTAACGCTGTGCTGCTGTCGGTCCGCGCGGAACTGGCGCGAGACTATGTGGAATTGCGCGACATCCAGTCGTTGCTGGAGATCGCCAATCAGAACCTGGCCATTGCCCGCGACACGGCAAAGCTCACGCAGGTTCGAGCACGCGAGGGGGTAACGACCGACCTCGACGTCGCCAATGCATCGGCCCAGGTGGCATCGATCGAGAGCCTGATTCCGACGCTGGAGGCGCGGCACGACGCCATGATCAATGCGATTGGCCTGTTGCTGGCCGAAGAACCCGGCGCGCTGCGTCAAAAGCTGGGCGAGGCGCGCGACATGCCGGCGCTCCCTGCGCGCGTACCCGTTGGCCTGCCATCCGAAATCGTGCAGCGGCGTCCCGATATCCGGCGCGCCGAGGCGAACCTTCACGCGGCCACGGCATCGATCGGCATGGCGAAGGCCGACTTCTATCCGCGCATCACGCTGAATGGCAGTGCGGGCTTTCAGAGCCTGCAGCTTTCGAATCTCGCCGACTGGGCCTCGCGTCAGTTCGTCGTCGGTCCGTCGATCTCCATTCCGATTTTCGAGGGAGGCCGGCTCAAGGGCACGCTGCGTCTGCGCGAAGCGCAGCAACAAGAGGCGGCCATCGAGTATCGCCATACAGTGCTCAAGGCATGGCGTGAGGTGGATGACGCGCTGGTCGCCTACGATGCCGAGCAACGGCGCCGCGACAAGCTCGTGACGGTCGTTGGCGAGAATCAGCGGGCGCTGTCCATCGCCCAGCAGCGATACAAGGCTGGCGCCGTCGACTATCTCGATGTGCTGAACGTGCAGCGGCAACTCCTTCAGGCCCAGCGCAATCTTGAAGAGAGCCGCGCCGCGGCAGCCACCAACCTTATCGTGCTCTGCAAGGTCCTCGGTGGCGGTTGGGAATCGACCTACGGCAAAACCCCCGTCGTCAACTGACGCCACGCGCTGGCTACCTCGGTAGCCGTCTCTGCGAACTCTGTCTTGAGCGGCACCTTCCGGCGTAATGCCTGAAGGTGCCGCGTTGCTTTCCAGCCCTGCAACGTGCCCAGGCTAGCGGGACTCGTGCACCGAGGCTTGATCCGATCCGGTCGGGACGCAATGGTCGCCGCCCCATTGCCGTAGCGCGGCCAGAACGGCGTGCAAGCGCGCGCCCTTTTCCGTCAGAACGTAGTCGCTCCAGTCGGCGCGCTGCCTGCTTGCCTGCGCCTCCAGCACACCATGCTCGACAAGCGTGCGCAGCCGCGCGGCAAGGATGTTCGGGCCAAGCCCCAGATGCCGCTGAAACTGGCCGAAGCGGGTCGTGCCGGCCAGTGCTTCGCGGACGATCAGCAGTGTCCAGGCGTCACCGACGATATCCAGCACCCGCGCGATCAGTTGAAGATCTTCCTGCGGACTTTCAGGTTCCCATTGCGACGGCAGCGTGCCGGTCGCCAGAGCGCTTCTTGACATGATTTCATCCATTTGATTCACCGCGATCTCGATAGACGCGTTGTGCCTGCATCAGCAAAAGGGAGGAACCCAAACAGGCAAAGAAAATCGGCGCCATCGGCGCCGACTCCCTTTTACTGACTACTGACTACTGATTACTGACTAAGGCCGAAAACTGAAGTGGGCATATCGGCAATGCCTTTTCGCCCTGTGCCCCGTTACTCGCGGGCATCTCCAATGGCGGCGCGCAAAAAGCTCTCCACCCGCGTTGCATGCATCGATGCGTAGCCCGGTGCAGTCGATGCCGTGGCTTCCGGTCCGACGTAACGCAGCATGCCCGGTGTCTTGACGATGTCCAGCATCCGCTCCATCACAAAGGTCCATGCGCCCTGGTTCTTCGACTCCTCCTGGCACCACACCACGTGCTTCAGGTTCGGGTAGCGCGCCAGTTCGTTAGCGATCTCAAGATCCGGGAACGGATACAGCTGTTCCACGCGAAGCAGTGCGATATTGTCCTTGCCGGCCTTGCGACGACGGGCAAGCAATTCAAAGTAGACCTTGCCGGAGCTCAGGATCAGCGAATCCACCTTTTCGGCTTCGGCCTTGGTCCGCGCTTCCGTCAGCACTGGCTCGAACTCGCCATTGGCCAGGTCTTCCAGGCTGCTGATCGCTTCGGGATGGCGGAGCAGCGACTTCGGCGTCATGACGATCAGGGGAACGCGGTCGTGTCCCAACGCCTGTTCGCGCAGCAGGTGATAGATCTGCGCGGGGGTTGTGGGCTGCGCCACCCGCATATTGCCCTGTGCGGAAAGCTGAAGATAACGTTCGAGCCGTGCCGATGCATGCTCGGGACCCTGCCCTTCCTGGCCATGCGGCAACAGCAACGTGATGCCGCTGCGCTGCCCCCACTTGGCTTCGCCAGCGGACAGGAAGTTGTCGATCACGACCTGGGCACCATTCGCAAAGTCGCCGAACTGCGCTTCCCACAGCACCAGCGAATCGGGCCGCTCCAGCGAGTAGCCGTACTCGAAACCGAGCACACCCGCCTCGGACAGCGTGGAATTCGCAATCGCGATGGTTCCCTGATTCTCGGCAACATGCTCTAGCGGCGTATAGAAGCCCTGATCGCGCGCCACGCGCTTCTGATCGTGAAGCACGGCGTGCCGATGGCTGAACGTTCCGCGCTCGCTATCCTGGCCGCTGAGCCGCACGTTCACGCCATCCGATAGCAGCGACGCATACGCCAGGTGCTCGGCCATTCCCCAGTCAAGGGCACGCGTTCCCGCCGCCATTTCGCGGCGTGCCGCGATCACCTTTTCGACCAGCGGGTGCAACGTGAATTGTTCGGGGACGGATGTGATGCGCTGTCCAAGCGCCTTGAGTCGCGCAACCGGCACAGCGTCCGGGGTCCGTCCAAGAACCTCCTGCAGCGATGCCGCGCCGGTCCGATCGTCATGCGATGCGGCATGATCGGCCTCGCCTTGCGCGGCGTCCATCCGCTCGCGGTACTCGATGACAAGTTGCTCGACGTCCTCCGCACTCACAACCTGTTCGCTCACGAGCTTCGAGGCGTAGATGGACCGCACACCGGGATGACCCGAGATCGAGCGATACATCAGCGGTTGCGTAATGCTCGGCGTATCTTGCTCCTGATGGCCGTGGCGGCGGAAGCAGACCAGTTCGATCACCACGCTCCGATTGAACGTCGCACGAAAATCGATGGCCATGCGCGTGGCCGCGACCACGGCCTCGGGATCGTCGCCATTCACGTGCAGCACGGGCGCCTCGATCATCTTGGCGATATCCGTAGAGTAGAACGACGACCGTGCATCTTGCGGACGGGACGTAGTAAAGCCAACCTGGTTGTTGACCACGATGTGAATCGTGCCACCGGTGCCGTATCCGCGCGTGCTCGACAAGTTCATCGTTTCCATGACGATGCCCTGCCCGGAGATCGATGCATCGCCATGAATCTCGATCGGAAGCACGGCGCCCGAACTCAGTCCCAGCGCTTCGGCGCGCGCCCTGGCCATCCCCTGCACCACGGGATTGACGATCTCCAGATGCGAAGGGTTGAAGGCGACCGTGACCTCGGCTGGTCCCGCCTCCGTGGCGATCGTGCTGGTAAATCCCTTGTGATACTTGACGTCACCCGCGATCAGATCCTGAGACTTCTTGCCGTCGAATTCATCGAAGAGCGCCGCGGCTGGCTTGCCGGCGATATTCACCAGCACATTGAGTCGGCCCCGGTGTGCCATGCCCAGTATGGAATGCTGGATGCCCCGCGACGCGCCGTAGGAAACCAGCTCGTCCAACAGCACGATCAGCGACTCGCCACCTTCCAGCGAAAAGCGCTTCTGCCCGACGTAACGGGAATGAAGGTACTTCTCCAGTCCTTCAGCGGCCGTGAGTTTTTCCAGAACATGCCGCTTGTCGTTGACGGTCAGCTTGGCTTTCGACCGCGTGGACTCAAGCCGCATCTGCCACCAGTTTCGTTGGGCCGGGTCCGTGAGGTACATGAACTCCGCACCCAGGGTGCCGCAGTATGTTTCGGACAGCGCCTCGACCATTGCCTCCAGCGTCATATCGTCGTCTGAGAAATTCGTATCCGACGGATCGAACTTCGTCTTCATGTCCGCCTGCGAGAGTCCGTAGTAGCTCGGAATCAAGTCCGGCACCGCCACAGGTTCCATCCAGCGCAGTGGGTCGAGATGCGCATGGCGCGTGCCGACCATCCGGTAAGCCAGGATCATTGCCTGCACGGCGAGTTGTTTGCGGATGAATCCGGGATTGCCGCTCGGCGGATGCTCACCCGGCCGTGAATGCTTCGCCAGTTCGACGAAGCGGGATACGACGCGACTGTGCGCGACATCGGCACTGCTCGACCCATCCACTGCCGGCACGGCCTGGAGCGCATCAAAATAGCCGCGCCATTCTTCAGACACCGCGGACCTGTCGGTCAGGTACGCCTCGTACTGCTCCTCAACGTAGGGAGCGTTGCCTCCAAACAGGAAGGAGGAGTTCCGATTCTCGATCATCATGATTGCTAGACCTGTCGTGAAACTGAGCGATTGCCCGTTGCTTAAAGTCTAGAAATTTGGCGCCTGGGACGACGGCCTGGTTATGGAGGTTTGGGGCCATCTCATACCGATTTCCGGCCAGGTGCAGCCATTGCCAATGCAAGCGCGGCTCACAATGAAGCTGGCCCTCGACGCCACGGCAGCGACGAGGGCCAGTCGAAAACTCGGGCCGTTACCGGCCCTGCGGCCTAAACATCCGGCCTACACACCCATCGGATTCGGCTTGGATGGGTCGAGTCCGTACTTTTTGATCGCATCAGCCACGACACTGGCTTCGATCGTGCCTTCGTCGGCGAGGGCCTTGAGCGCTGATACAGCAATCCAGTAGCGATCGATTTCAAAGAAGTCGCGCAACTTTTCACGGGTGTCGGAGCGCCCGAAGCCATCGGTGCCGAGCACGACGAAGCGTTGCGGGATGAACTCGCGGAGTTGCTCGGTCAGCGTGCGCACGTAATCGGTCGAAGCAATGACCGGACCCTGCGCACCGGTGAGAAGCCGCTCCACGTGTGAGACGCGCTGAACTTCCGTGGGATGCAGCAGGTTCCAGCGCTTGACCTCGCGGCCTTCGCGGGCCAGTTCGGTGATGCCCGGGGCACTCCACAAGTCCGCTGCCACGGACCAGTCCGCCTCCAGCAGGCTTGCAGCGGCGATGACTTCGTTGAAGATGGTGCCGGCGCCCATCAACTGCACACGGGGCATTGCGCTTTCGGCAGCCGACTTTCTGAACAGATACAGGCCCCGGATGATGTCCTGCGCCACATCCGCGCGGTCTGGCATCGGCGGGTGCTCGTAGTTTTCGTTCATCACGGTGACGTAGTAGAAGACGTCCTCCTGCTCGGTCACCATGCGCCGCAAACCGTCCTGCATGATCACGGCGAGTTCGTAGCTGAATGTGGGGTCGTAGCTAATGCAATTTGCCACGCTCGATGCCCACAGCAACGAATGCCCGTCCTGATGCTGCAGCCCTTCGCCGTTAAGCGTGGTCCGGCCCGCGGTGCCTCCCAGCAGGAAGCCGCGCGAGCGCATGTCACCGGCCGCCCATACCAGGTCGCCGACGCGCTGGAAGCCGAACATCGAATAGAACACGAAGAACGGAATCATGGTCTCGCCGTGCGTCGAGTACGACGTCGCCGCGGCGATCCAGTCCGACATGCCACCTGCCTCGTTGATGCCTTCCTGAAGAATCTGCCCGGTTTCGGATTCACGGTAGAACATCAGTTGTCCAGAATCCTCCGGCTCATAGCGCTGTCCGTCCTGATTCCATATGCCGATCTGCCGGAACAAGCCTTCCATGCCAAACGTCCGCGACTCATCGGGCACGATTGGCACAACGCGCTTGCCTAGCGTCTTGTCCTTGAGCAGCACACCCAGAAAACGCACGAAAGCCATCGTCGTCGACATCTTCCGGCCTTCCGTCGTGCCCTTGAGCAGAGCGTCGAACGCGCCGAGGTCGGGCGTTGGCAGCGATGCGGCCTTTTGCCGGCGTGCCGGCACATAGCCACCGAGTTCGTGGCGGCGCGCCTGCAGATACTCAAATTCGTTCGAGCCTTCGTCGAATTTCAGATAGGGCACGTCCGCAATGGCTTCGTCGGAGATCGGAAGCTTGAACTGGTCGCGGAACGCCTTCAGTTGCTCCACCTGCATCTTCTTCTGCTGATGCGTGTTATTCATCGCCTGGCCGGCCTCGCCCATCCCATAGCCCTTGATGGTCTTGGCCAGGATTACCGTCGGTCGACCATTCGGAGTCGAAGCCTGTGCATAGGCGGCGTAGATCTTGTGGGGGTCGTGTCCACCACGATTCAACGCCCAGATGTCATCGTCGGTCCAGTCCGCCACCAGGGCCTTGAGTTCCGGCGTGTTGAAGAACTTCTCGCGCACGTAAGCACCGGACTTGGACTTGTACGTCTGATATTCCCCGTCCACCACTTCCATCATCCGGCGCATCAACGCGCCATTTCGGTCGCGCGCCAGCAGGGCATCCCAGCGGCTGCCCCAGATCACCTTGATGACGTTCCATCCGGCGCCGCTGAACAGGTTTTCCAGTTCCTGGATGATCTTGCCGTTGCCACGCACCGGCCCGTCCAGGCGCTGGAGATTGCAGTTGACCACGAAGATCAGGTTATCCAGCCGCTCCCGCGCCGCCATGCCGATTGCGCCCATCGATTCGGGTTCGTCCATCTCGCCATCGCCAAGAAACGCCCAGACCTTGCGCCCTTTTGTCGTCACGACACCCCTGGCTTCGATGTACTTCATGAAGCGGGCCTGATAGATCGCCATGAGGGGACCAAGGCCCATCGAGACAGTGGGAAATTGCCAGAAATCGCGCATCAACCAGGGATGTGGATACGACGGCATGCCCTGCCCGCCCGTTTCCTGGCGGAAGTTGTCCAGTTGCGCGGCCGTCAGGCGGCCTTCGAGGAAGGCACGCGAATAGATACCAGGCGAAGAATGCCCCTGGAAGAAGACAAGATCTCCCCCATGATTGGCGGAGGCGCCGTGCCAGAAGTGGTTGAAGCCGACGTCGTACAGCGTTGCGGCGGAGGCGAAGGAAGCAATGTGCCCACCCACATTGGTTTCGCGGCCGGCACGCAGCACCATCGCGATCGCGTTCCAGCGCATGTACGAGCGAATCTTGTGTTCCGTGGCCTGGTCTCCGGGAATGGCGACCTGCTTGCTCGTCGGAATCGTATTCACATAGGGCGTTGCGGTGGAGAACGGGGAATACTCGCCGCTCATCCGCACAAACTCGATTTGCCGTTGAATCAGGAAACGCGCACGGTCCATGCCGATATGCGACGCCACACCATCGAGTGCGTCGAGCCACTCGGCGGTCTCCTGAGGATCATCGTCATCGCGCGGGTCCTGGCCATATTTCGTCACGCCCGTCGACCCATCATTTGGTACTGCAGCCATTTGGAACCTCCAGAGGAATGCGTATGTTCGCGCGTGGCATCGCGGATGCGAGTCACCGGTGAAAGTCATTCTAGGTAGCGGTAAGGACGAGGGCGGTGTCGCGGCAGATAAGCGCTACAACTTGGCCTGAAACCGCAACGTCCGGTGATTTTTTTCGGATGCGCGGTACGGTAAGGACGACGCGGTTCCGGCAGCGAAACTCGGGTGCCGGTACGCCTTGGCCTGGAAACGCGCGATGTTGGCCGGATTCGGTCCTATCCCGCGACGCTGCCAATCGCGGCGATCTCTATAGTCACGGTAATGGCTGCGTGTGCTCGCCAATAGCAGGAGTGGTCCGATGAAACTCGAAAGAAGCGGCAATCCACGGCATTGCGGCATTGCCGGTGCCTGTGGAATCAACGAGCATCGGACATTGCCGGACGCGATATCCGACGACCCGGTCGGCATGGCCGCAGCGCTGATTGAAATCAGAAAGCCTTTCGTCGTGGCTTTAGCGTTAGGCCAGGCAGACGGCGCCAGCGATAGCGCTGGAGACATTGCGGTCTTTGCGACGAACGGATCTCTGCTTGCGGGCCGTCTTGACGACACACTTGCGGCCGAGCATCTGGCACGGGCCGCGGCCGATTGCTTCGCGCGACGATGCGCATCGGTAATCGAATTTCGGAAGGATGAGCAAGTAATCGGCGCATCCGCCACCGGAGACAACGTACTCAGGTTCTATGTGGAACCGGTTTCGTGGAAATGACATGACGGATCAAAGCTCCGCCGCGACGCAGGCATCGGGAAGCGCGCTGCCGGACCTCATCGTGCCCGGCTTGTCGGCGATCTTCTGCGGCCTGAACCCTGGCTTGCGGGCGGCGGCAGTCGGCCACCACTTTGAAGGACGCGGAAACCGATTCTGGCGGACCCTTCATCTTGCGGGATTCACCGAGCGCGAACTGAAGCCCGTCGAGGACAAGCAGCTTTTGAAGTATGGATTTGGCCTCGCCACCGTAGTCTGCCGGCCAACCGCCAGCGCCACCGAGTTGTCGAAGCAGGAGTATGCCGACGCCGCGGCAGGACTGGTTAGTCGACTGAATCGCTTTCGTCCCCACTACATTGCCTTCCTGGGCAAGGACGCCTACGCCGCCATGAGCCATCAGAAGCACGTCAGTTGGGGACTTCAGCGGGAGCCGATCGCCGCATCGAAAGTCTGGCTGCTACCCAATCCAAGTGGTCGCAATCGCGGGTTCGCACTCGCGGATCTTGTGGCGGCCTATTGCGAGTTCCGCGAGGCCGCCGCTTTAACGGCCCCGCGAGATGCAGACTAATGCGCTGTAGCAGCGACGGCGCGGTGTTGGGGATGTTCCCGGCGCGGGGACGGAGAGGATGGGAACATGATCTGCTCGCCTTCGCCGTGCTTTTCCGTAACTGCCTGCGAGCTGCCTTCGGTTTCCTGAAAGCGCTGGCGATACTCCTTTGGAGTGATATCGAGCCGGCGGGAAAAGATCATTCGCATATGCGTCGAACTATGGAATCCACTCCGGAACGCAATGGTCTTGAGCGGCACGTCGGTTTGCTCAAGCAGCTTGCGCGCAAAGTCGACCCGCACCTGCTCGACGAATACCGACGGCGAGACCTTCGCGTGCTTTGCGAAGGTGCGGCTGAATGTTCGACGGCTCACGCCCACGGCATCCGCCAATTCCTCGATGGAGAAGGCTTCCGCGATGTGGTCGTTGATGTAGCGCATGGCCCGGCTGACGATGGAATCTTCTTCGGGGCCAACGGCCAGGTAGGGGCTGTACTGGGACTGCCCGCCATCGCGGCGGATATACACGATCAGGCGCTTTGCGACTTTTACCGCAATGGCATGCCCAAAGTCCTCGGCAACAAGCGCAAGGCACAGATCGATGCCGGCCGTGACACCGCCACTGGTGAAAAGATTGCCGTCGCGCACGAATATCTTGTCCGGGCGGACGAGCGCACGCGGGAAATATTCCTGCAGCCGTTTGGTATCGGACCAATGCGCGGTGACTTCCCGTCCGTCGAGCAATCCCGCGTGTGCCAGCAGGAACACGCCATTGCAGACGGCTCCGAACCGCTGTGCGGTCAACGCCTTGTCGTGAAGCCAGGCAAGAAAGTCCGGATCGGGCTGCAAGCCTGGCGCCCGAGGTCCCCCTGCCATGAGAAGCAGGTCGCATTCATCGCGGTAGTTGCGATAGTCGACATGAACACCCACGTGCATGCCGTTGGAACAGGTAACGCTATGCGGCGTTACGCCAACCAGCGTGACCTCATAGCGCTTGTGGTGCGGCAGCAGCGCATTGGCTTCCGCAAACACGTCCATCGGGCCGGCCACATCCAGCGCTTGAACACCATCGAACACAACAAGAGCTACTTTCATCGCTTCTGCTTCACTTCCAACACTTGCAACGCCAATTCACGAGGCGGGCCGCCCCGTTGAGAGGGATGGTATGCGTTTTCGCCCAGAGAGATTAGAGGACGAATGTGAGAAACATTCTTCCAATAATCGAGAAG
>DAIOET010000001.1:43123-48412 GCA_036746135.1 Cupriavidus sp.
CTTCTGGCTTGCTCGGGGACCAAGCTCGATCGGCCGGCAAAAGCCATTGAACTGTACAAGGGCGTGATGTACACCACGCTCGCCAAGCACCAGAGCGCCGATGCGCCGCCGAACGTTCTGATCCTTTCCGCTGAACATGGATTCGTATCGCCCGATAGCGTTATCGCGCCTTACAACCGGCGCATGACGGTCATGCGCGCCGATGAAATGCTGTCCGACCTTGGTCGGTTCAACACCCACGCGGCATGGCCGCGCGAGATCGGCAAAGCGTTCCTGGCTGGCGGGGCCGAATCGCGGCGCGTCATGTGGGCAATGCTTGCGGCGCTGTATCCAGAAGCCGTGCCATTCGCGGGCGAAACGTCGGGTGGCATCGGCCAGCAGCGGGCGCAGCTCGGCGCATTTCTGCGCGCGGCGTACCGATGACGTCGCATTGAATTAGGCGTCTTGGCATCACCCTCTCAAATCGTGGAAGAGAGATTCCCGATATCGAGGCATTCTCTTGGCGATTGCACGCGCGTAGTCTTCGAACCAAGACGCGATGCCCTCGGCGGGCTCGCATTATCGGCTTGGAGAGTCATATGCCTCGACATTGCAATCACGGTTCCGAAGCGAGTAGACGGAACATTACGCGACCAAAGCGTCGCAGCCTGACCAGCCTCGCCACGGCCGCGCACGCATCGGCGTTTATGACGCGGCGCGCCATTTCCAGCGGGAGACTGCCATGAGCGCCCCGCACGATACTTCGGCCGCCGGTGCGCCGCCCGTGGCGTCCCGCGCCAAAATCATCATGATGGCGATCATCGCGGGCGCGGTGATCACCAACATCTATTGCACGCAGCCAATCCTGCCACTGATCGCCACGGGCATGAAAGTCAACGTGACAACCGTTGACCTCGTTGCCGGCGCGGCGTTGCTCGGCTTTGCCAGCGGACTGGCATTGCTGTTGCCTCTGGGTGATCGATTCGACCGGCGCAAACTCGTGCTGATCCAGATCGCGCTTGCGTTCTGCTTCGCGTTGGCCGCGGCGCTCGCGCCGAGCATCTGGCCCCTGATCATTGCGTCCTTCGGTCTCGGTGTCGTCAGTTGCGTGCCTCAGCAACTCGTTCCATTTGCGGCCGTCATGTCATTGCCGAGCGAGCGCGGACGCTCCGTCGGCACCGTCGTGAGCGGCATCATGGTTGGCATCCTGCTTGGCCGCACGATCAGCGGCGTGGTTGGCGCGGCCTATGGTTGGCGCGCGGTCTACGGCCTGGCCGCGATTTTCATGATCCCGGTCTGGATCGCCGCCGCCTCGCTCCTTCCTCGCGGTCTGCCGAGCACGAACCTTTCGTATGGACGCTTGCTCGCATCGCTCTGGCCGCTGGCTCGGGATAACGCTCCCATTCGTCAGTCGATGATCATCCAGGCGCTGTTGTGGGCGTGCTTCAATGCCTTCTGGGTCAACCTCGCAGCGCTGCTTGCCGACGGGCCGCTGCATCTGAGCAGTGCCTGGGCGGGCGGCTTTGGCATCATCGGTGCCGCCGGCGCACTTGCCGCTTCGCTCGGCGGTCGTGCCACCGACCGACTGGGCCCGCGAACCGTCATCGCCGCGAGCATCGGCTTCGTTACGCTGTCCTATCTGTTTCTGGCCGGCGCCGAGACATCGCTGGCGCTCCTGGTGATCGGCGTCGTCGTGCTGGATATCGGCGTGCAGGCGGGGCTGGTCTCGAACCAGACACGCGCCTTCGCCGTCGATCCCAAAGCGCAAGGCCGGATCAATAGCCTGTACATGACCGCCACCTTCCTCGGCGGCGCCGTCGGCGTGATGATCAGCGGCTGGCTGATGACGCGCTTTGGCTGGCCCGGCATCGTCGTCTTCGGCATCGCCCTCGGCATCGCCGCATCGGTGATTCACTGGACGAGTGCGCCCCGGAATGTACTGAAGTCGACGTAACGCCGGGCACGCCGATCTGCCTACCGTGCAGCGCGTTCGCGCAGAACGGTGGCATGTTCGGCATCCGCTGTGCCCTGGCTGGACTCGCTGTCGATCACCGACGCCGATCGTTTGTGGTCGATCAGCAGCACAGCCAGCACCGCGATCACGGCAGGCACCGCGATGGCAACGAAATTCTGCTGCAGTGGCAGGGACATACTCACCAGCACGCCGATGACGATCGGTGCGAGGATTGCACCGCTTCTCCCCACACCGGAGGCCCAGCCAATACCGGTTCCCCGGACGGTCGCCGGATAGAACTGACCTGCATACGCATACGTCACGATCTGCGTACCGATGGTGGAGGCACCAGCAAGCGCGACCACGAAGAACAGCGCTTCGGTCGGCATCTTGTAGCCAAGCAGCGTGATGGAAACGGCGGCGAGCGCGTACATGCCAACCAGTACGTGTTTGATATTGAACTTGTCCGCCAGCCAGCCGCCGCCGATTGCGCCGGCCATCGCGCCGAAGTTCAGCACCAGCACGAACGTCAGCGCCGATCCGAGGCTATAGCCCGCACCAGCCATGAGTTTCGTGAGCCAGGAACTCAACGCGTAGACCATGAACAGGCACATGAAGAAGGCAATCCACAGCATCGCGGTGCTGAATCCACGGCCATCGCGGAACAGCATGCTGATGGGCGCACTGGCACTCTTCTCGGCTTGCGGCAAGTCGAACCGGTCTGTTTCCTGGGCACGGTAGGACGGGTCGATCTTCAGGAGCACGGCTCGGAGCGTATCCAGACGATTACGTTGAATCAGGAACGGGAGCGATTCCGGCATCATCCGCAGCACGGCAGGGATGATCAGTACGGGAACGCTCGCCGCCAGAAACACCGATTGCCAGCCGTACGTTTCGATCAGCGATTTGCCCATCAATGCCGCGAGCATCCCGCCGACGGAATACCCGCTGAACATGAGCGTGACCATCGTCCCGCGAATTTTTCGTGGCGAAAACTCCGTCATCTGCGCGACGACGTTCGGCATCACACCGCCGATCCCCAGTCCGGCAAGAAAGCGCGTCACGCTGAACGTAATCGGATCATGCGTCATTCCCGCCGCCGCAGTGAAGACGCTGAACAGCGCGATGCAGATGGCAATCGCCCTTGGCCGGCCAATACGATCGGCAATGGTGCCCATGATGACCGCGCCAAACATCATCCCGAACAACGCGGAACTGACCATGAAGCCGGCGCGCGTGGCGTCGACACCCATGTCTTTCATGATGGACGGCAGGGCAATGCCCACGACGGCGAGGTCGTAGCCGTCGAAGATGATGATGATCGCGCACCAGAACAGTAGTCCGGCATGAAACCGGTTGAAGCGCGCGTCGTCTGCAAGCTTGTGAACGTCAACGTGACGCATGATTTGTCTCCTCCGTTTTTTAAGGAATGGCGCGCCATCCCTCGCGGCATCTGCATGTCGCGTGGGTGGCAGCGGCTATCCGAGCTTGAAACGTTGAATTTGCCGGTCGCCGTCTAGCGCGGCGTTGGCAGGGATACGATGGATTGCGACGAGTGCTAGCCGTTGTCGCCGCCAGCAACCGGCAACACGGTGCCAGTGATATAGCTCGCTTCGTCGGAGGCGAGGAAAAGAATCGGCGCGAT
This sequence comes from Cupriavidus sp., assembly GCA_036746135.1. GTDB lineage: Bacteria > Pseudomonadota > Gammaproteobacteria > Burkholderiales > Burkholderiaceae > Cupriavidus. The sequence goes on from DAIOET010000001.1 coordinate 46,702, forward strand.
CTGTTCGTCAAGGGTTCCGTAGCGCCGGAAGAACGTCGAATCGGTCACCTGCGTCACGGCCTCGTTCATCCAGACCTTCTCTCGTTCGCTATCTCCGGCGGCATTGCGCGGCACGCGACGCGCAGGGGCCTCCGTTCCGCCGGGAGCGGCCGCGACCACTCGAATGTTGTGCTCGCCATACTCCATTGCCAGCGACTGCGTCATCGCGTTAACGCCGCCCTTCGCAGCGGAGTACGGTACGCGGCGAATACCGCGCGTTGCATTCGAAGAAACGTTGACGATGGTTCCACCACCCTGCGCGAGCATATGCGGAAGCACCGCGTGGCAGGCGTACAGCGTAGGCATGAGCGAGCGACGAATCTCCGCGTCAATCTGCTGTGGTTCGAATTCGGCAAAGGGCCGCATCCGGATCGCGCCGCCCACGCCGTTGACCAATATGTCGATGCGACCAAAGAGCTTCACCGCGAATGCCATCGTGGCGGCCGCGCCGTCATAGGTCTCCAGGTCGGCAATAAAGCCGGCGGTAGTGGCCCCTCTTGCCTCCGCCGCGACTTCGGAGACGAAGTCCGCACGGTCGACGAACAAGACCTTGGCGCCCTCCGCCGCTGCGCGTAGCGCCACGCCACGGCCGATGCCCTGCGCCGCGCCGGTCACCACCATGACCTTGCCTTCAAATCGCTGCGCACTCATGGCGTCACCGGGGCAGCGTTGGGCGTGAACTTCTCATAGTGGAAGCTGTTCGGCTTCACGCCGTTGTCGTCGAAGTGCTTGCGCACGGCATCGACCATCGGGGGCGGGCCGCACAAGTACACGTCGACATCGCCGTCGTTCAGACATTCCGCCGGCATATGCTGGGTCACCCAACCCTTGCGAGGATGGCTCGATTCCGCCTCGGCAACCACGGTGCTGAACGTCAGGTTCGGCAGTTTGGCGACGTACGCCTGGATCGCTTCAATCTGTACCAGATCGAGGTCCCGCGTCACGCCATAGATCAGATGCACCTTCTGCTGCGAGTTCGCGCGAACCAGCACTTCGAACATCGACAGGAAAGGCGCCAGGCCCGTGCCGCCGGCCAGAAACAGCAAGGGACGTTCCACTGCCCGAAGATAGAAACTGCCCAAGGGGCCGGTCAGTTGCACCTTGTGGCCCGGCTGGGCCAATTCCAGCCAGGTGCTCATCACGCCGCCAGGAATCTTCTTGATCAGAAAGCTGATCTTCGACGCGCCCGGTGCGGACGAGAACGAATACGAGCGATGCTGTCCGCTGCCAGGAACATCGATGTTCACGTACTGGCCAGCCAGGAAGACCGGAGGAATGCTGTCAACGTCCAGCTCAAGAACCACTGCCGCATCATTGTGCTGTTCGACCTTCGTAACCGTCGCGGCGAACTTGCTTTGCTCGGTCTTGCACACCGTCGACGATGCCGGAACGGCGATGACGCAGTCGCTCTGCGGCACCATCTGGCAGGTGAGCACGAGTCCACTGTCCTTCTCGTCCTCGCTCAGTGCGTCCTCGATGTAATCGTCGCCCAGGTCGTAGCGGCCACTCTCGGCGCGGCACTTGCAAGTGCCGCACACGCCGTCGGAGCAATCCATCGGCAGGTTGATCTTGGCGCGAAAAGCGGCATCGAGAACCTTTTCCCCGGCCTTGCATTCGACAAAGCGGGTCACGCCGTCTTCAAAATTCAGTGCGATGTTGTAGCTGGACATGT
>DAIOET010000002.1:0-47366 GCA_036746135.1 Cupriavidus sp.
GTGGCCGAAGCGTGCTACACGATGGCGTCCGAGGCGATGGTCATGCAGTTCCGCCTGATGCGCGCCGTCATCAGCCACAAGTCCGATAGCTGCCAGGATTGCCTGGAACAGCTCGAACTGGCTTACCAGGGCACGGTACCCGCGCTGGCGGCCCACTTTGGAGAGACCGTCACATGACCGCACGGGATCCGGAACCGGCATTGCTGCCCATCCTGCAGCCCGGGGTGGCCGTGGGGCGATCGCGGCTTGAAGGCGACTGGACCCTGCTTGAAACCTTTGCGAATGCGGCCGCGCATCCGGGCGAGCTGTCCGAGACCGGCCACTGGTTGCCCGCGCCGGTGCCCGGTACCGTGGCCAGCGCGCTGCGCGCCGCGCGACGCTGGGACGATACGGCGCCGCCGCCACTGCACCATAACGATTACTGGTACCGGTTGCATTTCTCCGGCAGCGGCCGCCGGTTGCTGCGCTTCAACGGCCTTGCCACGATTGCCGAGGTCTGGCTCAACGGCGTGAAGGTGCTCACCACGCACCATATGTTCGCGGCACACCAGGTGGAGGTGGAACTGGCGGGTGCGGACAACGCGCTGCATATCTGCTTTCGCGCGATGCACCCGTGGCTGCGCACGCAGCGCGGCCCGGTGCGGTGGAAGCCGCGCATGATCCAGCCGCCGTCGCTGCGCACGGTTCGCACGACGCTGCTTGGTCACATGCCTGGCTGGTGTCCGCCCGTGCATGCGGTCGGCCCGTGGCGCGATATCGAACTGCTCGATCCCGCCGGTACCGATCTCGCGCATGGCGTACGTGCCGAACTGTCGAGCCGGATCGAAGGCAGCGACGGCGTCATCGAGGCAAAACTGCATTTTCCAGGGCCGGTGCCGGCGCACGGTACGTTCTCGGCGATGGGCCCCGAGCACGCCGTGTGGCATGGCGAACTGTGCAGCATCGGCGGCCAAACGCTGGCCGGCACGCTGCGCATTCCGGATGCACGACGCTGGTGGCCGCATACACATGGCGATCCGGCGCTTTACCGGATCGACGCCAGCTTCGGCGGCCACGTACTGGCATGCGGGCGCGTTGGGTTTCGTACGATCACCGAAGACCGCGATGGCGAACCCGGCGCTTTTGCGCTGCGCGTCAACGGCGAACGTGTGTTCTGCCGTGGCGCGTGCGTATCGAGCCACGACCTGCCGGGCCTGGCCGATACCGACGAGGCCGTGGCACGCTGGCTTGAGCTGGCCCGCGACGCCGGCGCGAACATGGTGCGCGTGAGCGGCGTGACCTGCTATCCGGGCGAGGCGTTCTATCGCCATTGCGATGCACTGGGCCTGATGGTCTGGCAGGACTTCATGTTTGCAAACTTCGACTACGGCAGCGAGTCCAGCGCCAGTGCCGCGTTGATGGACGACGCGAGCCGCGAAGTCTCGCAGTGGCTGACGTCGACCGGTGCGCATGCGAGCCTGGCCGTGCTGTGCGGCGGCAGCGAGGCGGAGCAGCAGGCGGCCATGCTGGGCGCCCCGCGCGGCACATGGCGCCAGCCGCTGTTCGATGAACTGATCCCGGCGCTGGTGGCCAGGCACCGGCCGGACACGGTCTACGTGCGCAACTCGCCGAGCGAGGGCGCGTGGCCGTTCCAGCCCGATACCGGCGTCACGCACTACTACGGCGTGGGCGCATACCAGCGGCCGCTGGCCGACGCGCGGCTCGCCAACGTGCGCTTTACGTCCGAATGCCTGGCATTCGCCAATGTGCCGTGCGCGCGCACGCTGGCGGAGGCGGGCCTGTCGCAGCCGTTGCACGATCCGCGCTGGAAGGCGCGCGTGCCGCGCGACGCCGGTTCAGCCTGGGATTTCGAAGACATCCGCGACTTCTACCTGCGGGCGCTGTTCGAGGTGGACCCGCCACGGCTGCGCTATGAGCATCCGGCCCGCTACCTGACGCTGTCACGCGCCGTGGTGGCGGAGATCATGACCGAAGTGTTCGGCGAATGGCGCCGCACGGGTTCCTCCTGCATGGGCGGGCTGGTGTGGCAGCTGCAAGATCTGCTGCCGGGCGCCGGCTGGGGCATCATCGATGCCCGGGCGCGGCCCAAGTCGGCATGGCACGCGCTGCGGCAGGTATGGCAGCCGCTGCAGGTGTTGCTGACGGACGAGGGGTTGAACGGCCTGCACGTGCACCTGATCAACGAGTCCGGCGCGCCGCGCACGGTGCGGTTGACGTTGCGCTGCCTGCGCGATGGCGAGGCCGTGGCCGATCAGGCTACGCGGACGCTTACGCTGGCGCCACGCGAGTCGCGGCGGCTGGTGGCGGCGGAACTGCTCGATCACTTCTTCGATTTCACCTACGCATACCGCTTTGGTCCGCCCGCGCACGACGTGGTACTGGCGACGCTGCATGACGCGTCTCCGGAAACCGCGTCGGACACTACCCCGGACGAGGCAGGAAACCGGTTGCTCAGCCAGTCGGTCTATCTGCCGAACCGGCGTGCCGATGCGCTGCGCGATCCGGGCCTCCGTGCCAGCGTGGCATGCGAAGACGGCGTCTGGTGGCTCACGGTGGAGGCGCGGCGCTTCGCGCGCTGGGTCCATATCGACGATCACGCCTACCTGCCCGAGACCGACTGGTTCCATCTCGGGCCGGGTGAATCGCGCCGCATCCGCCTGATGCACGATGCCGCGGGTGTAGCCGGGGCCAACGCCATCCCTTCGGGCGAGGTGTCCGCGCTGAACGCCGACCGGTCGGTCAATTACGACGGCTGACGCCGTCGATCTCCACCTGCCCGCCATGCCACGGCTGGCGCGGCAGGACACATATCCCTCCTCCACATGGCCGGTGCGCCCGCCCCGCCGCGCCCGCGTCTTCCTCCTCCGAATTCCTACATCCAACCTACCAAAGCATGACTACCAGACCTATCCGTCTGCCTACTGTCGGTTCAGTGCGCCATAGCACTTAATACAGTCAACAACGAAGAATATCCGGGGCGTAAAAAGCTTCGGCAGGTTTTACGGGTGGCAGTCGCAAGGCTGCCAGGTATTCGCCAGCAGCTAGCTGATAAAGGGTGGAGCGGCGAAGTCGGGTCACACGTCTCGCAGGCGTTTGCCAGCGTGCGCGTACCGATGTCGCTCCGGTCAAACGGAGAGGAAAAAATGATCACGCATCGGTCGGACCTGCATGTCAATCATCTGCTCAACGCCATGCCGCGCCATGAATGGGAAGTCCTGTCGCGACACTTCGAGCTCGTCCGCCTGCGTGCAGGGGAATTGCTGACCGATTCGGGCCAGCGCATCGTCCACGTCTACTTTCCCACCACGTCGGTGGTGTCGCTGCTCTCGTTGCTTGAGGATGGCGCCACGGTGGAATTCGCGGCGGTGGGCAACGAAGGCTTGGTCGGCATCCCCGTGGTTACCGGTGGCGACACCATGCCGAGCCGCGTGGAAGTACGCAGCCCCGGCTTTGCGTACCGCATCCCGGCTCGCGCGCTGCGCGCCGAGCTGTCGCAGCTTCCCACGCTGCAACGCATGACGCTGCTCTATGTGCAGGCCGTGCTGACGCAGATTGCCCAGACCGCCGCCTGCAATCGCCATCACTCGCTGAACAAGCAGCTGTGCCGCTGGCTGTTGCTGGCCATCGATCGCATGGCAAGCAACGAACTCGTGATCACGCAGCAGGTGATCGCGAACATGCTGGGTGTGCGTCGCGAAGGCGTGACCGAAGCCGCTGGCAAGCTGGAGGATATGGGCTTGATCCACCACAGCCGCGGCCACATCACCGTGCTCGACCGTTGCGGACTTGAGCAGCATTCTTGCGAATGCTACAAGCTCGTCAAGCGCGAGTATGACCGCCTGCTGCCGGCGCTGGCCCTGGTGCACGCCTGACCGGCGTCATTCGCGCAATGCAGCACGCCCCGAATGCCACGCGCCGTCAGGCGGCGTTCCGGGGCGCGCTTCACGCGCGACGCTCAGTAGCCATGTGCCGGATCGATGCTGCCGAACGACGCTACCAGGCCCGTGATCACGGTGCCGTAGGCCGACTCCAGGTTGTCCAGGCACTCCGTGCAGGCATCGGCGCGGCGCCGTGCCACGGCACGCGCCAGGCGGAACTGGAGCACCTTGCATTCGGTAGCGATCCTGCCGGCCGCCTCGCTGATGTCCGACGGCACCGTATGGCCGTGTTCGCCGAGCCAGTTCAGGCAGTGATGAAGCATCTCGAAGTTGGCACCCAGTTGGCGCGGCAGGTTGAATCCATAGAGATGGAAGTAGGCATCGCCGCGCGCCAGGATCGTATCGACCTGTGCCGGGAACTCAGTACGCCAGCGCGTGATGGGATTCTGCGTCGGGCGCCGGCCCAGATGGTGGCGCATCAGTTGTGCAACCGTATTGGCCAGCTCACGGCCTTGCAGCGGCGCGCGCACGCGCTTCGCGCATTCGACGTACGGAAACAGGATGTTGCCGTTGGTGCTGAGTTCGGGCGTGAGACGCATCACGCCCCGGTAATCCTCGCCCTCGACTGCATAGCGTCCAAGGCTGTGATAGTAGGACATGGTCTGCGCCGCGGTGTCGATCTCGTCGATCGCGATCGTGGATTTCACATGACCCGTGCGATAGGTCGTGGCGCCCGTATCGGGCAGGTAGAAGCTGTCCGCTTCCACCAGCATCGTGTGGCCGCGCCGCACCTGTTCGGCAACGTGCGCTTCCAGCGTGTCGTAGATGGCGCTCTCCTGCACGACCGTTCCATACAGCAGTTCCAGGTCGGCCTGCGGAAACTTGAAGAAGGTGAAATGGTCGCCTTCGTAGTCCTGCGTCACAGTGAACGGCAGTGCCGCGCGCGGGTCGAGGTGCCAGCCATGCAGCAGCTCGATCCAGAGGTCCATGTAGCAGTTCGTTTCCTGCCAGATCGATGCCTCGCCATGCAGCAGGCGCTGCGGCGCCACCACGGGCCGTGCTGCCTGCGCGGGCGCCACGGTGTTCGCTGTGCATTGCTCCATCTCATTTCCTCCGGGTTCGGATGGCAAGCGGCTCGGAGCCGGCCGGCCGTGCGTTGGCATGTCCACCTGCATTGGAGCCTTTCCGGCGCGGCACTTCGGTACGTTTTCCAACACACGGGCCGTTGTCAGGGCAAGGCCACGGCGCGGCGGGTAGCGTGTGCGGAATCGAACAGAATCCTGCCAAGGCAGCTTCCTACACTGATCGCATCCACTCTGGCCAGGGCGCGGGCGCGCGCGTCCGTGGCGCCTGTCGTGACAGGCCCGGTTGCCGGAGTCTTCACAACGCGCCGATGCGTCAACCGCCGATGCATCGGCACGCCGACCGAGTGGGCACCAGGAGGCAGGATGAAAACGCCGACCAAAGGGCCCCATCACTACTGGCGCAACCAGACAAGCCGCGCCCGCAGGGGTTAGGCAGTATTCGGAGTCAAGGGGGACGTCGTGAACAAGATGTCATTTTTTGCAGCGGGAGCCGGAACGGCAGATGCGGCAATGCCCGCGGCTGGCGGCGTGGCGCGGCGTGCAATGGTCGACCACGCCGGATGGATTCTGGGCGCGGGGCTGGTAGGCGCGGCGGTGGCCTGGGTGTGCGCGGTTTCGCAGCCGCCGGTGTACAGCGCGAGCGCGCTGGTCCAGGTGCTGCAGCCGCGCGAAGGCGCGGCGCAGGCACGCAATGCCGCCGCGGCCATGCAGGCGCCCAGCGTGCCGCTCGATGTCGGCATGCTGCGCAGCCGCACCGTGGTGGCCCCCGTAGTGGAGCGGCTGCGTCTTGATATTACGGCGCTGCCCTTGCGCGCGCCGCTGATCGGCGGGCTGGTCGCGCATTTTGCCAATCCCGGCAAGATCGGCACGCCGTGGCCGGAAAGCCTTGGGTACGCATGGAGCGGCGAGCAGGTCGCGGTGGAAAAGCTCTCGGTGCCTGAGCGCCTGCTCAACGTGCCGCTGACGCTGGAGGTTCTGCCCGACAACGGTTACCGGCTCTATGACCGCGACAGCGAACTGCTCGAAGGCCGCGTGGGCGCGCGGGCGGAGGCGAATGGCGTGACGCTGGTGGTGACGCGCATCGACGCCCACCCCGGCACGCGCTTCATGCTGACGCGCCATGACATGGTGCAGACCATCAATGACGTGGCTAATGGGTTGCATATCGAGATGCAGCCCGGCGATGCGAGCACCGTGAGCATCTCGTGGCGGACCACCGACCGCACGGTCGCCGCCGCGCTGGTCAATGGCATCACCGAATCGTTCATCGGCAACCAGGCCACGCAGCGGCGCGACGATACGGCGGCGACGCTGGCCTTCCTGGGCAACGAGATTCCGCGCGTGAAGGTCGAACTGGAGCGCGCCGAGGCCGCGTTGACGCGCTATCGCTCGAAGGCCGGTTCGATGACGCCGACGCAGGACGCCCAGTCATACCTGTCCGGCAGCATGGACTACCAGCGCCAGATCGCGTTGCTGAAGCTGGAACGCACCAAGCTGCTGCAACGCTTTACCGAGGAAGCGAACGAGGTCAAGACCGTCGACAACCAGATCCAGCAGCTGATACGCGAACGCAAGGATATGGATTCGCGCTACCAGAACCTGTCTTCGACCGAGCGGGAATCGGTGGCGCTGACGCGCGATGTGAAGGTCGCCGAAGACATGTACATGACGTTGCGCAACAAGTCGGAGCAATTGTCGCTGGTGCAACTCGATCGCACGGGACAGGTGCGCGTGCTGGACAGCGCGCTGGTGCCGGTACGCCCCGTGGGCCTGGGACCGTGGCCCGCCACTACAGCAGGGGCACTGATGGGGATCTGCCTAGCGATGGCATGCGTGACCATGCGTCAGCGCGTCCGGCCCACGCTGGACTCCGCCAACGACGCCGAATTGCGGCTCGGCCTGCCGATGCTTGGCGACGTAGTGTTCAGCCAGGAACAGGTGGAACTGGAGAAGCTTGTCGACGCGCGTGCAAAGTCGGTACATGGGAAGATCGCGGGGCTGCTCGCGCATGAACCCGGCCGCGCGCTCGTCAGCCAGGACGAACTGGTGGCGAACGCCGACGATGACCTGGACGGCGCCGAACGGCTGCTGCGCCTTGGCCTGCACGATCAGTTCCTGCTGGCGCGCAATTCGCCGCACTCGATGGCGGTGGAAGGGCTGCGCAGCGTGCGCGCGGCGCTGCATTTCATGCTGCGCGATACGCCGCAACGGGTGCTCGCGGTGACGAGCCCCACGGCGGGCGCTGGCAAGACATTCGCATCGGTCAATCTCGCCGTGCTGTTTGCCGAGGCCGGCCAGCGTGTGCTGCTGATCGATGCCGACCTGCGGCGCGGCAAGGTGGCAAGCTGGTTTGATCTGGCCACCGACGTGGGCCTTGCCGATCTGCTCGCCGGCCGCGTAGCGTTGCCGGAAGCCGTCCAGCGCACCGTGGTCAACGGCCTGTCCGTGCTGCCGGCCGGTATTCCTCCGGTGAACCCATCGGAACTGCTGATGCATCCGGCCTTTGCCGAATCCGTGCGGGCCTGTGCGGAACGCTTTGATCTGGTATTGATCGATACGCCGCCCGTGCTGGCCGTGGCCGATGCCGCGCTCGTCGCCAACGTTGTCGGCGGCACGCTGATGGTGCTGCGCGCAGGGTCGACGTTGCCCGACCAGGTCGATGAATCGCTCAAGCGGCTGGCACGCGCACACGCCAGTCTGTCCGGCGGCATCCTCAATGGCGTGACACCGAAGCGCAGCAATCAGGCGGAGTTCGGCACCATGAATCCCTACCTGGGCATGCCCGTGGCGGCGCCGTCAGTCAGGCAGATCGCTCATGTGCGTGCCGCGCCGGGAAAGCCTGCCTGAGCCCATAGCATTGCGCTCCTACGCGATATGGTCCGATAAGGACCATACCCGAGGAGCGCAATCCTTCAGCGGTGATTTACTGACCTTCAGCGACGCCTTCCACATATGAGGGGAGCGGCGTCTCCAGCGTCTTTCCTGCTTCGTTCGCGGTGTTCATCCTGACCAGTTCGTCGCACTTGACCAGTTCGACGCCGGCCTGATAGCGGACTTCCTGCCCGTGTTCACCGCGCAGGCAATTCAGCAGCACCCGTACGAGGTTGGCGCCCGCCATATGGGTAAAGGGATAGCCGCCTCCGAATCTTGGATTCATTTCCAGCAGGTACTGGCGTCCGTCGCGTTCGATCACATCGCAGTCGACGTTGCCGATATGCCGCAGTTCCCGGCCGATGCGGGCGGCCAGGTCGCTGAACGGCTTGCCTTCGACAGTGATTGCCTGGTCCGTCTCTCCCGCGCGCATCCTCAGTTTCTGGCGCACCGCGAAGCCGATCGGGTTCGCATCGAGATCATTGAAGATATCGATCCCGTACTCCTGGCCCGAAATCATTTCCTGGATCAGAACCTGTTCCCCCGGCGGCCCCATCTTTGCAAAGATCGATTGCTGGCAGAGCCGCTGGCAGTAGGCATGCGCGAAGCGAAGCTCGCTTTGGTCCTCGACAAAGAAGATGCCGAAGCTTGCGCTGCCCCAACGCGGTTTGACGACGAGCGGGAAGACCTCGGAACCAGCCGCGATGGCGGACTCCGCGCTTTCCAGGGTCGCATAGCTGCGCGGCGTGGACAGTCCGATCGATTCGGCGAACTGCGCGGTCAGGAACTTGTCCGCGCATAGGCGAACGACGTCGGCGGACGAGATGATGGGTATCGTGCCGATCTCGCGGAACCGATGTGCGTGCGCCGCAATGAGCGGCAGTTCCAGGTCATTGAGCGACAGGATCGCTGAAACCCGATGTTCCCTGCATACATCGAGCAGGAAGTCGATGTAGTGCTCCGCATGGAGGCTCGGCGCCACCAGGAACAGGTCGCATGCACTCGCGGCCGGCGTATTGCGTTGCATATCCACGCCAAGCACCATGCCAGTCCCGTTCAGCTCCGACTTGAAGTACTCCACGAGATAGCGCCTTCTACCTACGCATGTCAGCAGAACGTTCATGTGCACTCCAATTGCATCCGATCACTATGACTTTGCCACGATGTCACGAGGAAAATTTCGGTATTCACGATGAGGACTCGTCATGTCGTGCGGATCGGAATGTCTTGCTCTGGCACATGCGCGGGCTTGCTGGACGTCGGCTGGGTGGGACTGCCGGTGAACGTGGGCACGGTCGTATCGCCAGCCGCGTTGATGCCCTGGTGGCGCATGACAGTGGCCGGTGTAAGCAAGAGGATCTTCATATCGAGCCAGAAAGAGCAGTGATCGACGTACCAGGTGTCCAGGGTGAACTTCTGTTCCCAGGTCAGCGAGTTCCGTCCGTTTATCTGTGCCCAGCCGGAAATGCCGGGACGGACCAGAAGCCGACGCGCCTGGTCCGGTGAGTAGCACGGCAGATACTTCATTGGCAGAGGTCGCGGACCAATGACGCTCATGTCGCCCGTCAGGACGCACCAGAACTGAGGCAGCTCGTCGAGACTGAATCGGCGAAGAAAAATGCCGAACGGCGTCAGCCTGTCTTCATCGGGCAGGAGTTCGCCGTCGGGGCCACGCGCCTCCGTCATGCTTCGGAACTTTACCAATGGGAATGGCTTCCCGCCGAGGCCCGCGCGCGTCGGACGGAACAGTACGGGACTGCCGAGCTTCCAGCGCACAGCGGCTGCCAGAAGCAGCAACGGAATTCCCAACCCAAGCAATGCGATGGAGGCGAAAACTATGTCAAACAAACGCTTCATGATCGATCTGTCCGGTTCGTCCCGGGGCGGCGTTCACGGTCGTCCCTGGACAGACAACGGATATCCGCTCCGGAGTCAATCTAACCAAAGCCGGGCTGCGGCGTGAAGCGGGAAATGTGGCCGAGGCCACGTTCCGCGGTGCCGCGGGTCATACGAAAGCGGGTGGTTCCGCTCAACACTGAACATGGTGACGAGGGTTTGGGGGAGTGTGTGCGCCCGCACGGATGACAGGGCAAGCCGCCTCTACATTGACACGACGTGGCTGGCTGGATCGCTCCGATCCGGCGAGGTGACGCCAGAGATCAAGCGCGCTTGCACTGCCCGGACCCGCAACGGCCGACAAGCAAGTTCAATGGGAGAAGTAATGACAATCACGTCGACGGACACGGTGATTATCGGCGCCGGCCCCTATGGCTTATCGATTTCGGCCCACCTGTCCAAGACCGGCGTGCCCCATCAAATTCTCGGGCATCCCATGCATGCCTGGAGAAACTTCATGCCTCCCGGGATGCTTCTGCGCTCGGAACCTTTCGCCTCGAATCTCTATGCGCCGTGGCGCGGCTACACGATGGAAGAGTATTGCCGTCGCCACCGCATTGCCTACAAGCCAGTGGGAATCCGCATGCCGCTGGAACTCTTTGTGGACTACGGGCTCTGGTTTCAGCAGCAAGTGGTTGACCATGTGCGCGGCGTGGAAGTGGTCGATATGCATCGCAAGGATGGATGTTTTCAACTTTCCCTGACCGATGGCAGTTCCCTGGTGGCGCGGCGCGCGGTAATCGCACTGGGCCTGAAAGGGTTTGCGCAAAAGCCTTCCGTATTGCGGGGTTTGCCAAAACCTTATGTGGTTCACTCCAGTGAAATTGGCGACCTCACTTGGGCGAAAGGCAAGGATATCGTCGTGGTGGGGGGCGGGCAGTCGGCGATCGGGCTTGCCGCACTCTTCAGCGAACTCGGCGCGCGGGTTCGCTTGCTGGTGCGCGAAGAGGTGAATTGGAGTGGTGCGCCGCGTAGCACTCGCGGGGGTATCTCAAAGCTGCTCAGAGGGCGCGTCGGCCTGGGACGCGGTTGGGATTCAAATAGTCCGGGCACGCTCCTGTTGTCATTCCTGCTTTCCGAATACCCGATGGTTTTCCATACGATGAATCTGCCGCGTCGCCAGAGAATCATGGAGACCGGTTGGGCCGCGTCGGGTGCCTGGTGGCTGCGCGATCGCGTGGAAGGCAAGGTCGATATCTCGACCCAGACCGAAATCACGCACGCCGAACTCAAGAACGATCAAATCGTTCTACAGGTAGCAAGCGGGACCGAGCAGTCCAGCATCCGCGCCGATCATGTTGTGCTCGCCACCGGGTTCAAGGCCGATATGGCCAAGCACTCCTTCCTTTCTGACGAACTTCTGAATTCACTCTCGCTCATTGGTGGCTCGCCGAGCCTGACCCGCAATTTCGAAACCAATGTGCGCGATCTGTATGTCGTGGGGCCGGCGTCCGCGCTGAGCTTTGGTCCTGCTCTGCGTTTTATCTATGGCGCTAAATTCGCGGCCCCACACCTCGCAGGGCATATCAGCAAATGCTTCAAGAAGGAGGCCGGCAGCGGCATTGTCAAACCTCAGGTCATCCCTTCGGAGCCGGCAGAGGCAACCGATGGAAACGGTCTGCGGGGACAAAGCATTCTTCAGGTCCCGGAAAACTAGTTCGAGCAGGGTTCTCGTCATTCGCGCCCAAACCAGGAGGCACCATGAATTCGCTGAGCAGGCCTTTGCGTAGTGTGCTGACACAAAAATTGAAGCAATGGGTAAAACCATATGCGCCGACGTGGCTGTTGAATTACCACCATAACCGCATCATTCGCAAAGACGGGGCGACGTATCAAGGAAAGTCGCTACGCGAAGTGTTTTCCAATGTCTACGAAACCGGCGCCTGGGGCGTGGCGGAGAATCCCGCGGAGTTTTACAGCGGGAGCAGTTCCCATGACCCGACGATCGTCGACACGTATGTCAATGCGGTGACGGCCTATCTCGAATCGATGCCAAGCCGGCCTGACGTGGTGGATCTCGGGTGCGGCGATTTCAATATCGGCAAGCGTATCCGCTCCGCTTGCGCACGCTATATCGCCTGCGACGTGGTGGAGCCGGTCATCCAGTCGAACCGCAACAGGTTCTCCAGTCTCGATGTGGATTTTCGGTGCGTGGACATTACCAGCGAGTCCCTGCCGCCGGGTGACGTCGTCTTTCTGCGGCAGGTGCTCGATCACCTGGATAACGCGCGCATTGCCCAGGTATTGGCGCGCCTGACGCCATACAAGATTCTGATCCTGACCGAGTACTCACCAGCGAAGCCCGGCTTTACACCGAATCTCGACAAGCCCATTGGTTCCGCCCTGCGGCTATGGGGTGCGAAACCGAGCGCCATCGTGGTGACGGCGCCGCCGTTCGGGCTAAAGACGTTGTCGGCGCGGGTGCTGTGCGAGGTGAAGGACAGCGGAGGCGTCATTCGTACCACGGTGTATGAATTGCCTCGGGCAAATCATGGCGAACCATCGAGGCCAAGATGAGATCTGGTAAATCGCCGAGTCAAACGGTCTGCTCGCCAGACCGTTGCCTGACCGCGCATACGTCATCTGACAGGCAATCCTCCGCATTGAGTTCCCGTGGCTGGAGCTTGGGCCATGAGTTACGCACCGGAGCCAAGACATGAAGCAAAACCTGTTTGCCGTGCAATCGCTGCGCGCCATCGCGGCGATTGCAGTGGTTGCCTATCATTCGGCGGCGACGATCAGGAATTTCGGATGGACACCGGGCGCCCTCAGCGATGCCAGCAAATGGGGATGGGCGGGCGTTGATATCTTCTTCTTCATATCCGGGTTTGTGATGGTGATCGCGACGACGGGCCAGCGTCGCGGCCCGCTGGCGGCGAAGGATTTCATGGTCGCCAGGCTTATGCGAATCGTGCCGATGTACTGGATTCTCACCAGCCTGATGCTGGCGATATTGTGGGTGGTACCGAGCCTCAAGCACTTCGAATTCACGACGACGGAGATTTTTGACTCGTATTTCTTTGTCCCGTATGAGGTCGCGGGGGAGGGTAACGTCTACCCGGTACTGTATGTCGGTTGGACGCTGATATACGAAATGTTCTTCTATCTGGTCTTTGCCATCTCAATCTGTTTTCCCGAGCGAGCCATGCGCTGGGCCTTGCCCGCATTCTTCGCGGTACTTTCGATACTGTCGCTGACGAGCCCGACGCCATACATCTACAGATTCCTTACCTCCCCGTTGCTGCTGGAATTCGTATTCGGTGCCGTGTTCGCCTGGATTTACAGGTCCGGTTACAGACTCTCCACGCCGGGATTCACCGCGTTGATCGTGTTCGGCATCATCGGATTCCTGGTCCTGACTCCTGGTTCTTCGATGGACCACAGGGTGGTCACCGCCGGCATTCCAGCTGCGTTGCTGGTTTCGGGAGCGGTGCTCTGGGAGAGCGCCGGAGGCTGGGCAGGTGGTACCTGGCTATCGACCATCGGCGATGCGTCATATTCGCTGTATCTATTGCAGGCTTTCACGGTCCCTGGTTTTGCTCGTCTCGTTTCCGGAATCGACAAACACAGAATCCTGCCGGGCGATGTCGCGTGCCTGTTGATCGTGAGCGCGACCGTCGTGGTTTCGATGATCGTCTACAGAGTTGTCGAGCGAAAGATTGACGTAAAGCTGCGTGCGTTGCGCCGGAGGACGGCGACGAGGCCGGCAGCCCTGGACCGGAGTGCATAGCGCGGGCGGCGTGCATTCTGTGTCCATCGCCACACAACGCTGCGAAGCGTGCGTTCCTCGTGAACTATATTGACTCAGCGAGGTATGAAGCCGCTCCCTCCGCCTGCGTGGTCCGTGCCTGTTCAAGGCAGGTGCCGGCGCGGCACGCAACCCCTCTGTATTCAATGCGCACCCTTTTCTGGCCGCGGACCGGCCATTCAAGCGGGGGGTTCCGCCCGTCAGCGGTGCTCTCCTCTGCGCCATGCCCAATTGGGTGCGGTTTCTCGGAGTTATTGTGATGAAGCGCGTTTTTGATGTTGTCCTGGCCTCGCTGGGCATGTTGCTGCTTGCCGTTCCGCTTCTGTTGCTGATTTGCATGGTGCGCGTGCGTCTGGGCAAACCGGTTTTCTTCCGGCAAATGCGGCCGGGATTGCATGGCGAACCGTTCTACATTCTTAAGTTTCGTACCATGACCGATGCTCGCGGGCCCGATGGCGAACTGTTGCCCGATCCCGAGCGGCTGACCAAGTTCGGGGCGTTTCTTCGCTCCACCAGCCTCGATGAGCTGCCGGAACTCTGGAACGTACTCAAGGGTGATATGAGTCTGGTTGGACCCCGTCCGCTCTTGATGGAATACCTGCCGCGATACTCCCCGGAACAGAAGCGCCGCCACCTGGTCCGTCCCGGCATTACCGGGCTCGCACAGATCAGTGGGCGCAACACGATTAGCTGGGAAGAGAAATTCCGGCTGGACGTCTGGTACGTCGATCACGTATCGGTGTGGCTGGACATCGTGATCCTGTGGAAGACCGTCATCAAGGTCGTAGCGCGCGAGGGAATCAGCGCGGCGGGAGAGTTCTCCGCCCCGCGCTTCATGGGAAGCAAACGGAGCGCATCGGATGCGGATATCGCGCGTGACCTGGATACCGGCGGCGATCGCCGGGACGCCCGGATCAGCGGCCATTCGACGAGCTGAGGCATACCGATGCAGCTATCCTGGCTTCTGATTGTCCATAGTGGCGGCGCGTCACTGACGATTCCCCTGGCGGGCCTTGTTGCGCTCCGCCTGGCTTACCTGGGTTTGTGGAAGCGCGCCTGTTTGTGGCTCCTGTCGCTGGTGGGCGGCGCGGGCCTCATTCTTGCGGGGAAGCTGGCGTTCGAATTTACTGGATGGTCAATGCCATCGGTGAACGTGTACAGCGTCAGCGGGCACGCCGTGCTCACTGCGTCGGTCTATCCGATGCTGGGCGCCACACTGGGATCGATGCTGGGCACGCGAATGGCCAGGATCGGACTGGCTGGCGGGATATTCGTGGCGGTCCTCGTGGCGGTTGCGCTGGTGGTCGGGCAATATCACACGCCCGCCGAAACGCTGATCGGCATGACCGTCGGATTCGCCGTGGCGTGGCTCAACCTGTATCCGTTTCGTCAGCACGCGCCCCGGCCTGCGCGCCCCGCCCGCTCGCCAATGCTCGCGAGGCTGGCGCTTTGCGGTTTCCTGTTCGTCTTTGCGCTGGCAGGAACAAGCCCCGTCAAAAGTCGACTGTGGTCACGTGGAATGGATTGGTTTGGCGTCACCGAGCGCTATTCCAGGTCCATCGACACCGATCCGGTTTCCGGTGAGGTCGTGGTGACTGTCGTGAAATGCCGGGTGCCGTCGTATCGCGAATGTTCGGAAACGTTCTGAAACGTTCTCAGTTGGCGCCCCGCGCCGTTCATCACTGATTGCGAATCACGCGCGAAGTCAGCTGGAAATTGCCAGTCGTGATGAACTGCCGGTCCTTGGCGTTGGCCGAAACACAGGTGTGTGAATCGACAACGCAATCGGCGCCGATGCTGACGCCAGGAAAGAGCGTCGCACGTGTCCCCAGGAAGCACCGCGGGCCGATGGCGGCGTCGCCGTTGAGAACGGCATGAGGAGACAGCACGGAGCACGCGCCCACGCGGGCACCATGCCCGATTCCGCTGAAGGCATTGGCCACCACGCCATCCTCCACCACCGCGCCCCGGCTGATGACCGTGAACGGAAAAATCAACGCGCCAATGCCCAGTTGGGAAGAGGGCGAGACGAGGGCCGTGCCGTGGACATAGATCGGAAGCTCGGCCCCAAGTTGCTGGAACCATGACAGCACGTCCTGCCGTGCCGAGGTGGCGCCGATCGCCACCAGCACGGCCTGGTGCGGCGCCGGGCGGAACTCACGAATCAAGCCCAGATGCGGCAGGTCGATGCCTTCCGGGACCTTGTCTGGTGTGTCGTCGATAAAGCCTGCTACTTCCGGTCCGCCGCTGCGCGATTCTGTCTGCAGATAGTCATAAAGCTCCAGCCCAAGACCGCCGGCGCCGGCGATGACCACGGATGAGACGTTGTTCGCGTGAAGGAGAGGCATGATTGGTTGGTCTACGGACGAAGCGGAATTCGAATTCAGCGGCGGACGGCTGGAGGGAAACCACACCAGCCGCCATCGCCTTGGTCAAGCCCGCTTGGTCTGCCCGTTGCCATAGTCGGCGAGATAGCGATACTTGCCAAAGTAGCTGTGGGCGCGGTACCAGCGTCCCTCGATCAGAAGCCCGTTGAACAGCACGCCCTTGACGTCGGCGCCGGCCTGCAGGATCGCGCGTTGCGCCGCAAGCAGTTCGCCGGTCGTGGTCTTCTCGGCGCGTGCCACCAGAAACACGGCGCCGGCCTTGCCTGCCAGGATGCCCGCGTCGGCAGCCACAAGCACTGGCGGCGTATCGATCAGCACCACGTCATAGCGCGCCCTGAGCTGCTCAAGCAGCGAGTCCATCGCGGGACTCAGCAACAGATCCGTCGCATGCGGCGGTTGCGAGCCGGTTGGGATGAAGTCCAGGCCGGGCGCCACTTGCCGCTGCAATACCTGCTCCAACGGCGCACCCATCAACAGTTCGGTCAAGCCAGGCCCGCGCCTGACATCAAAGGAACTCTGCAGACTGCCGCGACGCAGGTCGGCATCGACGAGCACCACGCGGCTTCCTGTCGCGGCAATCGCGGCGAAGTTGGTGCAGACGAATGACTTGCCGACGCCCGGAGCAGGCCCGGTGATCACGACTGTCCGGTTGTTGTTTCCGGCCATCGCGAAACGCAACGCGGTACGGAAGCTGCGCAGACTTTCCACGGCGGGATCGTCCGGCTGCTGGAGTGCCAGGAGGCCGGCGCCCGGTGACAACTGTGACTGCTGCTTGCTGAAGGGGATGGTCGAGTAGACCGTCATCCCCGTCTGCCGCTCGATCTCGTCCGGATCGGCCACACCGCCCTCAAGCGTATAGCGCACGAAGATCACCAGCAGACCGGCAACCACACCCAGGGCCAGCGATAGCCCGACAATCAGCACGCGGTCCGGCCGGACCGGCCTGAGCGGTACATCGGCCGGGTCGACAATCCGTGCCGTTCCCACCTTGCTCGCCTTGATCAGCTTCAACTGCTGCACATCGTTCAGCAGGGATTGCAGCAGTTCGGTACTGACCTTGACGTCGCGCATCAGCCGCACCACGTTCTGTTCCACGTCCGGCAGTTTCTGGATTCGCCCCGATATGCCATTCAGCTGGGCGGTCAGGCTGGCGATCTGGCCGTCGACGAGGCCGATTGCCGGGTGACTCGGCGTAAAGCGCGCCGCCAGTTCCTGGCGCTTTTGCTGCAACTCCTGGAGCTTGGTCTGGATCTGTACCGACTGACTCAGGATCAGCTTGGATTCCTCGCCGAGGTCGATCGTGCCGCGTTGATTGCGCATCGCGTTATACCGCGTCTCGGCCGTATCGACCTGCTGCCTGAGCACCGGCAACTGTTGTTCGAGGAATGCGAGCGACTTTTCGGCTTCGGCGGCTTTGCGGCGGATGTTCTGGTCGACGTAGGCGTTCCCGATTTCGTTGAGCACGGCCGCCGTCATTTCCGGCGAGGCGCCTTCCAGCGACACGCCGAGCACGCCGCTATCCTTGCCGCGCTCGCTGATCGTCAGCTTGTCCTGCAGACGCGCGATGCCCGCAACACGTGCCAGGCGACGCAGCACGAACTGCGTACCGGGGCGCGCATCCATCTGGTTGATCAGCATGGTGACCGGGCCGTTGGCGGTAGTGATCGTCAACGGGGATCCCACTTTGCCGGTAGCCTGGACGTCGTCGCTGGCAAACCGGATCCTGAACTCGTTGTTACCCAGCGCGGTCAGCAGGATCTTGCGCTCCTCCATTGCAGCGGGAACGTCGAGCTGGGACACGGTAATCGATTCATGGCCCCATGCAAAGCCGCCCCAACCAAACAGTCCGGGCTGCGACAGTTCATGATTGAAGCTGGCGATCGTCGAGCCAATCACGGGGAAATAGCGCGGCGTGGCTTCGATGTACAGCCGCAGGTTATCGACAGCCTTTCCGACCACCATCCGCGAGCGCAGCAGTTCAATCTCCGCGGAAGCGGCGGGCTTGGTTTCAGGGCCCGGTGAGAACGCGGCGATGAGCTTGCTGACGTGGTTACCGCCCAGTTCCTCCACTTGCACGGTCATGTTCGTGCGGTAGACGGGCTTGGCCAGGATGGCATAGGTAAGGCCGATCACGACGGCTATGCCGATGACCGTCAGGAAGGTCCTTCGATAGCGGGCAAGCAAATCGATGTAGGCGGTAAAGTCCACCGTCGGCTGGTGCTCGTCCACGCCTGCGGGGGCTTGGTCCCGGGTACTGACCGTTCTCATGATGCCTCTCCTCGAACCTCAGTTGGTGCGACATCTCCGAGCCTGACAGACCACGAAGCGATGCCCTGCTTGATCAGTTCCAAAACGATATAGAACATCGTCGGCGAGCATCCGTACGGGTCCGGCACATCCGTCGCCGTGGATTCGCAGATCCGATGCGTTTTTCCGCGCGCCATTGGGAAAATCCGCTCGATTTCTTCGCGTTGCTCGCTGTCCATCACCAGGATCAGGTCCGCCGCCGCCACGAGTGCGTCGTCGATGGCGCGGGCGCGGTGACCGCCGATATCGAGACCTTCGCGCGCAAGCAGCCTGACGGCGCTGGGATCGGCGGGTGCGCCGACCGGCGGTGCGAGGCCCGCCGAAGTTACCTCGCACGTGGGCATGACACGGCTCAGCAGGCAAGCCGCCATAGGGCTGCGACAAACGTTGCCGATGCAAATCACCAGGATTGAGCGTGTCATATTTCGCATCCCGCTATTTGAATGCCGTGGCAGAGCTGATCACGGGCTGCGTGCTCGGCAGCAACTGGTTGATCACGCGGGCCCAGCGAACCACTTCGCGTGCATCCACATAAACCACGTCTTTCGGTTCCAGCTCGAAACCCTCGGCAATCGCCAGCGCCGCTGGATTGTTGCCGTTCAGGTGGAAGATGCTGGGTTCGCCATCGGCCGCCTTGCGAATCACGTAGATCTGCTCCGCGTTGGCCGAACTCGGATTGACCCCGCCGGCATCGCCAAGTGCCTCGTTCAGCGTCATCCGTCCATTACGCATGAGCAGGGAGGCCGGGCGAACCACTTCGCCAGTGACAAAGATCTTGTTGTCCTCGCGCTGTTCCACGCGGACGATGTCGCCAGAGCGCAGCAGAATGCGGGATGGGTCGACGCCCTTGGCGAGCAGCGCGGGAATGTTGACGTACCAGCTACGCTCACCACGGGTAACGCGGATGCGGCTGTTGTCACCGGTCAGGTTCAGCACGCCGCCGGCGCGATTGAGCGCTTCCACCAGCGTCATGGGCGCGTCGTCGATGGCCTGCATGCCAGGCGTCTTGACCTCGCCGTCCACGTAGACGCGCTGGCTACGAAAGCCGAGCACCCGCACCGTCATCTGAGGATTCCTGACCACACGCGACAGAACACGTGCCATCTGGTCGCGAACTTCGTTTGCGGTCTTCCCGCCAACCTTCATGACGCCGGCGTAGGGGAATTGCACATCGCCCTGTGCGCTGACCACATAGCCCGGCACGTTGGAGCCGCCGCTGGACGTCGGCATTTCAAAGGCGGCGCCGATGCTGTAGGTCTGCGTCGGGAACACCAGTTCCGGGTGATCCCACACCACGACCGAGATGATGTCGCCAGGGCCGATCAGATAAGGCGTCGGCGTGGCGAACAGTTCATCGACCCGTTCGTTGTCCGTACGCGCCTTGCTGCGTTGGGCTTTCACCAGGTCGAGAGTGATCGGTGTCACCGTGGGTACGACATCCGGACCGATTGCGCTCACCACTGCCTTGTTGTCGAAGTACATGCCCGGCGATGCCGAGCAGGCGGCAAGCAGACCGGCGGCGATGAGGATCGACGCGCTGGAAGCGATACGGTGGCGATAGGCAGCAAGGATGATCCCGAAATGCATGCCCCAATTGACTGGTCTCACGGTGGTCTCCTTACTGAAAGCTGTGGGCATCGCACCGCATACGGCATGCCCCCGATGGCACTCATCGTAGGAGGGGCGGTGCCATGATTCGGTGCGTTGTCGCACGTTGAGTGCTCGGCTCTGGAAGCGGTGCTGCCGCGAGCAGCGGGCGTCGCCGGGTGGGCGCCGCCGTTCGCTGTGTCTCGCTCTCGCGGCAAGGGTGAAAAGGGCCGGTGCCGGTCCCTTCAACCCTTGTGCAATGCACCGAGCCTCGATATCAACCCGGTCATGCGGCCGGGTTTGGTCTGAGCGCTGCATGCCTCGTCCAGCACTCCTGCCAGGCGCTGTGCCAGCAGCTCGAAGCTGTGGTTGCGCTCGACATACTCGCGGCCGGCCCGTCCCATGCGCAGACGCGCTTCGAGCGGCGCCGCGGCGATGCTGATGATGGCGTCGGCCAGCGCCTCGGGACGCTCCGCGGCCACCGTCAATCCCGCCGTCGAGTCGGCGACCGGATTGTTGGAGGCATTGGAAGCCATGACGATGGGCCGGCCCGCCGCCAGGTAGTCAAACAGCTTGTTCATGCTGATGCCGTACCGGTAAAGCTGTGGCAGGTCACGCACGGCGATGACAAAGGCATCCGCTTCCATTGCGACCGTCGGAATGCGGGTTTTCGGCACGGGCGCCTCAAAGATGACATTGCTCAGGCCGAGTTGCTGTGCCTGCGCCATCAACGCAGGCTTGAGCCCGCCATCTCCGACCATGCGCAGAATGATGTGCTGCCCCTCTGGCCGCTGCTGCACGAGCTTCATCGCCTGCAGCACATTGTCCAGGCCGTTGGCCTGCCCGTGGGCGCCGAAATACATCAGCGTGAAAGGCTCCGACGGGGGCACGGTGCGTGCAGGCGTGGGCGGTGGGAATAGCGACAGGTCCACACCGTTGGGTATCCAGGTAATGTGTTCTTTCGGAATGCCCAGTGGTGCGATGTACTCCCACGCCTGCGGCAGCAGAACGACGATGCGCGTGGCACGCCGATACAGCCAATGCTCCAGCTTGCGCAGCGCCCACGTCACGAAATCCCCCTCGCGCAGGCGACCCATGTCGACCAGCGTCTGCGGCCACAGGTCACGCACCTCGAACACGAACGGAACCTTGAAGCGGTGCGCCAGCAGGGCGCCCGCCGCCGCGGCAAAGGGATGCACGCTGGAGCCGATCACCACGTCGGGACGTGGCAGGCCGCGCGTGGTCCGTCGCAGCAAGGCGCGCCAGCTATAGGCCAGCATGTTGAGCATGCGGCCGGCGCCATTGCCTTCGTATGTGGGCGTACGTACCCAGAGGAAAGGAACTTCTCGACTACTGTCAAGGTGCGACAGCTTGCCGGTTACCTGCTGCCGTTCTCGCGTGCCGACCGTGTTGGCCGCGATAACGGTTGCCTGCCAGCCGGATGAGCTCAGGTGCTCCGCCAGGTGGAAGTGTCTCGTGCCGCCGGGACCGCTGCCGGGCTCCTGGGCATAGTGGTTGAGAATCCAGACGTTCTTCATGGAAGGACAGGTTCGTTGGATGCTGGCGCGCATGTCGTCGGCGGATTTCGCCCCGGCGTATCACCAGAGCAGACGCGGGCCTGACAAAAGCGGGTCCTGCCGCGACCGCATGTGGACGCGCTGGGGCATGGTCGGAATCGGATGACGAAAACACCTTGCCGTGATGGCAGCGTATTTATTCCATCCGTACGAATACATCTAATCAGAGTCCGACGCCCCGTGGAAGCGCCCAATGTGGCCGAGACCACACTGCCCGGCGTACCCCGCCGCCTTGCGTTCGGTGCCACACCCAGCCCGATTGCGAGCACGATGGCGAGTCCCGATAATTTCTCCATCGGCGCCATCGGCCGAGGTTCGGCCACGCGGTTTCCGTTGTGCTGTCACCATGCCGTGCTCATGTGGTGGACCGCGGACGACATCAATCAGAGCGCTGGCACTTCACTCTGGAATTCCAATGAGGCATATGACTGAGGAAACCCTCTCCTGGCTGCAACGGATTCTCGCGGAGCGGTATGGCCATGATTTTCAGTTGCAAGGTACCGATGCGGGTTTTGTCCGCCTGACCCTTGCCGGTTCCGGCCAGGGATCGATTGAGATTGCAGCGGACCCCGTCACGTTCAGGCGCGCGGATTCGGCGCTCGCCTTCACAACCTGGGATGCGCTTGCCGAAGGCTGGCAGCCGGCGCTGCGTGGGCCGTTGCCGGCGCCGGGCCTCGCGCACGCGCCTTCGCCGCTGATCGAAGCGACGCCGGGTGGCTATCGAATCCACTATGACGTGCTGGGCCTCTGCTACTGGATGCTGTCGCGCCAGGAGGAAGTTGGCCGCACGGACCTCGATAACTTCGGGCGCTTTCCGGCCAGTGGCTCGCATGCCCACAAGCATGGCTATCTGGAGCGGCCGGTGGTGGACGAGTGGTTGCATATCCTTGGCCAGGTGATCAAGCGCCAGTGGCCGGAATTGCCGCTCAGGCAACTTCGGCCCAGCATGAAGGTGTCGCATGACGTGGATGTGCCGAGTCGTTATGGCTTTGGCTCGGTGGCGCGAATGATCCGCCGCATGGCCGGCGACATTCTGATACGCCGTGACTTGCGAAGCGTGCTGCAGGCCCCGGTGATAAGGATGAAGACGCGCAACACGCTGCATCCGAGCGATCGGGTCAACACCTTTGACTGGATCATGGATGTTTCCGAGCGTCATGGGCTGGTCAGCGCTTTCTACTTCATCTGCGGCCGCACCGACGCCAGCAAGGATGCCGATTACGTGCCCGAGCATCCGGCGATCCGCGCATTGATGCAGCATATCCACGCTCGTGGTCATGAAATCGGCCTGCACCCGAGCTTCAATACCTATCAGAGTCCCCGCGCGGTGCAGGAGGAGGCAGACCGGCTACGGAAGGTATGCGAGCAAGAGCAGATCAGGCAGGAGGTATGGGGCGGACGTATGCACTATCTGCGCTGGGAGCACCCGACCACGATGCGCGGTTGGGAGCAAGCCGGCATGACGTACGACAGCACGCTCAGCTATGCCGATCACGCAGGCTTTCGCTGCGGCACCTGCTTCGAATATCCGGCCTTCGATCCGGTCGCGGGCAAGGCGCTGAACCTGCGCATTCGTCCGCTGATTGCGATGGAAGGCACGGTTATCGGCTACATGGGGCTGGGGATGGGCGAGGCCGCCTGGAGGAAGTTCCGCGATCTGAAGGACACCTGCAATGCGGTGAATGGCTGCTTTACCGTGCTATGGCATAACTCGTCGCTCGGCAACGCCGATGAGCGCGAGCTGTATCAGAGGGTGGTGGCCCACTGACAAGACGGCGCGGCGGCGATTCAAGACCGCCGCCGCGAAGGCCGCGCCCGATGAGCGCTGCGACTGGCTTATCCGTTCAGCGCGTGCCGGCGCGGCGCACCAGCGACGGCCAGAACATCATCTCGGCAAGCATGCGCGAGCTGTCGCCGGGCGCCCTGGCAAAGTCGGAATAGTAGGTTGCGACGAATTCCCGGTCTTCCTTGCGCAACGACTGCGTAATGTCGAACAAGCGCACGCCCAGCGCATGCATGGCTGGCCATGCCGCATAGCCCCCGGTGGGGAAGGAGTCAGCCACGCCGAACGGTGGATAGCCCTCCGAGCAGCTTCCGGTACCGTTGTCGTAATTCACCCGATACCAGCCGTTGGCGCCACTGTAGTAGTTGGTGAACAACGGGCGGGCCTTACTCTGATTCCAGACATTAAGACTGAACTGACGCACGAAGGCAGCCATTGTCTCTTGCGACGGCAGACTCGCCGGGTCCAGGACGTAGATCTGGATCATCGCCGCACGATTGCGCTCGATGGCATCGAAGAAATGCACCAGTCGTCGTGCATGGCTGATGTCCCAGCCGATGTTGGCGACCGGCGCAAAGCGGTCGGCGGGGATAAGCGTCTGTGCCACCGTTTGCTTGGTGGTCGGATCGTACTTGCACACCACGGGTTTCTCGCGCCCGGTATAGGCGGCATACCGGTTTGTGTCATAGAGCCGCCAGAATCCCGCATCGAGATCGGCCACCTTGATGCTCCTGCCGGTCTTGCCATCCTGGCCGGGAAGCACCTGCACCGTGGTACGAGCCGCGACCAGGCGCAGCAACAACTCCAGGTGCGTTTTCATGGTGGCAAGATTGGCGTCATTCAGGCCCACCGTCTGTGCAAGCCGGGGCCGCGCCACCAACATGCCGGCCAGATCCGCGTACGCGGAAATCTGCCACAGCTCCTTGTCGGTCAGGAACATTGCCGACGAGGTATTTTTCACATCTTCCGGCCGGGCGGCGATCTGCTTGCGCAGCATTTCCTGCGCGGCTGGCGTGTTCCAGCGCTCCAGGTGCTCGCGCACGATGCCTGCTGTCTGCTCGACGAAGTCGTTGGGCGCATCAGCCCGATTCGCGCGGCTCATGCCGTTGGCAAGGCTGCTCGCGAAGGCCAGGAACTGGGTGCTGTTGAGCATCACCTCCGTATCGCGCAGCCGTGCGGTGTGGCTGCATTCGGGACCGCCGCTGCATATCCACGCCCGCCCTGGCTGGTCACCGGGCGCGGGTTTGAGCTGTGTATAGGTGCTGGCAACCAGGCGGGCCAACTGGGCCTGCCGGTCGCTGCGCTGGCAACGTTGAGCCATTGCCAGGAGGTTGTGAAAATTAATCTCTATGTCGTACAGCGCATAGGTGTCGCGTTGCTTCACGAGCCGATCCGCGATCAGCTGCTGTTGCACGAAGGCGTGCCCGCCCGCGTCCCAGCGGCGCCAGACCAAGTCTTCGACGGGGCCGCCACATTCCAGCGCGGCCGGCATCAAGGTGCTCTCCTGCGCTTGCGCCGCCGGCACGGTACAGGCCAGCAGCGCGGCCAGGCTACCGGCGCGCAGCAGCGCGCGAGCAAGAGGGCGACGGGCGCGTGCATGGTGCTTGCTCATTCCAGTATCTCCTTGTAAGAGCGAGGGCGCGTTGCCTTCCCGGCGGCATGGCTATCGGGATCGCATGAGCTGATATAGCGAGAGCGCCTTGGATGGTGTCTTCGTAATGAGGAAGTAAGGCTGCTGCCTGGCGCCGAATGCCCTGAAGAAGCGCTCGACCGGTTCCAGCATCGACCCTTCGAAGTCGAACGTGCGCGACACACCCGAGGAAAAGCGGATCGCTTCCCACATGCACAGGCTTGCCGCGCCACTGGTGCGAAGCACCGGGTCCGAGCCTCCCATCAGGTAGTACGCGGCGCGCTCGTCCCAGACCAGATAGACGCCGGAATGACGACGGCCTTCCTTGTCCACGGCGATGAAGATCTTGCGCGCGCCGCGTTCCGCGCACGCGGCGTCAAGACGGCGCACGTAGTCTTCCGTGTAGGGTTGCGCCATGCTTTGCCGCGAGAAGACCTGCTGGTTCAGCTTGATGAATTCGTCGATACCAAGGTCGTCGCGCACCTCAAGACCGTGGCGCGAGCCTGCCTTGCGGATCTCGGCTCTGATGTTGGGCTGCATACCGTTCCAGAGTGCTTCCGAGTCCGACAGATCGTCGAGCAGATAGGTGTACTTGGTGGTCTGACGGAATCCCTTCCAGGCAAACGGCAGCCAGTTGGTATGGTTGTAGTCCCACGCCTGCGCGAAATGATCGAACCTCGGCAGTTGTTCGATCAGGTTCGTCATCAGTTCCTTCTGCTGGCCCAGCACTCTCGCCGGCTTTGCATCCTCGCAAGCCAGCCACGGCCCCAATCCGTGTCCGGAGCGAGGTTGGGTAAGGATGACAAAGCCATACTTTGTCCTCTTGACATAGGGCATGGCAGCGATGACCTTTCCTCCGCGCTCC
This sequence comes from Cupriavidus sp., assembly GCA_036746135.1. Taxonomy (GTDB): domain Bacteria; phylum Pseudomonadota; class Gammaproteobacteria; order Burkholderiales; family Burkholderiaceae; genus Cupriavidus. Next base: position 25,615 of record DAIOET010000002.1, read on the forward strand.
ACCAGGGCCACGCTCCAGCGGTCAGCCCCAACCGTCGCGTCAAGCCACCAGGCCTGGCTGGACAGCGGGATTGAACGTTCGCTCTCGCAGAGCGCGCGGTATTTCCTTTGATTGATGTCCATATGCCTCAATCATTGATGAATGACGGTTGTCGCTGTAAAGGAGACTGCTCGATGGCCTTCAGGGTCGCGCGGCTCCCTGACCTGCGTAGCGCGGTGCGGGACGCCTGCCCACCCGCGCGTGCGAGTGCGTGCGCAGTGCGCAGGCAATCGCGCCCCATGCCAAGGCGAAAATCGGATCGTTGACGGATTTGGCGGTGGCCGCCAGGGTCACGGTATAGACGCTGAATGCCAGCGCGATGGCAACCTCCGGGTCCGCTGCGTAGCCCTTCCTGGCCAGCTTGATGGATTGCACCAATGCATAGCCAAGCAGGTACACAAAGCCCAGAAAGCCCGCCAAGCCGTAGCTGACCCACGCGGAAAGCGCGTTGTGTGCGTAGCCCCCGCTCTCGCCGAGATCCAGCTGCGAAGCGTAGCCGCCGAGCAGCGGGTGTTCTGTGATGGTCCTGACGGCATACTGCTGCAATTCGTTTCTGGCCTGATAAGAACTCGATTCCCTGATTTCCAGAATTTGCAGGATGCGGGAACTGCCTTCGAAGACGTGGAAGTTGACAGCCAGAATGGCGAGTGCGGCAATGCCCAGCGGAATCCAGACCAGCGTGGTCCGCGATGCGCCGTCCCGAAGCCCGAACAGCACCGCGGCCACGACGAGGAATGCAATGAATTCGCTTCTTGCCCCGAGCAGGAACAACAGCGGCACGGTAATCACCACCACCAGTGCGGCACGCAGTCCGCGATGCAATCCGAGCGCTACCAGCGCGACCACGACGGCCGAACGGGCCAATCCCTGATAGCCGGATACCCGCACGGCATCACCGGCAATCTTCTCTGTATCGTAGAACTGACCATTCGAGTTCATCGCGGCGACGGCCAGGAATATGGGCAGTGAAATGGCGATTGCCCAACGCAGCCACTTGTTGCTCAGATCGATATTCCTGACAGCCAGGTAGATGGCCAGCCACATGAATACCGTGCTCACGTTATACATGTAGAAGTCGACGGACTCCTGCACGCCTGAACCAAGCAGATAGTGCAGCGTTGACCATGCGAGGACGAAGATCGAATAGAGAACGAAAGCCCGATCGATAAACAGCGTCGGCTCGCGCCCGCGTAGCAGTGGAGCGAAACCGAATACCACCATCGGGACGCCAAGCAGCACCGACATCGGGCCGAAGAAGCCGCCCAGCACCGGTGGAATGACGGCACTGGCCACCGCGCTGTGATAGTAGAAGTAGCCCGGAAAGAGCGTGAGGAAAACCAGGCTGCCAAAGAGTGAGAGCTTGCCGTGCTTCATGATTGCCCCGCCGCCTCCCTTTGGTCGTCAATGCGGGCAGAACTCCGGATCGTCGCCCCCTTGCAGTCGATCAGCCAGTGAAAGAGGCTGCCCTTGGCAAGCGGTGGATCTGCCCCTTCCGAATGCAAGGCTCCGCCACGGATATCCGCTTGCGCTCCATCCATCTAATCAAACTTACTGTGACATTGATAGCGCGGTGCGTGAGCCAGCCCACACCCGACGATGTGCCGCCCGAACCCGACACCACTGCTCGGGCGAGACCACTGAAGCGGTGCGCCGCTCATGCGCTCACGCCAGCACCCGCTCGTAGAAATGAAGCAGCTTGTCCTGCTCGTTTGCCCAGTTGTACTTTCTGGTCACGGTGCGGCGTCCGTTCTCGCCCATCTGGCGCGCCGCGTCGGGGTGCGTCACCAGATAGTCGACGGCATCGGCGATGGCCTTTGGGTCTAGCGGGTCCACGCACAGGCCGCTGCCGCTTTCCTCGACGATTTCGCGCCAGAGTGGAAAGTTGGACGCAATGGGCGGAATCCCCGCCGCCATGTACTCGAACATCTTCACGGGCAAGGCATCGAGGAAATTGATGAGCGGGTGCAGCGTCACCAGGCCGGCCACCGACCGCGCCAGCACGCCGCGCACTCCGGCCCGGTCCAGGTACCCGAGTTCGTTCACGCGGGACCAGCCGCTGGCCGCTCTCACTTCCGACTCCAGTGCCTGGTCGCCGAAGCGGCCAGCCAGATTCAGTCGCGCCGGCGATTTCACCTGCTCCAGCGCCATGACGGTCTCGCGGATACCGCGCGGTGAGCTGATGCCGCCGACGTAGCAGACTTCCGCTTGCTTGAATTCCCACTGAACTGGCCCGCCCAGCTCGCCGAGAATCGGGTAATTGTTGATGTCGATGGTGCGAGGATTGATCGACAGGAACTTGTCCCGGATAAAGGGCGTGGCCGCCACGATGCCGTCGAATTCGCGGCAGGAACGTCGCTCGTACATGGCAAAGGCGCCCGCCAGCGCGCGCAATCGTCTCGGCCCAAGGTAGGGTTTGCTGAGCAACTGCCGGGGCACATCCTCATGCGAATCGTAGATGACGCGCTTGCCCAGCTTCTTCAGCTTCAGGCCAACGGGAATCAGCTCGGGGTCGTGCAGATGGTAGACGTCGGCATTCAGCGCGATCGCCCGGCGCAGCACGCGCGTCGTGGTGCGGAACACGCGGTTCAGACGCCCAGCAGAGCCGCCGACATCGGTGATGAAAACGCCGTCCCGGCTTTCATCCCCATCACCGTCGGCCACCACCAGCGACACCCGATAGCCGTTGGCCGCCAGGCTACGGCAGTGCTTGAGGAAGATGCGGTCATCGTAGCGCGGATGAACCGACGTGAGGTGGGCTACGCTAGGAACTTGCACTTGAAACTCCGTCTACAACGCCACGACGTGCATCGCGGCTACCGTCATTCATCACCCGCCCGCGACGGCCGCAGCGTACGCCGCATCCAGAACGCAGACAGGCCCAGGAAGTAAGCGGCGGCAACCAGCGACTTCCAGTCGGGTTCGCCGCTGAACAGCAGTATCGAAGGCAGTGCCCAGGCGCAGAAGATCAGCAAGCGCCGGGCGTCATGCGTCACCATTGCCCGGAGTCCCACTCCCACCCGCGACATGAACAGCGTCAGCATTCCCAGATAGGCAACGGCGCTCACTACCGAGAACACGGCAACGCTGGTGTCGGCCGGGACGCTGAATCCGTAGCACGCTGCCAGCGTGGCAAGACGAACCGCAAAGGTGCTGAACTGCGCGAACAGTTCCATCTTCTGCAGTTCCATCACATCGGGCAGGCAGGAAAGCGGCGAGAACTGGAACTGGAAATAGACCCAGGGTGCCATCCAGCGCGCATAGTGGCCGGCCATGCGCCATCGTTCGCCGAACACGGCGGCGAACAGATCGGGCCCGGCGCAGACAAGCAGCACGAGCGCAGGGACGCCGGCATTGGCCAGCTTCCGGCGCAGCGCTTCGGCCACCTCGGGCAGGCGACCGGCGCGCAAGGCGGCGGGGGCCTGGGCAAAGAAGACACTGCCGATCGCCGCACCGATCAGTGAGATCGGCGCCGATACCATGCGCAGCGCGAAAGCAAAGTAGCCGACGACGGCAGCGCCAAACAACGCCGAGAAGATCAGCGGCACCAGGTGCACGCCCGCCACGTTGAATATGGCCGTCCAGGTGGAGTAAAGCGGAAAGTCCTTGTAGCGCCGCGCAAGCGCCACGATGCGGACCAGCTTCACATTGCCGCCCCCTCTGCGACGGATTTCCCTGATCGCATAGAGCAGTCCACCGGTGCCATGACCGATCACCGTTCCGCCCATCAAGGCCAGCACGCCGAAACTGTAGCCGCCCAGTTGCACCAGGTTTGCAATCACGGATCGCAGGAGTCTGGTTTGCGCGAGCTGGCCAAAGTACTGCATCCGGACCATCCACCGCTCGATCACGGTGTAGAGACCGGTCGCGGCAACGCCGAAGGGGAGCAGCCAGAGCGCGTTGGCGCTGATCGACCAGTTCAGGGTCAGGATCAGTGAGTCACCGAAGAACAGCACGCCGAGCGCGCAAAGCGCGCTGGTCCCCGCCACGCACAGCAGGCACAGGGCCACCAGATTCTCGGCGGCGCGATTGCTGGCGGGCAGCGCGATCGATAGGTCGTAGCGCAGGCACGCGACAACGCTGAAGAACGCGAGCAGGCCCGCGAAGACCGCCACGGCGCCAAAATCCTGCGGAGAATAAAGGCGCGTCAGAATCGGCGAAACCGCCAACGTAATGATCTGCGCGGCGGCCTGCCCGCTGACCAGCACGCCGATACTTCTGCCCGCGCGGGGTTTCTCCACCGTGCCGGCGTCCGCGGCGAGCGCTTGCTTGTTCAAGGCACCACTCGCTCTGGCTGGCACATGGCATGTTGGAGAATCACCGAACAGATTGCCTCCTGGCTTGCCATGTCGAGGTATGGATGCATCGGCAGACTCAACACCTCCCGCGCCAGCGCGTCACCGACCGGCAGGCAAGCCTGACTCGCGGCCACGGCGGGCTGCCGGTTCAGCGGCGACGGATAGTGCACGACCGTGGGAATTCCGGCGGCCTTCAGCACATCCTGCAACGCATCGCGATCCTGCACGCGGATGGTGTACTGCGCCCATACGCTGCGGTTGTACGATTCGACATGCGGTGTGGCCTCGAATCCCCCGTTGCGCAGCAGATCGCCGTACCGTGCCGCCACTTGCTGGCGCAGTTCGACTTCCTCGTCGAAGATCGTCAGCTTTGCCAGCAGGATGCCCGCCTGCAATGTATCCAGGCGGCTGTTCACGCCAATGCGGACGTGGTGGTAGCGCCGCTCCTGGCCATGACGCGCGATCTGGCGCATCGCCTTGGCCAGATCCTCGTCGTTGGTGAAGATCGCTCCGCCGTCGCCGTAGCAGCCCAGTGGCTTGCTGGGAAAGAAGCTGGTGCAGGCAATCGTCGACAGATTGCAGCTACTGCGTCCCTTGTAGGTGGCGCCATAGCTCTGCGCGGCGTCCTCGATGACCGGCAAGCCGTGGCGTGTGGCAATTTCATTGATGGCGTCGAGATCGGCGCACTGTCCATACAGGCTGACCGGGATGATGGCCGCGGTGCAATCGGTGATCGCCGCTTCGAGCGCCACTGGGTCGAGGTTGCAGGTGCGTGGGTCCACATCCGCATAGACTGGCTTCGCTCCGAGCAAGGCGACGGTCTCGGCGGTGGCGATATAGGTGAAGCCGGGCATGATGACCTCATCGCCCGGTCCGATACCCAGCGCCATCAGCGCGATCTGCAGCGCGTCCGTGCCGTTGGCGCAACTGATGCAGTACAGCGCGCCGGTATCGCTCGCAAGCCGCTGTTCAAGCTCGTCGATCTCCGGCCCGAGAATGTACTGACCATGCGCCAGCACGCGCTGAATGGCGGCGTCAATCTTGTGCTTGATCCGGGCTTGCTGCGCTTTGAGGTCGATGAACTCGATCATGGCTGATTTCCTGTGCGGATGGCATGCGGAGAGGACTTGTCACTGCATCAGGCTTCGACCTTGCGCAGTGTTGCGCCATCCAGGACGTAGCGCTGCCCGCTATTCGGACAGACGGCCTCGCCGCCGCCGCGCACCGGCAGGTCGAGCTGTTCGCCGTATTCGCTCATCCAGCCGATCTGCCGCGCGGGAACGCCGACCATCAGCGCATAGGCGGGCACGTCCTTGTTGACGACGGCGCCCGCGCCGACGAATGCATATTCGCCGATCACGACGCCGCAGACGATGGTGCAATTGGCACCCAGGCTCGCGCCCCGCTTCACCAGGGTGTCGCGGTACTCGTTCTTGCGTTCGATCAGCGAGCGAGGGTTGTAGACGTTGGTGAACACCATGCTGGGACCGCAGAAAACGCCGTCCTCCAGCGTGACGTTGTCGTAGACCGAAACGTTGTTCTGAATCTTGACGTCGTCGCCGATGACGACGCGGTTGCCGATGAATACGTTCTGGCCGAGCGAGCAATGCTTGCCGATGCGCGCACCCGCGCAGACATGTACGAAATGCCAGACGCGCGACCCTTCGCCAATCTGGGCGCCTTCGTCGACGATGGCCGATAACTCTTTATGGTTCGTCATCACAGCCTCAGGCAAGCAGTTGCTGAAGGAAAGGATGGCCTTCGTTGTCGCTGGGCGCCGTCGCGCGCGCGGAGCGGATCGTGCTGACCGTCTCTACGCAATGACGCGCGTCGTCCAGGCCGTAGCCGCGGCCCGCGAGTATTTCCCGGTAGCTGGTGGTGTGCAGGTCGGTGAAGCCATCCGAAAACTCGATCTCCGAACCGTCCACGGTGATGGATCGATAGGTCGACTTCTTGCCCACCACAGACGCCGGCAGGTCATTGGCATCGATCGAGAGAAACCAGCGCACGCGCGCGTTCTCGTATTCGAGATAGCCCGCGGCCTTGTTCTCCGCGGCATAGTGCACCACGTTGCGTTGCAGGTTGCCGAAGATGAAGTGGAGCATGTCGTAGAAGTGCACGCCGATGTTCGTGGCCACGCCGAAGGATTTGCGCGTGTCGCCCTTCCAGCTTTCCAGATACCACTTTCCGCGCGAGGTGATGTAGGTCAGGTCAACCTCGTGCTTGCGCTCGTTGCGCTCGCTCGCCACCTTGTCCTTGAGCGCCAGGATTGCCTGGTGATGGCGCAACTGCAGAATATTGGACACACGCTTGCCGGTCTCGCGTTCGACGAGCGCCAGTTCATCGAGCAAGGCCGGTGTCGGAACCAGCGGCTTCTCGCAGATTACGTCGCATCCCAAACGCAGACCGGCAGAGATATGCGACTGGTGCAGGTAGTTCGGCGAGCAGACGGAGATGTAGTCCAGCGCTGAACCGGGCTGGCGCCGCAGGCGCCAGGCGTGGTCATAGAAACGCTCGAACTCGGTAAAGAATTCGCTCTGTGGCGAAATGCTGTCGAGGATGCCAACTGAATCGTTGATGTCGTACGCCGATACCAGCTCGTTGCCCGAATCCTTGATTGCGGTCATGTGGCGTGGCGCAATGTAACCGGCCGCTCCGATCAGTGCGAATCGTTTCACGCTAGCGCTCCTATGTACTCAGGCTTTGACAACGTTTGCGTACGACGCGCGGTACTTTCCGCGACTATCAATGAGGAGCTTCGCGTGCTGGCGGATCAGTAGATAGTCGAACGCATCGTGATCGGTGGCCAGCACCACGGCGTCGAAGCCGCAGAGCGATTCGCCGTCGAGCGGCTCGCTCGACAAATCGAACTGGTGCTCGCGCATTTTCGGAAACACCGGGACGTGCGGATCGCTGTACGCGACAATCGCGCCGCGTGCGCGAATCTGTTCCATGATCTCGACGGACGGCGATTCGCGCATGTCATCGACGTTCTTCTTGTAGGCGATACCCAGCACCAGTACCTTGCAGCCTTTCAGTGCCTTGCCCTGCTGGTTCAGCCCTTCCACCAGCCGCGTGACCACGTACTCGGGCATGGCCTTGTTCACTTCGCCGGACAATTCGATGAAGCGGGTATGCAGGCCGTATTCGCGCGCTTTCCAGGTCAGGTAGAAGGGATCGATCGGGATGCAATGCCCACCCAGACCAGGCCCGGGATAGTAAGCGGTGAAACCGAATGGCTTGGTTGAGGCGGCGTCGACCACTTCGAAGATGTCGATACCCATCCGCGTGGCCACGATCTTCATTTCGTTGACCAGGCCGATGTTCACGGCACGGTGAATGTTCTCCAGCAGCTTGGTCATCTCGGCGGCCTTGGTCGAACTCACCGGCACCACGCGGTCGATCGCCACTTCGTACAGCGCCAGACCAACCTCGCGGCAGACCGGCGTCTGGCCACCGACGATCTTCGGAATGCTGCGCGTTTCGAATTTTCCGTTGCCCGGGTCTTCGCGCTCCGGCGAATAGACCAGGAAGATGTTGCTGCCTACCTCCAGCCCACCTTCCTGCATGCGCGGCAGCAGTTCCTCCTCGGTCGTGCCGGGGTAGGTCGTGCTTTCCAGCGACACCACCTGTCCGGCGCGCAGATACTTCTTGATCGCGTCCGCCGTATTGATGACGAAGCTCATGTCCGGTTCACGATGCTTGTTGAGCGGCGTCGGCACGCACAGGATGATGGCATCGCACTCGCTGGCACGCTCGAAATCCGTAGTGGCCTCGAATCCGGTCTCGCGGGCACGGCCGATGCTGCTCGCGGGAATATGCTCGATGTAGCTCTGTCCGGCATTGAGTTTTGCAACCTTGCTCTCGTCGATGTCGATACCCAACACACGAAACCCGATTGCGCAGTAACGCAACATCAGCGGCAGCCCGACATAGCCCAGGCCGACGATGCCGATAATGGACTCCCTGTTCTTGATCCGTTCGATGAGGTCTTTAGCAATTGGGCTCGACATGATGGAATCAGAAGTTTTGTGGTTGAACTCGATTGCGTCAGACTGACGTGCGAGGTGATAGCGCTGAACTAATCAGCCGTGCTTCGATTGTAGAAACTCCCTAACCTCTGTAGATGCAGGCATTGTTGCCACCCGCACACAACGCTGCACTTTCCGCTGCGATCTTCCCGGTACTTGCAGCCGCATGCCGGAGAGTCATCAGGCTATCGATTCGCGTTGAAAAGAAGCATCGCCCGAACGGGCATCGTCCATTCGATTGAGGACGCATCACGCCATCGCGCACGCGGTGCGCGATATGCGCGGCAATGTGCGAAGCCGCACCGATGCGGGCAAGAAGGCGTTCCCCGAACGCGATCGATGGGGATGTGGAGCTGCCGCGAATCCGTGCGTAAGCAATAGCTCAGGGATTGCGGAGCGAACGCAGGAACAGGTAGGTCAGCAGGATGCGTGAAGGGGTCTTCTGAATAAAGAAGTACGGCTGCTGTCTGGCGCCGAATGCTCTGAAGAAGCGTTCGACCGGTTCCAGCATCGATCCTTCGAAGTCGAACGAGCGCGCCACGGTCGATGCGAAACGGATCGCTTCCCACATGCACAGGCTTGCCGCGCCACTGGTGCGGAGCACTGGGTCCGAGCCTCCCATCAGGTAATAGGCGACTTTCCCGTCCCAGACCAGATAGACGCCCGCATGACGACGGCCTTCCTTGTCCACGGCGATGAAAATCTTGCGCGCGCCGCGTGCCGCACACGCGGCGTCAAGGCGGCGCACATAGGCTTCCGTGTAGGGCTGCGCCATGCTTTGCCGCGAGAAGACCTGCTGGTTCAGCTTGATGAATTCGTCGATACCAAGATCGTCACGAACCTGAAGGCCGTGACGCGAGCTGGCCTTGCGGATTTCGGCGCGGATGTTGGGCTGCATGCCGTTCCAGAGCGCGTCCGTGTCCGACAGGTCGTCGAGTACGTAGGTGTACTTGGTGGTCTGACGGAAGCCCTTCCAGCAAAAAGGCAGCCAGTTGGTCTGGCTGGGGTCCCAGTGCTGCTGGAAATGGTCGAACCGAGGGAGCTGCGCAATCAGTTCGTCCATCAGCTCCTTCTGCTGACCGAGCACTCTCGCCGGCTTGCCATCCATCGGTGCCAGCCACGGTCCTGCCATTTTGGCCAGCGCCGGTTGGGCAATGACGAAAAAGCCGTACATGTGCCGGGGCGCGTAGGGCAGGCTTGCGACTATCTGTCCGCCGCGCTCGACCAGCGCGGCGCCCCAGTTGCCGGGACCGGCGGTGGCGTCCAGCCACCACGCCTGGCTAAAAAGCGGAATATTCGCGGCGGTATTGCAGTGCTGGTGGTAGCGGACTTGCGACGTGTCGCCCGCGACCTTCACCTCGGCGATCTCACTGACGGGAGTAGTGGCTGCGCTTGCCGCTGGGGCATGAAGTCCGGCGTGGTGGTCGGCATCCGCTTTACTGCTAGGGTCGGAAGTCGGCTGGACCACGTCGGTTGCGGCACTGGCAATCACATTCGCGCTGTTCATCGATTCCTCCCATGCCGTTAGCCGGCTGATGCTTCCGTGGCGGCATGCTGCTCCGCCAGTTTGCCGACGCTGGCCAGGTAGGCGCACTCGAACGGTTCGATGCCGGCCTGATGTGGATCGGGCGCAAGGCTGGCAGCCTTCAGCCAGCCTCGCTCGGATTGGACAATGTCGCCGGCGGCAGGTCCACGCTGGTTTCCGTGGACGGATGCCGGTGCGGTGTCGTGCCGCGCAACTGCTGCGCGGGTGCCGCTACCCTGCGGGCAGGCGAATCCAGAGAGCTGTAAGGGGTGTATTCACTGACCAGGCCCTGTACTGCGATCTGGATCTCCAGCTCGTCGCGGGTGTCGCAGGCCGCGAACAGGCGATCTAGCTTCGCATGTAACTCCGCGGTTTCGAGGAACGGTTCGTTCGAGCACAGGATGCGCTCGTGTCCACTCGGCGTTACCTCGCCACCGATCAGCAGTTCTTCAAACAGCTTCTCACCGGGGCGCAGACCCACCACCTTGATCTCGATGTCGCCGGAAGGGTTCTTGCGAGTCTTTTCGACGAGCCCGGACATCTCGATCATCGTGCGGGCAAGATCGATGATGCGCACCGGCTGCCCCATATCCAGCACGAAGACCTCTCCGCCTTTCGCCATCGCACCGGCCTGAATGACCAGCTGGGCGGCTTCCGGGATCAGCATGAAGAAGCGGATGACATCGGGATGCGTGATGGTGATCGGCCCGCCCGCGCGGATCTGCTTGCGGAACAGCGGCACCACCGAGCCGGATGAACCGAGCACATTGCCGAAGCGCACCATCGAAAACGTCGTTCGCGTGTTCGGGCGGAATGCCGCGGCCTGGAAGGTGAGTTCGGCAATGCGCTTGCTGGCGCCCATCACGTTGGTTGGGCGCACCGCCTTGTCGGTGGATATCAGCACGCAGGTCTCAACACCAAAGTGATCCGCCAGATTGGCGATGGTCAGGGAGCCCAGCACATTGTTGCGAATGCCCTCTGGCATGTTCTGTTCGACCAGCGGCACATGCTTGTAGGCGGCGGCGTGATAGATGGTGTCCACCCGCTGGCCGCGCAAGGCGGCTGACACGGCATCGGTGTCGCAAACGGAGCCGATCAGCGCCGTGATCTGCAGGTCGGGGTGGCGTTGCCGCAGTTCCTGCTCGATCGCGTAGAGCGCGTATTCGGAGTGGTCGAACAGTATGAGGCGATTGGGCCCCTGCGTTGCCACCTGGCGGCACAGCTCGTTGCCGATGGAGCCACCCGCGCCGGTGACCATCACCGTCTTGCGTTGCGTGCATTTGGCGAACAGGTCTTCACGCGGCGGGACGATGTCGCGGCCCAGCAGGTCTTCCACCCGGATGTCCCGGATCGAGTGTACGGTGATCTTGCGGTCCACGAGTTCGAGCAGCGTGGGCAGCGTGCGCACGCTGACCGAGTAGCGGTGCAGCTTGTCGACGATCTGGCGGCGGCGTTCCACCGGCAGGCTTGGAACGGCCAGCACGACTTCATTGATCGCGTGCAGCCGGATCTGCTCACGCATCTGGTTGCTGTGATAGACGCGCAGGTCGGCAAAGACCTTACCGTCGAGCGTGAAGTCATCGTCAAAGAAACAGACCGCCTTGTGGCCCATGCTGGCGCGCATGGCAATGGCTAGCTGAAAACCGGCCTCGCCGGCGCCGAAGATGCCCACGCGCGAAGCGGTGGGCCCGGGCTGCGCTTTCCGGAATTGCTGCGAGCGTGTCAGCAACGCGCGTGCGACAAAGCGCGAGATCACGACATAGGCAAATGCGATGAACCAGTAGATCAGCAGACCGGTACGGGGCAGCCTGTCGAGATGCACTAGGAACGAGAGCGCGTAGGTAAGGCCGACCAGGCAGGCCAGGCTGGCGCCGGTCGTCCACAGGACTTTCAGGTCAAAGTACCGGATGACTGTCCGGTACAGCCCGCTCATCGAGAAGACGGGAATCGTACAGACAGCAATGATCAGCGGGGGCGTAATGCCGTACTGCGCGAGCAGTTCGAAGTTGCCGGCACGCAGAAACAGCGCGAAGGCGAAACACAGCGGCAATGCGAACAGGTCCGCCGTCACCATGAGCGCGGTTTTGCGGCGTCTTGGCAGAGCCATCAGCCAGTGCGAGAACCATTTGATCATTTGCCGCTACCTCCACTCGCTGAGGCGGGCCAAGATTCGGCGACTACCCGACTGGCATCCGAATACCCTGGGGAACAAAAATCGCTGCGCACGGTTCTGCATTGCTCGAAGGCTTTTCTTTTCGTTCTATGGAAAGGGCCACTGGCTGGTGGCCCGCAAGGTCATGCTTTCTAGTCACGGCTCCCGATTTTTCTTGCACGCCATCAGCGCGACGAGATCCGTCGACGCAAGGCCCGATTGAAGCAATTATTGTTGTTGCCTCGGTACTTGCAACACAGCTACGTGTGTTCGCGTACGTAGCGGCGGCGCGAAGAGAATTCACGCGCCACCGCCGCTCCATCTCAACTGAGTGGTCTAGGCCACATGGCGGCCTTCACTTGCCGATGCGAGTTTGATTAGATGGAGGCATTCCGCAGGACCCGGTGTGTCGCGTCGCGTGCGGAATCGGGCGGGCCATGACCCGCCCGATTTGCAGCACTTACCCTGACAACGATTGCCGAGGCAGATGACCATGCTGGATACCGGATTCTCTCCCTGGCCGAGCTTCTCTGCCGATGAGGCAGCGGCCGTGCAAAAGGTCTTGCTCTCCAACCGGGTGAACTACTGGACTGGCTCGGAATGCCGGGCGTTCGAGAAGGAGTTCGCCGCGTGGGTTGGCGCGGCGCATGCGGTTTCACTGGCAAACGGGACGCTCGCGCTCGATGTCGCGCTGAAGGCCCTGGGCATCGGACCGGGCGACGAAGTCGTGGTGACGCCACGCACCTTCATCGCAAGCATTTCAAGCGTGGTGAACGCGGGGGCTACGCCGGTATTCGCGGACGTCGATCTTGCGAACGGGAATCTTTCCGCGGCCACCATACGCAAGGTCCTGACGCCAAGCACGCGCGCGATTCTGTGCGTGCACCTTGCCGGCATACCTTGCGACATGGACCCGATCATGGTCCTGGCGGAGGAGCACGGAATCAAGGTGATCGAGGACTGTGCCCAGGCGCATGGCGCACGTTACAAGGGGCGTTCGGTCGGCACGATCGGAGACATCGGCGCATGGTCCTTCTGCCAGGACAAGATCATGACCACCGGCGGTGAGGGCGGCATGGTGACGACCAACTCGAAAGAGCTCTGGTCTCGCATGTGGTCGTACAAGGATCACGGAAAAAGCTGGGAGGCCGTTTATGAGCGGCAACATGCCCCGGGCTTCCGATGGCTGCATGAATCGTTCGGTACAAACTGGCGCATGCTGGAAATGCAGGCGGCCATCGGCCGGATACAGCTTGCGCGCATGGAGCAATGGACGGCGCGGCGCACGGCCAATGCGGAGGTCATCGCCGACGCGCTTGGCGCATGCGCCGCAGTGCGCCTGCCGTCTTGTCCGGCACATTCACAACCGGCCTGGTACAAGTTCTACGCATTCATCCGCCCGGGATTGCTCAACGATGGCTGGAGCCGCGATCGCATCGTGGCGGAGATCCAGGCGCAGGGCGTGCCATGCTATCCGGGCGGCTGCTCCGAGGTCTATCGTGAGAAGGCATTCGACGGCACTGGCTGGCGCCCGATGCGGCGTTTGCCCAATGCGAAGTTGCTGGGTGAAGCCAGTCTGATGTTCCTGGTGCACCCCACCCTTAGCGATGCGGAGGTCAGCGAGACAGGGCGCGTCGCCGCGGAGGTCATCACACGTGCCACCTCCCGTGCGCCCGTCCGTGCCGCCGCAGGCGTCTCCCTGACCGCGGGCCTGATGAGTGGGGATGCATGACGACGATGGCGTCGTTGGAATCGCAGCTCTTTTTCGGGGAAGCAGGGGAGGGCGATGGCGATGGCAGTGGTCATTGGTATTGTCCTTGTCCGTACCGGACACCGGACTCAAACGTATAGCTGGCTGGCTTGCTTCGGCGCGATTCGATGGGGACGCGGCGAAGGCAATGTGCGCCTGGCGTCAATGAAGGCGGCTGCGCCTGAATGCGCGATTCTCATCGGCGATATCTGATGGAAATCTCCATTCTTGATACGTCCAGCGCCCGATGGAACGCCGTGCTCGGATGCTGCCGGCATGATTGCTGCCACACGCCCGGCTGGCTGCGCGCCGCTGAGTATGGCGACCGAGGCAAGGCATACGCCGTGCATGCGACTGACGGCAACGCACATCTGCTGGTGCCTTTCATACGACGGGAGCTGCCGGGAGGCGACTGGGATGCGGTCTCGCCCTATGGCTACGGCGGCCCCGTTGTCAGCGACGGCACATCGAGAGCCTTCACGGACGCAGCCCTGAGCAAGGCCGTCGACGTCCTGCGCGAAGCGGGCTGCGTGTCATGGTTCATTCGCCTTCATCCGCTCATCAACGCCGGCTGGGAGAGTTCGGTCGGCGCCGTCATCGAGCAAGGCCCGATTGTCACGATCGATCTGACCAAGACCGAGGCGGAGCACTGGCATGAGACCGCGCATAGTCATCGCTGCGGCATCGTCAAGGCCAAGCGGGCCGGTGTGGGCGTAAGGGTCGACACCAGCCTCGAAGCCATGATCAGGTTTATCGAACTCTACAACCAGTCGATGAGCCGCCTGCATGCGCTGGAGTACTACTACTTCGACGAGCGGTACTACATGACGCTCTGGCAGGAACTCGGTACCGACGTGCAGCTGTTCGTGGCGGAAGAGGAAGGACAGATCATCGGTGCGGGGCTGCTATCGGTTGCGCGGGCGATGGGTATCCTGCAGAGCCACCTGTTCGGCGCCGATACACGGTTTCTCCATCGCCAGCCGCAGAAGCTGCTGATCCACGCGCAGCGCGCATGGGGCCGCGAGCACGGTCATAAGCGGTTGATTCTGGGCGGAGGACGGACGTGCAACGGGCAGGCGGAGGATTCGCTATTCAGTTTCAAGCACCGGTTCTCGCCCGACATCCACGTCTTCAAGACGCAGCGGCTGATCGTCAACCCTCAACGGTATGCGGCGCTTTGCGGCTGCGGCAGAGCCGACGAAACACCGAGTGGTCTGGACGGATATTTTCCGGCGTACCGACGTCAGGAGGTCGCTTTGAAATGACGCTGGCATCGTTGCCATCACCGCGCCGGCCCGTCAGAGCGGGCGCGGCGCGGCGAAGCGTTCAGATCGTCGGACTCGTGGCCTGGTAGGTGGATTCGCTGCTGCGGGAAGCCACCACCGGCAGCGTGCCGCTGCCGCGTGTCATGTGCTCGTCGCCGCTCACCCATTCCAGCGTGGCGCCGCGCTGCAACGCTGCGTAGACCGCCTCGCCCTTGTTGCGTACCTTGAGCCGCTGGTACAGCGTGCATGCATGGCTTTTGACGGTGGCCACGGAGATATTGAGCATGCGGCTGACAGTCTTGATCGGGTAGCCACGGGCCAGCAGTACCAGCACCTCGTACTGACGAGGCGTGATCTTGAGCATTTCTGCTTCGTTGTAGCTCGGACCATCCTCGGCGATCGGCATCGACTGCGCCGGCACGGCCGGTGCCGATGCGATCGGCTGGCCCGGTCGCAGGCTGGTGAGATCGCGCACGGCCACGGCGGCACGCATTGCGCTGGCGCACGCGAACGGCGATGCGGAGTCCTGCGGCAGGGCGGCGGAAAGCGGCAACGGCGCGGCCGACGCCAGCGAGGTGGCCGCGGGCATTGCCGAGCGCGATGCGGCCGGCGTCGTCACGGCTTCGCCCGCGAACATCAGCCCTTGCACGCTGGAGATGGCCAGCCGGATGGCGGCTTCGATCACGGCGAGCGATGCAGATTTCGGCAGGCAGCCACAGATGCCGCGCGCGGCATCGGAAGATGGGACATGCAATGGCAGTGCATCGGCCAGAACCAGGATGCGCTGCGGTGCCAGGCGCTCACGGGCCTGTTCAAGCTGTGCCCAGCCAGTGGCTTCATCGGCGGGCATGCCGAAGACCAGCAGATCGGCGTTTCGGTGCGGGATATCCAGGCGGTTGATGTCGGCCGGCGCAAGCGCCAGTACGTGTCCGGATTCCTGGATGGTTTCGAGCATCTGCAACAGCCCGAGCCGGAGCAGTGGATGCTCCTCGATCAGCAAGGCGTTCATTCTTATTGACTCCCCGTTTATGGGTGAGATGCGGGACGCTTTGCGTGAGGGAAGTACACCGCTGGCCTGTGCGCATGCCGTGGATGGCACCGCGTACTTCAGCTGTAACCCCGTGCTTCCGTGTCAGTCGATGCCCACTTGTAAGAAGGGCTTGTCCGCGCGACCGGAAGTATGACCCGTACCCTAACCCGAAAGTAAATCTCGCTCCTAAATCGAAACTTAAATTCATCTTATGGGCTGGTCGGAACGAATGCAAGCGGGCTGATCGTGGTTGATGCCGGGTTGTAATGCGCTCCCCCTCATAATCCATTGCCGGGATAGTGCATTTGGCTGGAGAAGTATTTGCAAAGCCATCCAGAACGGCCTGTCATGAGGGTTTCACGATTGATACAGCACCTCTGGAGGTTGTTTCACGCATGCAACCGATTTGAATGAAAATGGCCGGACGAATATCAAAAACTAACCCGGTTGGGGGGTGTGGCATTAACGAAAATCGTGTCCGGTGGCGCATTACTGAAACCCTCTGAAAATGTTCCGGATGTCACTATTTATGATGGCGCCATTCGTGGGGAGTCTGGCGGACTAGTGCAAAAGGATGAAGCGGGGATCGTGCCTCGGCAGGAAAGAAAAACGCGTTGTACCGTCACCGTCGCCCGGTCTGCAACCTACCTCAATGGATGACTGCAACCATCGGCGCAAAGGCAGCGGGCCGGTCCCCATGCCCGTGGGTCCGGCCCGCATTACCTTCGTCAGTCACACGCGTTGCGCACATGCAAGCATGCCGCGTTAGCGATAAAGCCAGAGCGTGCGCTGACTTACCACCGATGCCCGGCTATCAGCGCCAGTAGCCAGGGCGCTTGTACCAGCCATGCGGACCCTGGACCCAGCGGTCGGGAACATAGCGATGACCGGGGCGCGCTGCCTGCCAGTAGCCGCTACGCCAGGCGTAGTTGCCATTGGCCCGGTCATAGTGGCCCGGCACCCAGGCCTGGCCGGGGCGCGGGCCCGGGCGCACCTCGTGGTGCGGCGGCGGGGGCGGGTTCTTGTAGTAGCCGTCGTGCGCCTGTGCGGCAGGCGACAGCAGTCCGAAGATGCCGCCCGTGGCTAGGACGGTTGCAGCAAGCAGGATCTGGCGTTTCATGGTGGCTCTCCTGGTTTCGGCGGTAGCCGGAATGTCGTTCGGTTGTCAGGTGCGATCGGCTTAGTAGCGGCCGCCGCGGTAGTAGTCGTGGTGGTAGTGCGGGCCACGTGGCGGCACAACGATGCACGCCGATAGCAGAGCGCTGGTGGTGGTCAGCAGGATGGCCAGGGCGATTGCGCGTTTCATGTGGGGCTCCGTTTTCGGTTCGCGTTGAATACGGCTTCACTCTAGCGGCGGGTCCGCCGCCCACGCGGTTGCACTTGTAAGGCTGTCTCACATGTACGGAGGCCGCGCACCGCCCTTTTCGTGATGCGTCGTGCTGCCCGGCAAGTCTTGTGCAGCAAGGCTTTGCGGGAATGTGACGCGGACGTTTACGGGATCTCTGACCTGTCAGTCGCAAGTAATGTGGCGTTACATCGGAAATGACTCACGTAAAGGTTTGGCGGAGGGATTGGCAATGCGCGGGTGGGCACGCAGTGATGGCGGTGTCTTTAACCGCCCCGTCATCGCGTTACGGGTTTGCCACGTTATGCGCAGAAACGGGTACGCTTCAGCCATGTGGGGCCAGCTGCCGGTTTCCCCGTGGTGGTGCGCGAACCGCGCCAGGGGTGGAGCCAGCGGGCCGTGGTACGCCCCACGATGCGTCAAACGCGCCTCGTCATCCGCGTGATGCGATGGCACGAAGCTTGCGCCAGTCATTTCGCCGTATTCCCGGAGGGAGGACGTCATGCCGGTCATGTTCATCGTGCTGGTCCTGCAGGCACTCGAAGGCTTGAGCCCGCTCACCGTGCCGCAGTTCGCGCGTGCACGGTTCGACGACGGTGCCGCCGATGCGGTAGCGGTCATCGAGCGAACGCACTCGCGCTAGCCCCCTGATGGCGCCGTCTTCTCCGGGATTCCATTGACGAATGACCGGAGAGACTAACCATGAATCGCGACGACGTAACCGACCTGATCATCGAAGCCAAGGTAAAGCGTGGCATCTCATGGGCCGATGTGGCCCAGCGGGTTGGCAAGAGCAAGGAATGGACGACCGCGGCCTGCCTGGGCCAGATGACGTTCGACGAGGCGGGTGCGCGCGCAGTGATGGAAATCTTCGACCTGCCCGCCGAGGCGGAGCCGTGGCTGCGCACGGTGCCCTACAAAGGATCTCTGCCGACCCAGGTACCCACCGACCCGCTGATCTACCGCTTCTACGAGCTGATCAGCGTGTATGGCACCACGTTCAAGGCGTTGATCAATGAGGAATTCGGCGACGGCATCATGAGCGCCATCGACTTCCGCATGGACCTACAGCGCGAAGCCGATCCGAATGGGGATCGCGTGCGCATCGAGATGTCCGGAAAGTTCTTGCCCTACAAGACGTACTGACAACGTACTGAAGCACTGCGGGCGCCAGGGTGGCCGTGTGTGCGGCCACTCTGGACATTTCTACGCGGAACCGCCGGCAGTCAGCCGAAGTATTCCTGATAGAAGCGCGTGCAGGTGCCTGCCTGGCGGAAGGTGTAGGGCAGCTCGGCCATTGCGGCGGCTTCCAGCGAACCAAAGGGAATGTCGAGATCGGCCTCGGTTTGATCGGCCACGTCGTCGGTGCGGGAAATGTGTTGCGGATTCACGGTAACACTCACTCAATCGAAGGCGGGCCTGCTGGGCGCCGCGTTGCATGGGATTTGGCTTTTGAGGCGGGATTGCCGCCACGCAGCAATCCTACGGAACCATGCGCGCTTGATCATCGGGTATACGCTGAAAAGACTGTTTCAATTCGAGGATTAATCGCCGTCGGCTATCGGGCCCATAGTGGAGCGGGCGCAACAAATGCCATCAAATCGGCATGCGCGCGACGCTTGTGAAGAAATCCCGCCGCGCGTGTGGCGCAGGACTATAGTGGCTGTGGAGCCGCGTCCGAAGCGGTTCTTCACTTCCCTGCTCCACCTGACGCAGGAGTCCGCCATGAGTCTGCCGCCTTGCTTTGCCGACCGCCGGGAGGCAGGTCAGTACCTTGGCCGCCGTCTGGCCGAACTGGGCTATTCGCGCACCCCGGATGGCGATCCGCCGCTGGTGCTGGCATTGCCGCGCGGCGGTGTGCCGGTGGCCCATGAGGTGGCCATCGCGCTCGATGGCACGCTCGACATCCTGCTGGTCCGCAAGATCGGCGCGCCCGGTTATCCGGAGCTCGCGCTCGGTGCCGTGGTGGAGGGCGATGCCAGCGGACACGACCCGCACACCGTCATCAATGAAGACCCGTGGGCGCAACGCGCGGTGGAGTCCGGCGCGTTCGATGCCGAACGGGGCCGCCAGCTTGGCGAGATATGCCGCCGCCAGCAGCGTTACCGTCAGGGGCGGCCCGTGGTGGCCATGCGGGGGCGCTGCGTGATCGTGGTCGACGATGGCGTGGCCACGGGCGCGACGATGCGTGCCGCGCTCGATGCCGCGCGCATGGCAAGGGCGGCCCGGATAGTGGCCGCCGTGCCGGTGGGATCAGCGGAAGGCCTTGAGAAATTGCGTGAGGTGGCGGACGAGGTCGTGTGCTTGAATACGCCGGCCAATTTCGGCGCGGTGGGTGCCTTCTATCTCGATTTCTCGCAGACCACTGACGACGAGGCCATGACGTTGTTGCGCGCAGCCGCGTTCCCGCATGTTGCCGCCTGGCCGCGTGGCGATACGCCGTTCAGGGATGGCCCGCTTGCCCCTTGAGGCGTGATTTCAGGTGCGGTACCAGCCCGCCTGCATGGAGCAGCGCGCGCAGGAAATCCGGTACGGGTTCACAGGGCACGCGCGTGCCGTTGTCCAGCCGCACCTGCGCGCCATCGAGATCGAAAGTCGCGTGCATGCCATCGGCCAGCACATCGGTCTGCCGGCACACAAGCACTGGCAGGCCGATATTGATGGCGTTGCGATAGAACAGGCCAGCGAACGACGGCGCCAGAACGGCAGCCACGCCCAGATGCTTGAGCGCCTGCGCCGCCTGTTCGCGCGAGGAACCCATACCGAAGTTGGTACCCGCTACCACGATGTCGCCCGGCCGGACCGTGCCTGGGAATTCCGGGCGCAGGTTTTCCAGGCAATGGCGCGCCAGTTCATCAAGGCCCGCTTTCATGTAGATGCCGGGCGCCATCGCATCGGTGTCGACATCGTTGCCGAAGCGCCAGATGCGTCCGGCGGGCGGATGTGAAAAATCGGGGGCAGGGGTCATGCAAGCAGCGTGCGTGGATCGGTGATCTGGCCCGTCACGGCGGTGGCCGCCACGGTGTAGGGCGACGCCAGCCAGACGGCGCTGCCCGCATCGCCCATGCGTCCGGCAAAGTTGCGTGCCGTCGAGGCAATCGCCCGGCTGCCGGCCGGGAAGCGGCTGGCGCCATAGCCGGCGCACGCGTTGCAGGCGTTCGGCAGCAGCTCGGCGCCGGCATCCAGCAGCACGCCAAGCGTGCCTTCATGGGCGGCCTGCTGTTGATCGCGCGCCGACGCGGGCGCCACGCGCAGCGATACACCGGCCGCTACCTTGCGTCCGCGCAGTACGCGCGCCGCCATGCGCAGGTCTTCGAGCTTGGCGCCGGTGCAGGCGCCGATATAGGCAATATCGATCGATTGCCCCGCGGCCTGGGCCACGGGTGCGCTGTTGGCGGGCGTGTGCGGCGCCGCTACATGCGGTGCCAGCGTCGCGGCATCGAACCGATGCGTGGAGAGCGTCGGCGCGTCGGCATCGCTGCGCCATTGGCGCGGGTCGATGGCCGCAAGCGTGGCCGCATCGACGCCCGCCTGCGCCAGCCAGGAGATGGTCGTGGCGTCGGGCGCAATCAGCCCTGTCTGCGCGCCGAGTTCGGTACACATGTTCGTGAGCGTCATGCGTTCCTGCATCGGTAGCGCCGTGACAGCCGTGCCGGTGAATTCGATGGCTTCGTAGCCGCCGCCAGACATTCCAAGCGTGGCGCAAAGAAACAGCATGATGTCCTTGGCGCAGACGCCGTCGGCGAGCGCGCCCCGCCAATCGATGCGGATGGTCTGCGGCACGCGCAGCCAGATCTCGCCCGTGGCCAGCACCCCGGCCATTTCGGTGGCGCCCACGCCGAACATGTAGGCGCCAAACGCGCCGCCCGTGGGACTGTGGCTGTCGCCCCCGACGATGAAGCGGCCCGGCAATACAAAGCCGCGCTCGGGCAGCACGACATGGCAGATGCCTTCGCCATCGATGAAGTTCGGAATGCCGGCTTCACGAACCCAGTCGCGCGTGAAGTGCACGATGGCTTCCGCATCGGGGTCGGAGGCCGGCACGAAATGATCGGTGACCACCACGTATCGCGATGGGTCCCAGACGCTCACGCCCAGGTCCCGCAGCAGCGGCGCCACGCGGCGCGGCCCGCTGGAGTCGTGCGACATCGCCAGATCGACCTTGCACATCACGATGCTGCCTGGGGTGACATGCGCCACGCCAGCCGCGCGTGCCACGAGCTTTTGCGCGAGCGTGGCGGGCAGCTGGACGGGGTCGACGGCGGTGCCGCTGGACAGGGTCATTCCGGCTGGGCTCCGGAGTACTTCACCACCGTGGCC
>DAIOET010000003.1:0-46604 GCA_036746135.1 Cupriavidus sp.
TCATCATGCTGGACGTACCCGGCGTCCTGTATTCGGACCGCTCCGCTGCCCGCCTGGGTGGTACGCCAAACACGGGGACCCTGCGTGACGTCAGGTTTTTCGATCCCATCGCCCTGGGCTATCTGCGCCGCCTGTTCGGTATTGCCGGAGCCCGCGTGGTGGTTTCGGACGCATGGCGCCGAGGCACGCCGGCCGCCATCTTCCAGCAACTGGACCTGCAGGTGGAGGGAATGACGCCGCCGGTGCAAGGCGGGCATGTCGCGGAAATCGATGCCTGGTTCAGCCAGCACGCCGCGCCGGGCGCCTGGGTCATCCTGTCGACCTCGCCGGCCGCGTCCTTCACCGAGGCACAACGTGCCCGCCTGGTGCAGGTAGACCCGGCCGAAGGTCTGACCGTGGACAACTTCCGCCGCGCGCTGGACATCCTCGGCGTCGCCTGCCCGTCCACCGTCACGCCGGATTCGCGTGTAGAGCCCGGCCTGAAGGCCAAGCTGCGCCACCTGCAACGCCTGGCACGCGACGAACCCGAGCGTTTCATGCCGGCCCCCGCCGCCGCCGAGGCACGCGAGCAGGCGATGGCCATCGCCGTGGCCAGCCTGACCGGCAAGCATCTGGAGCCGATTGGCATCCACGCATAAGATTGCCGCCTTAGCATCACGTCGTGATGCAATGCAAAAAAATGGCCGCCAGTCATGGCGGCCATTTTTCATGCTGGGTCTGAGAATTAGCGGGCGTTGAGCTTCACGGCCGGGAAATCCACCGGTACGTTGAAGGCAACGTTGATGTAGTTGGTGAACAGGTTCAGCGCGACATGGGCGACGATCTCGACAATCTCGCCGTCGTTGAAGCCCACTTCACGCAGCCGCGCCACATCCGCGTCAGACGCCTGGCCGCGTGCCTCCACCACCTGCAGCGCAAAAGCCAGTGCCGCCGCCGTTTTCGGATCTTCCGATTGGCCCGACTGGGCCGCCGTCATCTCGGCCGACGACGCGCCGGCCTTGCGTCCCAGCGCCGTGTGAGCAGCCAGGCAGTATTCGCAACGGTTGCGATCGGCCACGGCCACCGCGATCTGCTCGCCAAGCTTCGCCGGAATGACGCCGCCACCGAGCGCGCCGAAGGCACCCCACATCGACTGCAGCGCCGCCGGCGAATTCGATACGGCACGGAACATCTGGGGAACGCCGCCAAAGGCGGCCTGGATCTGGTTCAGGGCGGTCTGGCTGCCTGCCGGTGCGGACTTCGGTTCGGGCAGAGGAATGCGTGCGGTCATGATGAATCTCCTGTACGGGTGGTTGACTGGTTGAGATCAGGACGTCGCCGTCCTTGGGTTCCACTATGGTCGCCCACGGCGTACGATGGGATACCATCCATCCAGAAAACTTACCTATTCGTCCAGCCGTGACCGCCACTCCCGTCCTACCTACCGTGGATCGCCTTTCCGCGCTGCTTGAGCGGTTCAGCATTCACGCGCATCTATTCCACACTGGCCCGCTGTGCGGCGTGTCACGCTTTCACGAACCGGATCGCGGCTTCCTGCACGTCATGCGTGAAGGCGAGATGAGCGTCACGCATCAGACCAGGGGTCTGCCGCGCCGGTTGGACATCCGCGAGCCGTCTCTGCTGCTCTATCCCCGGCCAGCCCTCCACACGTTTCACAATCCACCGGCCGAGGGATCGCAGTTTTCGTGTGCGACGCTGGAATTTGCCGGTGGCGCCAGGAATCCGCTGGCCCGCGCGTTGCCGCCGCTGATCGTGCTGCCGCTGGCCGAGGTGCCGGGGCTTTCACCCGCGCTTTCGCTGCTGTTTGCAGAAACCGAACAAGTGCGCTGCGGCCAGCGGCTGCTGGCAGACAGGCTGTTCGAAGTGGTGGTGATCCAACTGCTGCGCTGGATGCTCGATCATCCCGGCCGGGTCGGCGTGCAGCCCGGCCTGATCTCGGGCCTGTCCGATCCACGGCTGGCTAGGGCGCTAGTGGCGATGCACGAAGCGCCGGGGGAGAACTGGAATCTGGAGAAGATGGCCGCATGCGCGGGCATGTCGCGCAGCGCATTCGCCACGGCGTTCCGCGACGTCGTGGGCCAGCCGCCGGCCGATTATCTGACCGACTGGCGCGTGAGCCTGGCGCAGGCCAGGCTGCGCGGCGGCGCGCCGCTCAAGTTGCTGGCCGACGAACTGGGCTATGCCAATCCGTCGGCGCTGTCGCGTGTGTTCCTGGCCAGGGTTGGCCAGTCTCCGCGCGACTGGCTACGCGCGGAGCAGAAGCATCTGCCGATGCCCTAGCCGACTCAATAGTCGACCGTCATCGACAACTTGAACGTCCGCGGATTGCCGATGTACAGCGTGTTGGCCGAAGTCGAGACACTCGCCCAGTAGGCCTTGTTTGACACGTTCTCCACAGCGGCACGCAGCGTGTAGCGCATCTGCGAAGCCTTGAAGGTGTAGCGGGCACCGAGGTCGAAGCGGTTCCACGACGGCAGCGCAATCGTGTTCGTCGTGTTCGCATACTGGCGGCCGGTCTGGATGAAGCGGCCCGACACCGTCGCGCCAGCCAGGAACGGCAGGTCATACTCGCCGCTCAACGTCATGCTGTAGTTCGGCACGCCCACACCCTTCTTGCCTTCGGTCGCCGCATTGCCTGTGTTCTGGTACTGCGAGTCGATATACGACACACCACCCAGCAGGCGCACGCCGCGCAGCGGCTCGCCGAACACGCTCAGTTCCACGCCGCGGTTACGCAGGTCCTGCAGGCCGAACACGTTGTTCGACTGCGTGGTACCAATCGGTTGCTCGATCTGGAAGAAGGCCAGCGTCGTGCCGAACGAGCCGGCGTCGTACTTCACGCCTGCCTCGTGCTGCTTCGACTTGGTCGGCGGGAACACTTCGCCACGGTTCACGGCCGTGTTGCCTGCCGTCGGACCCTGCGCCAGGCCCTCGATGTAGTTGTAGTACACCGAGAGATTCTGCAGCGGCTTCACGACGAGGCCGAACATCGGCGACGTTGCCGAATCGCTGTACGTCGACGTCTGCGCGCCCGTTGCGGTGGCATAGCCGCGTACGTTGATCACCTGCTGACGCACGCCGGCGGTCAGCAGCACGCGGTCGTTCAGGAAGCCGAGCGTGTCAGACACGGACACGCCGTTGAGGTTGGTCCGCTGCGTGACAAACGGATCGGACATATTGCCCGTGGCCGGTGCCGACGGATAGGCCACGACCGGTGCATTGTAGAGATTGGTCGCAAAGCTGCTGGAGAACTCAAAGGCGGTGGCCTTCTTCTGCTCCAGACCCGACCAGCTCAGATTGACCGTGTGCTTGACCGGTCCGGTCGTGAACTTGCCGCGCACACCCACTTCGCCGCTATACGTGTCCTGCTCGAACGGCACGGTCAGGCGGGTTGCGGTGCCAAAGCCGTTGTTGCCTACCGTGGCGCCGCTGTAGCTGCCGAACTCATTGGTGTGGTGACCGCCGAACGCAGCGTATGCCGTCCAGTCCTTCGTGATGTCGTACTCCGCGCGGATGGTGCCGTAGATATCTTCCAGCGAGGAATTGGTCCACGGCTGCGCGAAGTTCGTCGTGGCGGAGGGCACGGCCGGCAATGCGGTGCCCGACAGGTTGACCGTGCTGCGGCCCTGATAGATGCGCTGCTTCTGGTAGCCGAAATCGGCGTTCACACGGAAGTTATCACCCTGGTAATCCATGCCCAGCGTGAACAGGCGCTGCTGACGGCTTTCGTTGTCGATGGCCGTATCGCCACCGCGCGCCATCGCATTGACGCGCACGCCGAACTGCTTCTTGTCGCCGAAACGACGGCCCACATCGATGTGGCCGCCAGCCTGGCCGTCGCTCGTGTAGTCGAGTGTGCCCTGCGTAATCGGTGCAGCCGTGGCGTACTTCGGCACCAGGTTGATCGAGCCGCCGACGGTGCTGCCGGTGGCCGACACGCCGGTCAGGAACGCGTTGGCGCCGCGGAACACTTCCACGCGCTCCAGCCCTTCGGTCGACGCGAGCTGGCGCGGCGCGATGCCGTAGAGGCCGTTGTAGCTCAGATCGTCCGAAGCGAGCTGATAGCCGCGCACCACGAACGTCTCGGCGAAGTTGCCAAAGCCCGAGCTCACGCGAATCGCCGGGTCATCGGCCAGCACCTGACCCACAGTGCGTGCCTGCTGGTTCTGGATCTGTTCCGCCGTGTACGACGTGACGCTGAACGGCACATCCATGAAATCCTGGTTGCCCAGCACGCCGATACGGCCGCCGCGCGCAACCTGGCCGCCGGCATAGGGCGCGGGCAGCTGATCCGGCGATGCTTCGCCCTTGACGGTCACGGTCGGCAGCGTTTGCTGTGCCGATGCCTGCGCGGCAGGCGGGGCGGCTTCCTGGGCAAACGCCAGCGACGGCAGCACGCCCGCCGCCGCCAGGGCCGTGACGATGTGGCGAAGGTTAGTACGAGAAGAACGTAAGGCGCGCGCGCGAGCGCGGGGTACGGCAAAAGACAAGATGACACTCCCAAAAATGAAAACGATTTCTCCAGCACCGCGATTCCCGACGCGGCGGACAGACATGACCTGTGTCCGTAAATAGCGGCATCGCTCTGCTGGCGATGCTCGTGACCTGCTTATGGCTGCATGAGCCAGGGCGATGCCAACGCGGCGGCAACGCCCACTGCGATCGAGGCATTGGCCAGGCGTGGCGCAGCTTGCGGCGCCCACGAAAACGCGCCGACCACTGTCATTGCACCGACCGTCAGCACGCCTGCCCAATACACCACGCCGAACGCCCAGCCTTCAGCGAGTACGCACGCCGTCAATGCCAGCGCCAGCGCGATCGTTCCCTGCCAGCGCAAGCGCGTGACGCGCGCCGGTGCGGGGACGCTGCCTCGGCCAAACATGTCGGCGTGATGGCGATCCATCGCCTGCGCCAGCCATGCAAATCCCGCAATCGCAAAGCCCAGACCCGCCACGCAGGCAGCCCCGACCGAAATCGTTGCGATCCCATCGGTCATTGCGCGACCTCCTGCGACACCGCGCGCGGTGCGCTCGCCTTGCGCGTCACCGTGCTGCGGCGGCCCAGCATCCATGCGGCGGCACCCAGGCCAATGCCAAGCGCCAGCACGGTCAGGTCGAAGCCCGCCACCACGGCCGGGCCGTGAAGCAGCGTGACGCCCAGATGGGTCGACGTCGTCAGTGCGTTGAGCAACGGCAGGCCGGCAAACAGCACCGCACCAGCCCATAGCTGCACGCGCCACATCGCGCGAGTCGGGCGCCATTGCCCGAGCACGGCCGCCAGTGCCCAGGCCGCGAAGAATGCCTGAATCTCGGTAGCCTGACGTTGCGCCAGATCGACTGGCACCAAGCGGTTGGCCCAGAAGTACACGGCGATGGCGATAGGCAGCCCCGCGATGACGCCCAGGTTCAGCGCCTCGACGAGCCGCAGCCCAAACGGCGTGCGCCCGGTTGCGGCGATACGCTTCGCGTGACTCTGGCGTGTTTTCACGGCCCACAGCAATGCACCCGTCGCCACCATCAGGCAGCCCGCGATGCCGGACGCGAAGAACAACGCGCGCAGCAACTCCGGCGCGAAGTGGGCCACATGGAGTCCGACCATTGTGAAACGGGTGGTGCTGGCAGGCGCGACTTCATCGCCCAGCTTCGCCTGCAGCGCGCCGGTGGCGCCCGCGAAAACCACGGTGGGCGCCGTCGTGCGGATATTGCGGCCATCTTCGCGCGTCACCGACACCGTGGCATTGGCCTTGTTCGGTGCGTCCACGACGATGCGCCGTGGCGCCGCGCCGTCCCAGTGCGAGGAGGCCTGCGCCAGCATTGGTGCGATAGGCGCGAGCGGCGCGGCCTCCGTCGACGCCTTGACGCGCGGCGCGCGCGCCGCCACCTCGGCATTGAATGCCTGCTCGTTGCCCTTGTACACGGCCTGAATTCCCCAGGGCATATACATGAACAGCAGCGTCACCAGGCCCGTGTAGGTAATCATCAAATGGAACGGCAATGCCAGGACGGCCACGGCGTTGTGGGCGTCCAGCCATGACCGTTGCCCCTTGCGCGCACGGAACGTGAAGAAATCGGCAAAGATGCGCCGGTGCGTAATCACGCCGCTGATGATGGCCACCAGCATGAACATCGTGCAGAAGCCGATGATCCAGCGCGCCCAGATCGCGGGCATGTAGTGCAGATCGAAATGCAGGCGATAGAGGAATTCACCGCCACGGGTATCGCGCGCACCGGGCACCGGTTCGCCGGTGGCGGCATCGAGCGTGCGAATCTCCAGCCGGGCGCGCGGCGATTTGCCGGCATCGGCAGGTGTGGCCTTGCGGGTCCAGAACATCGAGATAGCCGGATTGCGCTCGTCCGGCATTGTGATGAACCAGCGCTCGGCGTCGGGCGCCTCGCGTTGCAGATAGGCGTAGGCGCGCTGCGCGGCGTCTCCGGCGGGCACTTTCTGGCCGAGCATGCCGTGCAGCTCGGGCTTCATCCAGATCGTGATCTCGTCCCTGTAGTAGCTGGCGGTACCGCCGCAGAACACCAGGAACAGCACCCAGCAGACCAGCAGGCCCGACCACGTATGCAGCCAGGCCATCGACTGGCGCAACCCTTGCCCTTTTTTGAGTTCACTCATCACGCACCACGCAGGGCAAGCCAGCCTAGCGCCAGCACGGCGGCTGGCACGATCAGGCCGATCCACGCGCGCCAGGCGGTATCGGCGGCAAACACCCAGACCACCGCCAGCGCGAACCAGAGAAACGACAGCAGCGTGGATGTGACCACGGCCTCGGGCCGGGCCATGCCGGTCCATTGCGCCAGCACCAGCGAGACGCATCCCGTAGCCAGTGCGGCCACGGCATAACCACCCAGGATGGCGGCCATCGCACGCGAGGCAATCGCCATGCGATATCCGAGCGGAACGCCCTGCTTCATGTCTGTCTGCATCGAAAAAAATCCAGCGCACATGATAAGCGTTCTCATCTGCATTGTCTTCAAGGACGTACGACGAGATACGTTTCCGGCACAAGACATTGGCAGACATGTCGCAAATGGCGCAAACCCCGCCTGGCGTCGCGGAATTAGGGCGCCGATATTCGCACAGAGATTTTCATTGAATTCTGCATTGCAGAATTCTCGTTCCGCCGTGCGGTTGACACTCGTCGAAGAACGATGGGACGATCCACTTCATCGAATACCGGCGACTCTCGCAACGCCGGACAGCCTTACCGGAGACATCATGCGCAGTACCGCCGTACCCGCGGCCCGTTCTGGGCCCGCACCCGCCTCGCCCGCATCCACGGCTTCCTCCCCTGCTTCACCGCCACCTTTCGAGCCGGCGTTCGATCGCCTGCATCAGACGATGGCGCCCTGGGTGGCCAGCGCGCCCGACCGCGTCGCGATCGTGGATGCGCACCGCGCGCTGCGCTACGCCGAACTCGACATCGCCGTGCGCGAGACGGCGGACACGCTGTCGAACCTCGGCGTGCGTGGCGGCGACCGCGTGGTGCTGGTGACGGAAAACAGCGTGGGCTGCGCGGTGGTCCTGCTCGCATTGAGCGCGCTCGATGCCTGGTCGGTGCCCGTCAACGCGCGGCTCTCGCAACGTGAGATCGCCAACATCGTCGAACACGCCGGTGCGCGCGTGACGCTGTATCTGGACAACGATTTCCCCGAAGCGCGCGAGCACGGTCTGGCGCGTGGCGCGCAATGGGCCGAGTGGACGCACGTGGGCAAGCTGCTGGTCAGCGCCGTCGATGACAGCGTGACGCCCGAGCCCGTGGAAGCCGACCCGCGCCAGCAGGTAGCGGCGATGATCTACACCACGGGCACCACTGGCGCGTCGAAGGCCGTGATGCTGACCCACGCCAACCTGATGTTTATCGGTCATTCCAACCGCATGCAGTCGCGGGTGCAGCCCGGTGACCGCATCTACGGTGTATTGCCAATCTCGCATGTGTATGGCCTGTCGGTGCTGCTGGTCGGCCCGGTGTCCAACGGCGCAACGGTCTACTACGAGCCGCGCTTCCGGCCCGAGAAACTCGTGCGCGCACTGATCGACGACCAGTTGACCGTGCTGCACGGCGTGCCGGCCATGTACGCCAAGGTGATCGAATGGGGCCGCGCCAACGGCCAGTCGCTGCGCACGCCGTCGCTGCGCATCGCCCAGTCTGGCGGTGCGCCGCTGACGGTATCGCTGAAGGCCGCTTTCGAGGACGCCTTCGGCATCGTGCTGAACAATGGTTACGGCATGACCGAGACTTCGCCAACGGTGTGTCAGACGCGCGTGGAAAACCCGCGCAGCGACTGCTCGGTTGGTCCCGCGGTACCCGACGTCGAAATCCGCCTGGGCGAGCTCCTGCCCGACGGCAGCGGCGAGCTGCTGGTGCGCGGACCCAACGTGATGAAGGGCTACTACCGGCGTCCCGACCTGACCGCACAGACCATCGACAGCGACGGCTGGCTGCATACCGGCGACCTAGCGCGCATCGACGACGATGGCGCGGTGTCGATCGTCGGCCGGTCCAAGGAAATCATCATCCACTCGGGCTTCAACGTGTATCCCGAGGAAGTCGAACAATCGATCAATGCGTTCCCGGCCGTGCTGCAGTCGGCCGTCGTGGGGCGCACGGTGGAAGGCAACGAGGAAGTGATTGCGTTTGTCGAGATTCGCGGCGGCATGACGCTGGACGAAGCGGCGTTGCGCGCCTTCCTGCGTGAGCGCCTGTCCCCCTACAAGATTCCCGCCGAAATCCGCACGGTGGCGCAGCTGCCCGCCGCGCCGTCGGGCAAGATCCTCAAGGCCCGGCTGCGCGAGCAGCTGGCGGCCGGCAACGTATGAGCAGCCTCATGGAAGATACCCTGATCGACCTCGCGGACGCGCCGGAAGCCGGCACGTCGCCCGCAAGAAAAGACAACCGCAAGGAAGACCGCCATTTCGTCACCGCGCTGGCGCGTGGACTCGACGTGCTGGCCTGCTTCCGCGCGTTCGATGCCGAACTGGGCAACGCGGAACTGGCGCAGCGCTGCGGTCTGCCGAAATCGACCATCTCGCGCCTGACGCACACGCTGACTGAACTCGGCTACCTGCAGGCCCTGACGGACCCCGTGCGCTATCGCCTGGGCAGCTCGGCGCTGGCACTGGCACCGGCCGGACAGCAAGGCGTGGACGTACTGTCCGTGGCCAAACCGTTCATGCAGGAACTGGCCGAATTGTCGCAAGGCGTGGCATCGCTGATCGTGCGCGATCGCGGCCGCATGCTGATCTACGAGAACTGCCAGTCCGAGAGCTACCTGACGCTGCGTGTGCCCGTGGGCAGCCGCGTGTCGGGCCTGACCACCGCCGCGGGCCGTGCTTATCTGCTGGCCCTGTCGCCAGCCGAGCAGCGCCAGGCGCTGACAGCCTTCCGCGCCGACGACAAGGTCAGCGCCGCGCAGGCCGAAGGCATCCTGTCGAACTGCCGCGACGAGCAGCGCCGGTTGGGCTGCACGACGTCGTTTGGCGAATGGCTGCCCGACATCAATTCGATTGCGCTCGCATTTCGCCCAGGGTCATCGCTGCCGCCGATGACGTTGAGCTGCAGCGGGCCGAACGCACTGGTGCCGCCCGCGCATCTGCTGGAAAAGGTGCGGCCGCAGTTGCAGCACCATATCCGCAAGATCGAAACCGCGCTCGGCGTCGCGGCCTGAAGCAGCCACGGCCGCCTGCCAGTCAACGCGGCGGCCGGTCGCCTCCCTGCCGGTCGTTACCCTTTCTCGCCATCGTCGGAACCGTCGTCCTGGCGGTACGGCGGGCTCTTCGTCAGCCTGCCATCGAAGCGCGCATGCAGAGCGTTTTCCAGGCGGCCACCCAGCCTCAGCAGCAGCATGCCAAGCACCAGCGCGGTCACCACGATCGCGTAATAACCGGCGCCCGAGGCGGCCCCCAGTATGGCCGCCAGCCAGATGCCAGCCGCCGTGGTCAAGCCTTGCGGGCGATCATGCACGCCATGCCGGGCGATCACCCCCACCCCCAGAAAGCCCACGCCGGTCAGCAGCCCCTGCAGCACGCGCGACATCGCATCGGCCGGGTGGCTGTCCAGCGTCACCAGGCAGACTGCCGTGGCGGCGCCCAGTGACACCAGACCGAGCGTGCGCATGCCGGCCGCCTTGCCGTGCAGGTTGCGGTCCAGGCCGATGACGGCACCCGCGGCAAGCCCGCCAAGCAGGCGCCAGAACAGTTCAAGCGAGAAATGGTCCATGCCGGCAAGCTTAGCGCGTGTCACGTCGACATGACAGTCGGGATTGCCGTACGATTCAGGTTCCCAATCCCTCGATCGGAACTGATCAAATGCCCCACCTCGTCATCGAACTCACCGAGAACACGCGCCTGACCTGCTCGCAGGAGGAGCTGCTCGACGAAGCCAATGCGGCATTGCTGTCGAGCGGCCAGTTCCAGGAACCCGATATCAAGTCGCGCTGTGTCACGCTGTCCACGTACCGCCAGGGCACCGAGCAGGCCGACCGTGCCTTCGTGCATGCCACGCTGCAGATACTGGACGGCCGCGACCAGGCCGTGCGCAAGCAGCTGGGCGAACTGGTAGTGAATGCGATTTCGGAAATGGTGCGTCCCGGTGCGCCGGGGCAGACCGTGCAGGTGACCGCGAACGTGGTGGAAATGGAACGTGCGACATTCTCCAAGCAGATTGTCGGCGGCTGATTGAGGCCGGCCGAATGCAGGCGCGGCAATCCTGGCCTAAGCTGAAACCTGCACCAGCCACGCCCGGCCCGCCACACGGCGGGCTGCCGCCAGCCATCCGCCGATAGCCGAGGGACTTCGCATGGACACGCCATTCCACCCGTTTTCGGACCTGTTCGCACAGCTCGGCCTGCCGTCGGACGAGGCCGGCATCCGGGCCTTCATCGCCAGCCATTCCCCGCTGCCCCAGGACAAGGAGCTTTGGGAAGCGCCGTTCTGGACGCCGGCCCAGGCCACCCTGCTGCGCGACGAAATCATCGAGGATGCCGACTGGGCCGAGGCCGTCGATCAGCTCAACCTGGCGTTGCGCGCGCCGGTCTGAGACACCCGCAACGACGATGGACGCCCGCGCTCGAACGGGACTACCATCGTTCACCTACCCGGCAGGTGATTGCGACCCGCCACCCGCCGCGCCGCGGCGGGCATGCCAGTACGCTTTGGAGATCGTCATGCTGCTGCGCCGTCCTGTCTGCCAACTTGCAGTGACCACCCTGTTGCTTGCCGGCCTGACGCCCATGTTCCACGGGCACGCGCAGACGCCGCAGCCGTCCGCGGCCGACGCCGCCATCAACGACGCGATTTCCGATGCGGTGCGCCAGGGCTCGATCCGGTTCCAGCCCACCCCCGCACAACCTCCCTCTCTGGAGGAGCAATGCGACAAGCTGGCTCTGGAGATCGGCGAGACCCCGCGCCGCAGTTATCGGCCGTCGAACTCGCCGGTCGAAAATAGCCAGGGCAACGAAATCTCCACGGTCGAACGCGACCGGACACGCCGCCAGCTGCAGAAGGTCTATCAGGAAAAGTGCATGCAGTAGACCGGGGACGGCCGTATCTCCCATAAATTAGAACGATCAATCCTAAGCCCGCATAATCAGGCGAAGGGAATTTTATCTTCCGAAAAAATGGTATGGCGCGTAAGACGAGTATTTTCGTCTCGCCATACCTTATGTTGATTTCCCGCGCTGCCTGAAGTCACACCGACAATAGCCGATATCAAACCAGCCCTGTATCAGCCAGAATCCCGGAAGCGTCGCAAGCAGGAAAATCGCTCACCAAGCCATTTACCTGGTTTTGGCTCCGGGCATGGCTGTAAACGTGGGAAAATTGTCATCCCCTAACCGCGTAAAGCGGACTGATCTCGAAGCGCGCCCGCGCTCGCCAGTTGCCGAACGATACGCCGACCCCCAGCATGCGGCGTCATGTGTCGCCCATGTCGCGGTACAAAGGTACACAGGCACCGGTACAAATGTCCCAAACCAGTCGAATGCATCTTGTGCGCCTTTCTCTGGCTACCCTACTCTGGACTGCCGCCAATATCATCGCCAACGGTCGAGATTTGGCATTTTTACCGATGTCCATTATTGGGATTGAGAAATCCCGCTCGAACATATGGGAGCCACGATTAACCCGATGTCCAGCGAAGCGTCCCTGTCGTCGACCAGATTGCTGGAAAACAATTGGATTGCGGTAACTCCCGCCAAGGTAGCCGTTCTTAATGCGCTGCAGCGAAGTTCGCAGCGACATTTGAGCGCCGAGCAGCTTTGCGCTGCCATGCTGGAAAACGGCGAGCTGCCCGGAATATCCACCCTGAAGAACGCGATATATGAGCTTGCGAGCTTCGGCGTGCTGTCACGTGTTTTGGTGCAGGAAAAGAAAAATCGGATTCAAACGTTCTACGAACTGGCAAACCAGTCATCCCATCGACACTTGTACTGCGTAAGGTGCGGCTCAATCGATGAGGTTTTCGATGAGGATTTCGAGCGGACTCTGCTGAAACACTTCAGTGCGCACGGACTCAGGGCTGCCAATGTCGACCTGGCTATGGTCGGAATATGTTCGAGTTGCGCGGATCGATGATGAACTGAAGGGAGACCGGCAACCGGCCGCGCCAAGCACCGCCGCCAACGGTCGCTGCCCGTCGTGGGCAGGTCAGCTTAGCCCGCTGGGCAAGAACTTTTCAAGAAGGGTGGTCTGTTTTGGATTCTCGCGTGACATAGCTAGTGAGACCTCCTCTCACGTCACGCTGTCAGATTCCACGTATGCCCGTTCAAAGCCGCTCTTCTCGCACGACGAAACTATTCCCGCGCACCGTTCTTGCAACCGCGCTCCTTGGCTCGGTGTTCACCCACGTCGCCCCAGGCTTCGCGCAGGGAACCCCGCCGCATGTCACGCCGGTTTCCCGCTCGTATGACATTCCAGCCGGCGCCCTGCAGACGGCGTTGAACCGGTTCGGCCGCGAATCTGGCATTTTGCTGGCCTTTACTCCCGAACAAACGGCGAATCTGACTACCAATGGCCTGCGCGGCCAATACACGGTTCAAAGTGGTCTGGACAAACTTCTGGAGGGCACCGGCCTCGGTGCAACCCAGGACAACGGGAGCTATCTTCTTGTACGCAGGGAGCCGGCAGGTCAAGCGTCGCACGAATCTTCCAGCGGACCGACTCTTCCCCAGGTGACCGTAAGCGCCGCGGGCCCTACCGAGACTTATCGTCCGCAACCGAGCCCCTCCACGCTCCGCTCGGATTTGCCGCTTCAGGATACGCCCCAGGTCGTCAATATTGTTCCGGCACAGGTGCTGCAGGACCAGCGTCCCCGCAATCTCGACGATGCCCTGGGAAACGTCAGCGGCATCACTCAGGGCAATACGCTGGCCGGCACGCAGGACACCATCATGAAGCGCGGCTTCGGTGGTAATCGCGACGGCTCGATCATGCATAACGGCATGCCCCTCGTGCAAGGTCGCGGCTTCAACGCGGCAGCGGAAAGCGTGGAAGTGGTAAAGGGGCCGGCGTCGCTGCTGTACGGGATCATGGACCCCGGCGGCGTGGTCAATATCGTCAGCAAGGTTCCGGAGCTGAAGCGCCATACCGAGCTGTCCCTCCGAGGCTCCACCTATGGTCACGGCAAGAACGGCGCCGGTGGCACCCTCGACACGACCGGCGCCATTGGCAACACGCCACTCGCCTACCGGCTTGTGGCCGACTACACCGACGAGCAGTACTGGCGCAATTTCGGCATCCATCGTGAAACGCTGATCGCGCCGTCGGTGGCGTGGTATGGGAAGGAGACGCAGGCCGTGCTGTCGTACGAATATCGGAAATTCCTCTATCCGTTCGACCGTGGCACGGCATTGGACCCTCGCACGAACGAACCGCTGCCGATTCCCAGCCGACGCCGACTCGACGAATCATTTAACGAGATGAGCGGCGAGTCACATCTGGCGCAACTGTCGGTGGATCACCAATTCAACGCCGACTGGAAGGGTCACTTCGGTTACAGCTACAACCGCGAGACCTATGACGCGGGACAGCTTCGCGTGAATGGCGTGAACACGAGCAATGGAACGCTGACGCGCAGCAACGATGCAACGCACGGTGCATTGAGCACGGACAGCTACGGCATTGCCTACGTTGATGGCAACTTCAAGCTGGGCGGCATGCGCAATAACCTGCAGGTTGGCATGGATAGCGAGTATCGATTGATCTATCGAGCCGACCTCCTTCGCCAGGCGACGACGAGCAAGTTCAGCTATTTGAATCCGGTGTATGGCCTTGAAAGCCCTTCCACCACGGTCTCGGCAAGCGACAGTGACCAGACCGACTCGCTTCACAATACGTCGGTCTTCTTGCAGGACAGCCTGTACTTGACCGACAAGTGGATTCTCGTGGGCGGCGTTCGCTTTATGAGTTGGAGCCAAATGGCCGGGCGTGGGCGACCATTCGTCGCCAACACCGATATTTCGGGAAACAAATGGCTGCCGCGCGCCGGCGTCGTTTACAAGGCAACACCCGCACTATCCGTGTATGCAAGCTACACGGAATCGCTCAAGCCAACTTCCACGATTGCACCGCTTAGCAGCGGCGTCGTCATCGATTCCTCGATCGCGCCTGAAGAAGCAAAATCCTGGGAACTGGGGACGAAGGTGGACTTCGTCGGCGGGCTGACTGGCACGTTCGCGCTGTTCAACATCGACAAGAAGAACGTCCTGGTTTCTCAATTCAACGACGTCACGAAGCTGACCGACTGGCGCACGTCCGGCAAAGCCCGCTCACGCGGTGCGGAACTGGACCTGTCCGGGCAAATTGGCACCCGATGGAATGTCATCGCGAGCTATGCCTATATCGATGCCAAGACCACCGAAGATCCGCTGTATGCCGGAAACCGCCTGTGGAACGTGGCCCAGCACACGGCGTCTCTATCGGCCGTCTACGACTTCGGGCAGATATTTGGCGGCGACCGGCTCCGACTTGGCGGCATGGTTCACTATGTTGGCAATCGTCCCGGTGACTCGGCAAACAGCTTCACGCTGCCGGCATATACCCTCTTTGACGCATTTGCCACGTACGAAACGCGCATCAGCGGCCAGAAGGTTCGGTTCCAACTGAACGCGAAGAATCTCTTCAATCGCGTGTACTACCCGTCGAGCGCCAATCGTTACTTCGTCGCTGTCGGCGACGCGCGGCAGGTCTCCCTGATCACCACCTTCGAGTTCTGACCCATGCCTGGTCTCTTCCATACACATCGCTGGACTGTCGCGGCCATTTGCACCGCAGGCGCGATCTGGTCGGCGGCAGCCTGCGCCGCCGAACGCAATATTGCGCTCGTCACGCAAGTCTCCGGCCCCAGCGCCGCCGTGGACCAGATGGTGAAGACCCATCTGGAATCACGCGGTTATCACGTCAAGATCTACGATCAGGACGTCTCCCCCGATGTTGTCGCCAACGTCGATTGCGTCATCCTTTCCTCGACCGTCTCCGCGAAAGCGATGAAGGCCGGCTGGAGACAGCTTCCAGTTCCACTCATGACCTGGGAGAACGATTATCTCGATGATTTGGCGATGACAGGAAAACGCCATGACACCGACTTCGGGGAAGCACCACGGGAGCGTTATGTCTGGCTTGTGAATGCCCCGCATCAGGCAGCCGGGGGACTCCCCGCAGGGGTCGTGAACGTGTACCAGAAGCAGGGCCCCATGAGCTGGGGTAAGCCGGGCCTTGGCGCCAGCACCATTGCCACGCTATATGGGCAGCCAGACAAGGCGGCGGTCTTCACCTACGAGAAAGGCGCCACGATGGACTACGAGTCCATCGCACCGGCACGCCGAGTGATGTTCTTTCTGGATAACGAAACGTTCCCGAATCTCTCGCGCGAAGGACTTCGCCTATTCGATGCCACGCTCGATTGGGCTGCGCAATCCAAATCGAAGTAATCGGTCGGCAGACCCTTGTATCGAATCCGGATTCAGTGGGCGAACTGACTGGTCGGCACGACCAGCAGGTCTTCAAGAAAGTAAGCGGCCAGTTGATGACGGCCGTTGAGATTTGCCTTCGCGTACACGTTGGCGGCGTGCTGACGAACGGTCTTGGCACCGCATTTTCTCGCTTGGGCGATTTCCTCAAGCGACAGTCCCTTCACGAGCAGCAGAGCGACATCCTTTTCCGAGGGTGTCAGCTTCCAGGATTCGAACTGCACTTGCATGGACTGAAGGAAATGCCGCGTCGACTGCTGCGACACCTCGTCCCTTTCGGCCACGGCACGCTGTGCGGCCTCGGCCGAAGCCTTGAGGTTTGCAAAGTCTTTTGCCGCACGGCGCCGCTCTCGAATCACGACGAAAAGAATTGCGACGAACGCCAAGGTCGCGACCGTTTCGGTGATGACATGAAAGTCGGCACCGATGGCGAAGAGCTGATACAAGTCCCACGCCTGATAGGCCGGGAAAACAATCAGTAGGAAAGCGAGTTTGGTCGGCATGGTCGCGAACTCTGGACGTTGACTCCCCTGTCACAGTGCACGACGGCTCCGAACGGGAGCCCAAATGTAACTGATTCTCACTTATCACGAAAGCAGTTTCTCTAAAGAATCAGCCATAAAAGATAAGTTAGCGGCGCTTTTGTGTACCGGGACAGATGTCCTGTGTTGCAAAAGTTCATCAAACATCGCCTGACAAACAGCCAATTTCCACGGGACAAACGTCAGGGAAAGGCGCAAATCGGATTGTTGCTGCAAATGATTCGCATTAGGTTTCTCCTGGCTGACCTGCGCTCTGCAGCGGGTCGATAGCAAGAATCCCGGCGTTTTCGCGCGCCGTTGCATCCGAACCTCCGACTCCAACCGTCCTACGTCAATGTCCCGTTCTGCCCGCCGCGGTCACGCGCCACGCCTCACTGTTATCGCCACCCTGGCGTCCGCCCTGATCGCCGGCCTGCCCGCCTCCGTCCTGGCCCAGTCCAATTCTTCCGAGCAGACGCTGCCATCCGTGACCGTCTCGGGCGGCAAGATGCTGCCTGGCAATCCCAACGAGACGGTTAGCACCGGCACCAAGACGGATACCCCGTTGCGCGATATTCCTGCCGCAATCACCGTCATTCCCGAAGATGTGCTGCGCGACCAAGGCGCCATCGACCTGAACTACGCGCTGCAGAATTCGGCTGGCGTTCAGCCGCAACTGGCCGGTGGCTATGGCTTTGCCAATAACTACACGATCCGCGGCCTGGCCATGCGCTTCCTGCGCGACGGCTACATCGACGGGCCGAGCCAGAACGGCTACTACCGGACGATGTACGACGTCGACCGTATCGAAGTCCTCAAGGGCCCGGGCTCGGCGCTGTACGGATCAGGCCAGCCCGGCGGCACGGTGAACATCGTCACCAAGCAGCCGCAGCCGAAGTTCAGCGCCGAGATCGGCGCCTTCGGCGGCAGCTTCGGCACCTGGGGCACCTATGTGGATGTCGGCGGCCCCGTCAGCTCGCAGGTCAATGCGCGCCTGATCGCCGATTACGAAAAGAGCGACGGCTACCGTGGCCTGAGCCGCGACATCCGCGAAGTCTCCCCGTCGTTCAGCTGGGCCTACGACACCAACAAGACGCTGACCATCGACTATGACCACCGCGACATCAATATCGTCCCGGACAACTATGGCATCGTCTTCAACAGCCAGGGCAAGATCGCCAGCGCGCCGCGCGATGCGCGCTACTACAGCCCGTTCAACGACACGCGCCAACTGATCGACCGCGTCACGGTCAGCCACGACTGGCGCATTGACCCGTCGCTGACCATGCGCACGGCGTTCATCTATGACGAACGCTCGCTCAACATGACCCGCAATGCGGGCGGTAATGGCGGCAACGCCCAGAACCAGATGACCGGCCGTGCCGCGCGGACGCAGCTCGATGACGGCCACTTCATCCTGGCCCAGAACGAGCTGGTCTGGAAAACGCGCACCGGCCCGGTCGATCACACGGTGCTGTTCGGGCTGGAATACTCGGATACCCACATCAACACGGTTCGCACGGGCTACAACCTGCCGAACATCCTCAACATCAATGCACCGGTCGTTCCCGAAACGACGCTGGCTGGCATTCCCGCGGTGCCCGCCCAAGGTTTCAATCGCGTGCTCAAGCAGGAGGACGTTGGCGTCTACCTGCAGGACCAGCTGGCCTTTGGCGAACACTTCAAGCTGCGCGGCGCAGTGCGTAACGACAACGTGAAGTTCAGCGACGTCGGCACGCAAGGCACCGCCTTCCGTTCGATCGGCGATACACAGAACCTGACCTCCGGTTCGCTGGGCGGTGTCTGGCAACCCACGCGCGCACTGTCGTTCTACGCCGGTGTATCGACCAGCAAGTTCATCAACGTGTCGACCGAACCGGCCGCGCTGTCCACTGAGCCGGAAAAAGCCCTGCAGAAGGAAATCGGCGTCAAGGCCGAGTTCCTGGAAGGCAAGCTGAACACGAACGTGTCGCTGTTCGAAACCACGCGCAAGAACTACTACATCACGCTGCCGGGCGCGTTGAGCCCGACGCCCGATGGCCGCGACAAGAGCCGCGGCGTGGAACTGGAACTGTCCGCCTTGCCGATGCCTGGCTGGACCATCCTGGCCAACTTCGTCCTGCAGAACGTGGAAGTGGAATCGAACGCGCTGGCTTCGAACGCGATCATGGGCGTGAACAACCGCAGCATTGCCGGTACTCGCCCGGCCGGCGTGGCGCGCACCGGCGGCCGCCTGTGGACCACCTATGACTTCCAGCAACAGGCGCTGCATGGCTGGGGCGTGGGGCTGGGCCTGACCTACAAGGGCGACAGCTATGCGGATTCGCTGAACCTGTATCAGGTGCCGTCATACGTCGTGCTCGATGCCGCGATCTATTACCGCCAGAAGAAGTTCGACGTCACGCTGAACCTGCGCAACCTGACCGACAAGACGTACTACACGTCGCCGACCTTCTCCGGTGCGCTGCCTGGCGACAAGCGAAGCGCAATGCTGACGGCGCGCTACCGTTTCCAGTGAGGACATCATGATTCGCCATTCACTACTTTCCGGACTGGCCCTGACGCTGGCCATCCTTGCCCCGTCCGCTGCGCAAGCCCACTACCTTTGGCTTGAACAGGACAAGGCCGGCGGACATCTCTACTTCGGCGAGTACGAAGAGATGCTGCGCGAACGCTCCCCTGGCCGCCTCGATGAAATGCCGGCGCCCGAAATTCGTACCGTGACCAGCTCCGGTCAGTCGAGCGCGGTGCAGGCAACGCGCGAGGCGGGCGGCTTTGCGTTCGCACGACCGCCGCGCGGCACGTCAATTGTGGCAACGGAAGGCGCCTACGAGGTAAAGGACTGGACGCGCGCCGGTATCGGCATCGTCAAGCCCATGTTCTACGCCCGCCTGGTGGACGGCGTGCCCGCAAGCGATGCGGAGGCCATGACCCTCGACATCCTGCCTACCGCTACCGCTGGCGAGTTCCGCGTCGTCTTCCGCGGTGCCCCGCTGGCCGCGACCGATGTCCGGATCATCGCGCCCAATGCGTGGACGCGGGAAGCAACGACCGACAAGGAAGGCAAGGTGCACTTTGACTTCCCTTGGCGGGGTCAGTACATCCTTCATGTCGTGCGTCTGGAGAAGACCCCGGGCAAGTTCAACGGGGTTGCCTACGAGGCCATGCGCCATCGCACCACTGCCACCATCAATGTCTCGCGTGGTTCGGCCACCCAGGTGCCGACCAAGTGGGGCTCGTCACAACCGCATTGATTCGCGGCAATGGCTGGCCGTTATAGGCCAGCACACCGTCTCTGACGCCGCCACTTTCCACGTGGCGGCATCTCCGCGCACCGGTCTTATCGGCAACTCGTCGGGCGCAACGCCGAACTTCCCGACCGTTGCCCTGCACTCTTCCACGCGCTCGTGAATCCACTGCCTGAGAACCAGACCTTGCTGGCGACGCTGGTCCGACACTATGAGGACCTAGTCGATCATGTGCGCCGGCGTTTCTCGGGACGTTCCTTCGCGCGGGACGTTGTGCATGACCTGTGCCTGCAACTACTGGAGCGCCCAAGCCGCACGACGGTAAGGCAGCCATTGGCGCTACTCAGGCGCGCCTCGCTCTATCGCGCCATTGACCGTCAACGCGCGGAAGCAAGGCACGCCAGTATCGTCTCAGAAGCTGAAGCGCAGTACGCCGACGCCATCCACACGATCGGCCCCCAGGAACAGCTCCTTTGGCGTCAGCAGTTCGAACTCATACGCCGTGCCATCGACGATTTGCCGCCTCGATGCCAACAGGTCTTTTTGCTGCATCGGCTTCATGACATGCCGCAAGCGGAGATCGCCGAGGCATTAGGTATCTCAAGAAACATGGTCGCGCGCCATGTCATGCGCGCAATGTCCACCCTGCGCCCCGTGCTGGATTTCGGCACGGCAAATGGTCCATCCATCGATGGGCAACCGCAGGGGCGTGAGGTATCCTCCGCGCCTTCCGCTACCACGCCAACGCACTTTGCCGATGAAAAGACGTGCTGACCCGCCCAAGTTGCCCAGGCAGACCGTGACATCGGGCGACCCATTGGCTTCGTTCAAGGACGCGCTCATCGGGCATTACCCGAGCAAGGATGCATTGCTCAAACAGGCGCGTGTCGAAGGTCAGCGCCGACGCAAGCGTGCCGCGGGAGCCACGGTCGCGGCTGTCAGCGCGTTGATTGCCACGTTGTGGGCCGTCGATCCGGCGTGGCAGTCGTCTCAGATTGCCACCCGCATCGGCGAAAGAACAACCTGGACCCTCCGCGATGGCTCGACCATCCAGCTCAATACCAACTCGATCGCGGTGGTCGAAAACCACTTGCGCAGCCAGCGCATCGTCCTGGAACAGGGAGAGGCCCGCTTTACCGTGTCTCACGGATGGCGCAAGTTCATCGTGGAAGCCGGAAATACAACCATCCTGGACATCGGTACGGTATTCAACGTCCGACGCCGCCCAGATGACCCTACTCGCACGGTCGATGTTGCCGTACTGGATGGGGAGGTTGCCGTATCGACCACCAGCGCTCCGCAAGCGATGGCTCTACTGCAAGGCCGCGCCATCAAGGTAACGGCGGACGGCACCATGTCCGAACGCGCCACGCACCCAGACCATACGGCGTGGGCCGATGGCCGGCTGGTTTTGGACGGTACACCGTTGCAGCAATTGGTAGCCGAACTTCAACGCTATCGAACCGCCCCAATACGGATGCGCGACGAAGGTATTGGCACATTGCGACTGTCTGGCGACTTCGACATCAGCAGACTTGAATCCTTTATCGACACGTTGCCGACCATCCTCCCCGTTGCTGTCGTGCGACTCCCCGATGGGACGGTCACCATCTCGAAGCGATAGCAGGATTTTTTTGTAGCCGACATCAACACATCCTTGGCGACAAACGCCAACCCCTGAGCTACCCAAGTCGGGAGCTTCCAGAACATGCAATTCAGGGGAAATCGTGATTCCAGGTATTTTCAGCGCCCGGGGAGCCAGGCTTGGCTCATGCGCTCCGAGACTCGTGGCCGCCGCGTCCGTTGCGGTCATCTCGACATATGCATTCGCGCAAGGCCAGACCTACGACGTCAATATTCCTGCGCAGCCGCTGGATCAGGCACTCCGCGCATTGGGTCGTCAATCGGGCGCGCAAATCGTCTTTGCCACGGATTCGGCGAAGCAACACCAGGCACCGGCGGTCAACGGCAAGCTCTCGGTATCGGACGCGCTGGACAAACTTCTGGTTGGTAGTGGCATGACCGCACGCAATATGGGCGGGCAATCGTACGCCATTAGCGCGCCAGAACCGGCCGCCGCACCGGCCTCCACCCCGAAAAGCCCGGAAACGACGCTCCCGACCGTTCAAGTACAGGGCATTCGTCCGTCCCTGTTCGCCAGTTCCGGTATCAACATGGGCGCCCTCGGTGAGCGTCAGCCAGAAGAGGTTCCGTTCTCCGTTCAGTCCTACAACTCGGAATTAATGAACAGCCAGGACGCACGAACGTTGATGGACGTCCTCAAGAACGACCCATCGATTCAGGATGCAACCCAGGCCGGCGCCTATGAGACCGTGCGGATTCGCGGCTTCTTCGTGGACTGGACCAACACCATCCGGCG
This sequence comes from Cupriavidus sp., assembly GCA_036746135.1. Lineage (GTDB taxonomy): Bacteria > Pseudomonadota > Gammaproteobacteria > Burkholderiales > Burkholderiaceae > Cupriavidus. The sequence goes on from DAIOET010000003.1 coordinate 22,121, forward strand.
CGACGGCATGTCTGTCGCCCCCTATTACGAGATTCCGCTCGAAAACATCGAACAAATCGATGTCCTGAAGGGGCCTTCCGGATTCCTCTACGGCATCAACTCGCCGGGCGGCACCATCAATTACGTTATCAAGCGTCCGACGCGCGACCGGTTTGCCAGCATCAAAACGGGAATTCGTGACCACGACGGCTACTATGCGAGCGCCGACATCGGCGGCCCGCTAGGCGACGGTCGCTTCGGCTACCGATTCAATGTCGCTGGCGAGAAGCTCGGCAATTTCGGGCACAACGGCGACACATCGCGGACCTTTGTCGCGGGCGCGTTCGACTGGGCCATCACGCCTCAGGCGCTGTTGCAACTGAATTTCGACTACCAGAACCGGAAAATCGCCGCCCAGCCCGCGATTGGTCCGTACCCCGACGGCACACTGCCGTCGCCGGTCAATCCTCGCATTCTGCTTGGCCAGCCCTGGCTGCAATACGAGACAAAGACCTACAACATCGGCGCGGACTTCAACTACCGGTTCAACGATAACTGGAAAGTCACCAGCCGCGTCGCGCAATCCTATAACGCGCGTGTAGCCGCCTTCCCGGATATCTATAACGTTGCGCGAAACGGCGACATCCTTTCAGGAGACATCTACCTGAATCCCGACCAGAACTTCCGGGTTCTGTCGACGGATACCTATGTCACAGGCAAGTTCAAGACCGGACCGATTGGACACCAACTGGTCGCGGGTTTCTCGACGCGCCACTTTCAGGCGGTCGAGTCGGGCTTCACGGTCCTGGACACGACGGTGGGAAATATCTACCAGCCAATCTACTCACCGGCGCCAAGCAATCTCACGTTTCCGAAACACAATACTTCCAAGAACTACCAGCCTAGCGTCTTCGTGAGCGACGTTATTTCGCTCACGCCGAAGTGGGACGTGTTGCTCGGCCTGCGCCACATCCGCTACAAGAACGACAGTTTCCCGGCATCCGGTAATAACACCACGCAAGAAGCGAGTGTCAATGCGCCATCGTTCGCGCTAACGTTCAAGCCGATGCCTAGCGTATCGACCTATGTCAGCTACGCGGAAGGCTTCGAACAACCGGGCCCGGCAGGTTATGACACGAATAATGCCGGCGAGAATCTGGCGCCGCTCAAGACGAAACAGTACGAGTTCGGCGTCAAATCGCGCGTTACCGACAACCTTCTGCTGACCGGAGCGATCTTTCGCCTTGAGAAAACCCTGCAATACGTCAACGCTGACCACTTCACGGTACAAGGCGGCGTTCAGCGGCACCAGGGCGTGGAGCTGACGGCGAACGGCAGAATTGGCAGTGCGCTCTCGATTGTGAGCGGCCTGGCATTCCTGCACACGGAGGCCGACAACCCTGGTGATCCGTCCGTCGCTGGAAAGCGCATCGCGGATGTACCGAACTTTCAGGCCAGCACCTATCTCGATTATCGAGTGGCCGCCCTGCCTGGGCTGAGCGTGAATGGAGGCGTCTACTACGTGGGCCGCCGCGCGCTGAACGCGCAAAACTCAAGCTGGATGGCTGGATACACGCGATTCGATGCGGGCGCGCGTTACACCACGAAACTCGCCAGCTATCGCACGACGTTCGCTCTCACCGTTCAGAACCTGACCGACAAGCGCTATTGGGCAGCCGGTGACCCCAGTATTAATGGCGCCTGGCCGGGCCGTCCGCGAACGGTTTGGTTATCGGCCCAGTTCGACATGTAAAAGATTTGCGTGGCAAGACTGACTTCCCGGAGCCGCTTCCTGGCAGTGGAGCAGTCTTGCAAAACGATCCGCCCTTTATCGGCAACGCTTCTTGTCAAAACCCAATTGAAATCGACGCCAATATCGTGCGCGGATCTGCTTGAGCCAGGCCGCCGTATGCGTCCACCGCAGCCCATCCACGTCGGTTCATGACGTTTCGAATCGCCAGGCGGAATGTCATCGGATATTGGCCGCGATCGATGCGATATCTCATGCCCAGGTCCAGACGGGTCCAGGACGGCACGCTCTGGGTGTTAACCGCATCCACGTATTGCGGGCCGTTATATGTCAGGTACGAGGTGAATGTCAGCCCCGAAATCCGAGGCACATCCACTTCGGCACCCAGATTGGCTTGCCAGGAGGGAACACCAATGGGCGTCTTCCCGGACAGGTTTGGGCTTCCAGATATCTTGGCATCGAGCCACATGGCACTGGCGTTGAGACGCAATCCCGGAAGTATTTCGTCGCGTATCGCCAGTTCCAGTCCGCGATTGCGTTGCTCGCCGTCGGCACCAAAGTGGGCGCCCGACATAACACCACTGACTTTACTGAGCTGGAAGGCGCTGAAGCTGGCGAAGAAGTCTTGCCGTGCGAATCTCACACCGGCCTCATACTGGGTGGAACGGTATGGGGCAAGCACCTCCCCGGCATTCGTGGCATTCGTCGGTGCTGTATCCCCCTTGCTGAGACCTTCGATGCGATTCGCGTAGAACGACAACGATGGAGTGGGCCTGATGACGATACCAAGCAGCGGAGAAACCGCGCCTTTATCGTAGTGGCCGGTAACGGCGGCGCCATCGGAATCGAAGTTATCGGATCTGATCCTCTGATAACGAAAGCCCGCTGTGACCTGCAACGCTTCATCGAGCATTGCGACGGTGTCGACCAACGATAGCCCGGTCAGGTATGTCGAAGAAACCTTCGGAACGCTGGCGGGATCGGGAATGGCTTGAAACGGTAACGGAAGCGGATCGTAGAGATTCGTGATTGACGTTATCGAGGAATTCACCAAGCCGCGATTGAGCTGGTCTCGATATCCGCTCAAGGAAAGCGCCATCCGATGAGTCAAGGGTCCGGTTCCAAAATTCCATCGCCCCCCTGCTTCCGCACTCGATCGCGCGACTTCGAACCGATAGTTCGTGTCGAATACCGAAACATCGCCCGCTTCGTTAATGAGCGTGGGTGTAATGGCGAATACGCGCGCGACGCGCGTCCGGCCACCGCCAACGTGCGCAAAAAGCTGGACACGCTCGTTCACGTCGTAGCTGACGCGCGCGAGAACCGACCCATCATTGATTCTTGAGGACTCCCAGGACTGGGAAATATTCCGATGGCCGTCCGGGGCAGCCGGGACGGAAATTCCCGGCACGATATGCACAAGCCGGAACGGTGCGGATATCGTCTCGTGCTGACCGATGACGTCGAGACTCGCCTTCAGGCCATTCCCACGATAATCCAGCGCCAGCGCGCCAGACCCTGCGTTGCGATGCTGGTTATCCAGGCCAGTGTCCCCGGCTCGATATCCGCCGTTGAATCTCACCCCGAAGGCTCGGTCGCTACCAAACCGCCTGCTCACATCGATTGACGTCCCAAGCTGGGAAACGGAGCCGTAGTCCGCGCCGATTTCCGTGACATCGGTATCCGCCGCGCGCTTTGGCACGATGTTGATCGCCCCTCCAATGCTGCCGCCGGGCGACATGCCATACAGGAGCGTCGTCGGGCCCTTGATTATCTCGATTCGCTCGACATACCCGGTGGCCACACGATAATTTGAAGCGATCCCGTAGACGCCATCGAACGCGATCTCTCCAAAGTTTCCATTGCTGTACGGAAACCCTCGAATCGTGAAAGCATCGAGTATGCCGCCTGGCTTGCTGACGGAACGCACGGAGGCGTCATTTTCGACGACATCGGCAACGCTCTGGGCCTGAAGATCCTTGATTGCTCTCGCGTCGAAGACGCTTGTACTGACCGGGGCATCCATGCCCCCCACATCGCCGATAAGCCCCAGGTTCGCGGACCCGCTCGGGTCCTGCACTTGCTGACGGGCACCGCGAGCTACGACCGTCACCGTTGGCAAGGTTTGAAGGGAATCCGCCCGCTCGCTGGCACTGCCTTTTCGGCGTATGACATAGCCGCCGTCCCGCAAATCGACGACATCATAGTCACTGCCCTCCAGCAACTTGCGGATGCCGTCCAGAACGCTGTATCGCCCCGCCAACCCCGCGCTGTGCGTTCTACGCAAAGCCTCGGCCTCAAAGACCAGATCGATCTTCGATTGCGTCGCAAATTGGATGAGTACTTTGTCGAGCGGGCCGGGCGCTATTGCGTACTGGTGCAACTCGGCCGCGGCCCCGCGCATGGGGTCCGCAGCCGCACTGACCTGCATACCCATGACGATTGCCATCGCAGCGACGATCCAGGACAAGACCGAGCGATAGCTCATCGACATGGGTCCCGCATCAAAAATCAACCGTCACCGAGCCGAGGAACGTCCGGGGAGCGCCCTGCGAGATGGCGCTGTAAGACGCGACGCCTCCCCAATAGTTCTTGTCGAAGGCGTTGATGACCGTGGCGCGGAATGTGGTGGCTTTGCCGGCCACCTTGGTCCGATAGCGGGCCCCGAAATCGAATGTCGTCCACGATGGCACGGCCTGGCTGTTGGCCTGGTTGACGTAAACGCGACCCGTATAGTTCACGGAACTGGTCAACGTCAGCCCTTGAAGCCACGGCAGATCCCATTCCGCGCCGAGATTGGCCATCAAACCCGGCACACCGACCGGTCGATTGCCTTGGGTCGCTGCACTATTGGTCTTGGTCAGCTTGCCGTCGATCCAGGTCACGCCGCCAAGCAGGCGAACGCGACGGACAACTTCCCCGGAAACGGTCAACTCCAATCCCTGGTTGCGCTGCTCGCTGTCAACGGCGTAGACGGTTCCGAATAGCTGGCCGCTCGGCTTGGTCATGCGGAACGCCGCAAGCGTTGCCATGAGCGAACCGGAGTCGACCTTGACGCCCACTTCCTGTTGCTTCGTCTTGTACGGGGAGAAGACCTGGCCGGCATTGGAAGCGGTGGCCGGCGCGATATCGCCCTTGCTCAGCCCTTCGACGTAATTGGCGTAGAACGATACGTTGCGCCACGGCTTGAAGACGATGCCCGCCAGCGGCGTGACAGCGTTTTCATCGTAGGACGATGACTTTGCACCGGTCGCCGTGTTGTAGTTGTTCGATTCGACTTGCTGGTAACGCAGACCAAGGGTCAGCGCTACGCGGTCGTCCAGAGCGCTAAGGGTGTCAACGAGCGCGACGCCGGACAGCGTGGAATCGGAAACCTTGGGCACGTACTTTGGCGGTGCGATCGACTGCTCCGGGCGCACAACCGGGTTGTAGATGTTCGACTGGACGGCCGTGCCCGAAACGTTCGCATTGGCAATGCGGTCCGAGTAAAAATTGCCTTGCAGCGCCAGCGTGTGCTTGACGGGACCCGTGTCGAATTTCGCACGTACGCCCGTGTCGAACGACATCCGGTTCACCTGGAATCGCCAGTTCTGCACGGCGGCAGACGTGTCGCCAGCCGAATTGAGAATTGTCGGCGTCTGATCGGAAAGTCGCGCTACGTCCGAACGTGTCCCGCCTGCATCGGCAAAGACGGTCACGTTATCCGCGACGTCATACTCGACGCGCAACAACGTGGATACGTCATTGGACTTCCACCAGCCCCACGGTTGAGTAATGTTGCGCCGGCCGTCCGGCGCGGTTGGGACATTGATGCCAGCCGCCACGAGGAACGGACGCGTCGGGGCGTCGATCCACTGGTACTGCTCGATCAGGTCGAGCGATGCCCGCAGACGGTCGCCGCGATAGTCCAGCGAGAGCGCGGCCACTTCGCTACGCGACTTCTGGTTGTCTAGCGGTGTTCCGCCTTGACGATGCAGTCCGTTGAAGCGAACGCCCCACTCCTTGTCCTTGCCCCAGCGGCGGCTCAGGTCTACGCCGCCGCCGACCTGCGCGTCGGAGCCGTAGTCGAGCGTAAATCGCGTCAGGTCGGTGGCGCCCGCCCGTTTGGGTACCACGTTGACCACGCCCCCAACCCCACTGTTCGGAGACATGCCGTAGAGCATGGCGGCCGGGCCCTTGAGAATCTCCACGCGCTCGATGTATTCCGGGAACAGGTGGTAGTTCGGAGAAACACCGTACACGCCGTCGAATGCAACCTCCGACAGGTTTCCTTCATTGATCGGGAAGCCACGAATCATGAACGAATCGGTGACCCCGCCGGTCTGACCGGTAAATCGAATCGACGGGTCCGCATTCAGGACATCAGCCAAAGTCACGGCCTGCTGATCCTCAATGCGTTGAGCGGTGTAGCTACTCGTGGAGAACGGAGAATCCAGGGTGTCCCGGTTGCCCAGCAGGCCGAGCCGGCCACCGCGCGCGGTCTGGCCGCCAGCGTAGGCTGCGGGAAGCTCAGTCGAATCATTCGTGGCCACCCCACTCACCGTAACCGTTGGGAGCGTCGCTTCCGCCCCCTGCTCCGAGGGAGCCTGAGCGTAGGCGTTGAAGGACACCGCGCCCGATCCCAATGCCAGACAGAGCATCGCCTGGTGCAACGCTGCGGTGATGGGAGTCAGGGGAAGGCGGCATGAGATATCGGTGCGGCGTGAAGATGGCTTGCGGCGGGATTGCGGTAACGACATGGTTCTCGATAGTCCAAGGCAGGTTGAAGGGTGTTCCTACAATCCAGGCCGGACAGTCGCCCCAAATCCCCTCAATTCACATCGAACTAATTTGTAACAACGGCATGGCCTAGCCTTGATCCATTGGTCCCACGCGCACCCAGTAGCGGCTGAAATACGAAACACGGATGGGCAATGCCTTCTCCAGGAAACGCAGCGTGCGATCCGTGTCGTCAATTCGGTATGCGCCAGAAATAGTCAGGTCCGCTACCGCAGGATCGCAGTCGATCCGCCCATGCCGATACCGGCCAAGTTCAGAGAGCACGTCGGCCAAGCGCATGTTGCTGCCCGATAGCAAGCCGTTTGCCCAACTGTCCTGGGACATCCCCGAAACTACGCGCCGCGAGCTGGCGCTTTGGTTCATCTCCCATGTGGTTCCTGCCTCCGCTATCGACTGGATCTTGTCACGCTCCGCATGGAGCGCGACCGCGCCTTCCTGGACGCTTACCCGAGCCAGCTCATCTTCGAGGCGGACGACGAAGCGCGTGCCGAGCGCGCGCATCGTCCCGAATGACGTCCGCACCTGGAACGGGCGCCGCATCGCACGTTGAATAAATCGCTCGTCATGACCGGTCGTCACCAGAATTTCCCCGCGTCTCAGAATCAGATCTCGCCGCTCATCGCTGAAGCGAATATCGACCGCGGTGTCTGTGTTGAGAACGACGACGGTGCCATCGTCCAAAACCAGCCTGCGTTGCTGACCCACGCCGGTACTGACTTCCGCAAGCCATCGATCCCACGGCGCATAGCGGTATGCGGTTGAGAATCCGAGTACCGATACCCCGCCGAACGCCAGAACCTTGAGTGCCTGCCGCCGTCCGGCCTGGCCTCGGCCCCGTATTGCATCCGCGTTCTGCAGCGTTTCCAGTGCGAGCGGTGCGGGCACTCTTGGGAATCCATCCCGCAACGACTGGACACGCTGCCAGGCAAGTTTGTGACGAGGATCGGCGCATTCCCAGACCAGGAATCGTCGACGCGTTTCGTCGGTAGGGTTGTTGAAGAGTAATCGGACCGCCCAGTTGATTGCCTCGTCGACAATTTCGGACGGTAGATCGTCGCGCAGTTTGGACATTGCTCAGCTACCAACCATTTTGCTAGTTGGCAAACTGGAGTTCATAGCATCGGCGCATCGCCTGAGCGATGTATCGCTCCACGGTCGCAAGCGACATGCCGATACGCTCGGCAATCTGAGGGCATGTCAGACCGTCGAGCTGCGCCAGCAGAAATGCCGTGCGTGCGCGTGGCTTCAGTGTGTCGAGCATCCGGTCGATTTCCATCAGCGTCTGAAAGAAATGCAGACGGCTCTCCGGCGACGGCGCGTGGGCCTCCGGCAGGTGGGCCAGCGTCTCAAGCCACGCAAGCTCCAGCTCGCGCCGCCTCCAGAAGTCGATGACCAAACCGTTCGCAATCGTTCCCAGATAGGTGCGAGGCTCGCGGATCTCAGCGACTTTTCGGTGCAATACCCGAACGAACACATCCTGAGCAAGGTCCGCGGCATCGCATGCGTTTCCAATTTTGCGCAGCAGCCAGCCCTGAAGCCAGTCGTGGTGATGGCTGTAGAGAGCATCGACATGGGACCGCGTCGACGGATCCACGGCGCTCATGGAGAGCACCTCAATGCCCTTGCGGGCGCGTGAACCGGAAATTTGAAGCAAACGATCGCCATGTGGAAATACGTCGGCGCAACCTGGGAATTCGGTCAAAAGATGAGGCTTGTGCAGCCCACACCGCTTCAGATCAAAGCATCTGAGGTGTCGAACTGTAACTGATTCTCACTTACAACGATAGAGGCCGATGCAGTCACGCCATTCCGCTGTCGCGATTGCGCGACTTTCTATGGCCCCCGGATAGTGGCGCCCTGACCACGCACACCCAGCGGGCGTTGTTGACGCAGCGCAGCGTCTATACAATAACGATTCTCATTTATAGTTGGCCCCAGCGGCACAAGGGGAAAGTTTGATGGCTGCCGACGTCGGTCCGCACCAGGACATTAGCGCGCTCTACATCGACCACCATCGGTGGTTGCTAGGCTGGTTGCACAAGAAATCAGGGTGCTGGCACAGGTCGGCTGACCTCGCGCACGACACATTCATGAGGCTGCTCGCCCGTGAAGAGATGCCTCCCCTTGCCGAGCCCCGAGCGTTTCTGACGACCGTGGCCCAGCGCGTGATGGCAAACCAGTGGCGCCGCGAAAAACTCGAGCAAGCGTACCTTGAAGCGTTGGCCAACCTGCCGCCGGCGACGATTCCTTCTACCGAAGAACGCGCCATTCTCTTGGAAACGCTGCAGGAAATTGCGGACCTTCTGGATGGCCTGACCGTCCCGGTAAAGCGCGCCTTTCTCATGGCGCAACTGGATGGCATGAGCCAGACAGAAATCGCCGCCACATTGGGCGTCTCTCTGACAACGGTGAAACGCTATCTGGTCAAGGCTGGGACGCAATGCTATTTCGCCGCGGGTGCGCGATGACGGGAGCCTCCGCCGCAATCCCCGCCGACGTTGCACGGACAGCCGTTGAATGGCTCGTCACGTTGCAAGGCGACGATGTCGACGATGACACGCGCACCGCATGGCGGAGTTGGCTCAGTCAACACCCTGACCACCTACGGGCATGGCAGCATATTGAGGCCATGAACGCGCGATTGCGCGGCGTTGCCTCGCCACTGGCCACGGCCGTGGCTCGCGCAGCGCTAACCCAACCGCAATCGGCAAGCCGCAGGCGTGCCATCAACGCCCTGGCGGTTCTGTTCGTCGGAGGCGGCACTGCGTGGCTGACACGCGAATACACAGGCCTGCAAACGTTGATGGCCGACGTGCACACGGCTGTCGGTGAACAGCAACTCGTGACGCTCGACGACGGTACTCGTGTACGCCTGAACACCGATACGGCGATCGATGTCGCCTATTCGTCCACCGAACGACGCATCACCCTGCAACGCGGGGAAATCCAGGTTGAAACGGCCGTTGATAGCCATGCCCTGCCACGCCCCTTCGTTGTCGCTTTACGTACCGCCACGCTAAGACCGCTCGGGACGTACTTTGGAGTGCGGCAGATTCCCGAAGGTGGATGGATCGGTGTCACAGAAGGCGCCGTAGCCGTGCGCCCAGCGGACAATATCGCCGCGGAACGCATCATCGGCGCAGGTCAGGAAGCCGGGTTTTCTTCGCACGAGGTCGATGGCCCTAAGTCCCTCGCGGAGGCCGCACTGGCGTGGACGGACGGCATGCTGGTTGCCACCGACATGCCTTTGAGCAAATTTCTGGCCGAAGTCGACCGATATCGGCCCGGCCATCTGCGTTGCGATCCATCGATCGCGAGCCTGCGCGTGTCCGGCACCTTCCCAGTCATGGACACCGACCGGATACTGGATGCACTGCGCAGCGCGCTTCCGGTTCGCATTCACTTTCTGACCCGCTACTGGACGACCGTACTGCCGGCCTGAAAGTGCCCTTTTAGCGTCCCTAAGTGTCCGCTAAGTCTTGGCGGGTAGCCTCACCTCCAGTTTCGAAGTCCAACTGGAGGATGGAATGGACCATCGGTCAGCAAGAACCAAGCCCTACCCCCACGCAAGTGTCGCCGACACTAGTGCGCACGCCCCATTGCCCAAAGCATCCTGGGCAAGCAAGGTTCCCGAGATTACGGCCTCGTTCTGGATCATCAAGATTCTGTCGACCACCGTAGGGGAGACAGGCGCTGATTTCCTCGCAGTGAACGTTGGTTGGGGGCAGACAGTCACCACGGCCGCAATGGCGCTGTTACTGCTGTTTGCCTGGGGATATCAGATGCGTTCGCGCAAATACACGCCGTGGATCTATTGGCTCACGGTCGTATTGGTCAGCGTCGTGGGCACTCAAATCACCGACATTCTGACGGACGGGCTGGGTGTCAGTTTGTACGCCAGTACGGCCGCCTTCGGTGCGGTCCTGATGCTTATCTTTGCCGCGTGGTATCGGCGAGAAGGCACCCTATCGATCAAATCGATCTTCACACCACGGCGAGAGTTGTTCTACTGGGTGGCCATTCTCTGCACATTTGCGCTCGGGACTGCCGCGGGTGATCTTGCGACGGAAGCTCTCGGACTCGGTTTTACGTGGGGCGTCATTTCTTTCGGTGCACTCATCGCATTGACATACGCCGCGTGGCGATTCGGAGCCAGCTCCATTCTTACGTTCTGGTTCGCCTACATTCTTACCCGCCCATTCGGCGCATCGCTTGGTGACTTGCTGACACAGGACAGGACCTACGGCGGCCTTGGCGTGGGGCCTCTCTGGACAAGCGCAATGTTCCTCACCGTCATTGCCATCCTGGTGGCCATCGAACAACTGACAGCCAACGGCCGCCATACCCGCTATTCGTCCTCCCACCAACTCTGACAACTCGAGGTACTACATCATGCTGCTATTCGCACCTTTTAACGGTCAAGCCTCAATGCTCGCGATTGCCGCATTGTTGGCGCCGATGGCCGGACACGCCGCACCCGTGAGTGCGGCACCTCAGCAAGCGGGCGTCATTGTCCAGAGCACAAGGACGGCACCAACAATGCTCGGCGACTTGGGCGCGTTTCACGCCATCGCCGTAGACGTGCAATCTCTTGTGGAAGCGGGAAATCTCACCGCGGCAAAGACCCGCATCAAGGATCTCGAAATATCCTGGGACCGCGCCGAGGCTGGCCTGAAGCCGCGTGCAGTTGGCGATTGGCATACGCTCGACAAGGCCATTGACCGAGCCTTGGACGCCCTTCGCGCGTCAAAGCCGTCTCAAGGAGAGTGCAAGGCAGCAATGACTGACCTTCTGAAGACTTTTGACAGACTCAGCGGCAAGGCCTGAGCCGCCGAATTCCCTTCGAGGAGTACGCCAGTGCATTCCACCAACATTCAACAAACGCTTAGCAAGGTGCCGGAAGTCACGCTCGTCTTCTGGCTCATCAAGGTTGCTGCCACAACCTTGGGTGAGACAGGCGGCGATGCGCTCTCTATGTCCCTCAATCTCGGCTACCTGGTCAGCACCTTGATTTTCGCCGCGATATTCCTTGTCGCGGTTATTACCCAAGTTCGCTCCAATAAATATCATCCGGCCATCTACTGGGTAACCATCGTTGCTACCACGACAGTTGGCACGACGCTTGCCGACTTCGCGGACCGGTCCCTGGGCATCGGCTATCCAGGAGGCACCGCAGTACTTCTGGCACTCCTGTTGATTTCTCTGTTGGTATGGCATCGCGTCATGGGAACGGTCTCCATTGCCTCGATCAATACGCCGAAAGCGGAGATGTTCTATTGGGTAACCATCATGTTCTCGCAAACGCTTGGCACCGCGCTTGGAGACTGGACTGCAGACACCATAGGTCTTGGATATGTCGGGGGAATTATCGTCTTTGGATCGCTGCTCGCCATCCTCGCCGTCGCGTACTACCGGAATGCCATCTCTCGCACTGTGCTTTTTTGGGCGGCCTTTATCCTTACCCGGCCGCTTGGAGCGGTCGTGGGTGATTTCCTGGACAAGCCGCTCAACTCAGGTGGGATGGCGCTGGATCGTTTCACGGCGTCGGCAATCCTGTTGTCCCTCATGGTGGCGGGCATCATGTTCTTGCCCCAGCGTGCCGCCGCCAACGCACACCATTGATCACGCAGATTCAATATACTGGGCGCCGTGGCGTGGTACCCAAGCCCGGTGTTGACGCGCTATTGGCTCGGCGGCATAGCCTGGATTCGAGCGCACATGGGATGGCTGACGCTGGCTATCGTCGTTGTCTCTCTGGCCCCCTTGGCTTTTCAGATTGGGCGCGCCAGGCTGGACGCACGTACCGCTGAGCAAGACCGGGAGTATCTGGATGCGTGTCCTGTTGATAGAAGATGACGTAATGATTGGGCAGGTCGTGCAAGATGCACTGCGCGATGCTGCCTATGCCGCCGACTGGGTTGAAGACGGCGAACGTGGAATGAACGCAATGGATTGCCAGCAATACGACATCGTTTTGCTGGATCTCGGCCTTCCACGAAAAAGCGGCATCGACGTGCTGCGCGATATACGGGCTCGCGGTAACGCAGTTCCAGTGGTTATTCTTACCGCTCGCGATGCGCTCGACGACCGCGTCTCCGGACTCGATGCCGGCGCGGATGACTATCTGGTCAAGCCATTTGAAATGGCGGAGATGCTCGCAAGATTGCGGGCGGTCTGGCGCCGAAAAGGCGGCACCGCGTCGTCAGTGTTATCCAACGGCACGCTTTCCCTCGATCTCAACACCCGGCAGGCACAAATCTCCGACGCGGCACCGATACCCCTTACCAGCCGCGAGTTCTCCCTCCTGCAAGCACTGATGATGCGCCCCGGCACGATACTCTCACGCTCCGCGCTAGAGGAACGAATTTATGGCTGGGGAGATGAAGTCGAGAGTAATGCAGTCGAGTACCTGATTCACGCGCTGCGCAAGAAGCTGGGCACGTCCGCAATTAGAAACGTCAGGGGGCTTGGATGGCTGGTGCCAAAGCAAGATTGACCGGCTCGATACAGGCCCGATTGTCCTTATGGCTTTCGTTGGCCATTCTTGCAGTCGCGGCTGTCGGCGGCATCGTCTCCTTCAAGACTGCCTACGATGAAGCCATTGAGTTGCAGGACAACCTGCTACATCAGGTAGCCATCCTGTTTGATGTAGACCACCTGCCATCCCCTCGGATGGCTGAGCTTGGCAAGCTGCCCGGTATCGATGAGGAAGCGCGGGTAATCGTCCAGTATGCGGGGCCCGCATCCGGCGGCCAAAGCCCCCAAACCCCTGGAAAGTTTCTCGGCGTCCCCGCCGGCGTGGCGGACGGCGTTCACTCGCTCACCTTGAATGCGGAATCATTCCGAGTCCTTCTACGGACGCTGCCAAACGGTGGGCGCATCCTGGTTGCGCAGGAGACTGGCATGCGTGACGAAATTGCCCGTGACAGCGCGCTGCGCACGGTGCTTCCCTTCGTCGTCCTGGTTCCGCTTCTCTTGCTGATTGTCGCCGACCTGATTCGTAAGCTCTTCAGGCCGATTTCCGCGCTAGCCGCGGAGGTCAATCGACAGGATGAAAGCGGGTTGGCACCGCTACCGAACGACCACCTCCCGGCCGAAATCCGTCCGTTCGTCATGGCGATTAACAGGTTGCTTGCGCGGGTAGCGGAATCTATGGAGCAGCAGCGCCAATTTATCGCCAATGCCGCCCATGAACTGCGTTCCCCGATGACCGCCTTATCTTTGCAAGCAGAACGGCTCTCGCATGCGGAGATGTCCGAGGAAGCTCGCGCCAGGCTATCGCCATTGCGACAAGGCATCGAGCGCGGCCGCCATCTTCTGGAACAGTTGCTCAGTCTTGCAAGAGTCCAATCGCCGCCATCAAGGCCGGTCTCTACAACTTCCGTCCTTCAGGTTTTTCGCCGCGTGATAGAGGATCTGATGCCGCTAGCGGATACCCATCATGCCGACATCGGCGTACTGACAGACAGTGACGTCAGGCTGGCGGTAGATGAAGTCGACCTGTTTACCCTGGTTAGAAACCTCGTGGACAACGCCATCCGCTACTCGCCCGCAGGCGGTGCCATCGACCTGTCTATTACCTCCGAGCGCGACCGGGTCGTCCTGACCTGCAGTGATTCGGGGCCAGGAATTCCTATCGAAGAGCGCATCAAAGTCCTTGAGCCGTTTTACCGGACGCCCGGGACGGCATCGCGAGGCTCTGGCCTGGGCCTTTCCATTGTGAAGACAATTGCGGACCGCCTCGCCGGTGAAATTCAGATTGCATACGTCGACCAGATCCAGAAAGTCGGCACGCGAATTTCCGTGACTTTGCCTGGCCGGCTGGTCTCGAACTAGTACGGTTGAACAGCCTGGGGTAGACCTCGGGCCCGGCAGCCGACGGGCGACTGCAGTCCGCCCAATGCCTCGACCCACGAGGCCACACGACCGGCCCTTCATCCGAAACAGTTTTGAAGTATCTGTTTACATGATTGCGACGGAGGACTAACATCGCGGTCGTTAATAATAAGCATTCTCACTATCGTGACGCAGGCGGTCGACGCCGACGGCTCGATGGATAGAAGGCATAGCTTTTAAGTCACTTCTCTTCTGTATTTCCACGATGTTTGCTCCCACCCAATCGCGCATGCGCGCCATCGCGTATGCGTGCGCCTTGTCCTGCACCGGCCTCGCCCTTCCCGTTATCGCCACCGCACAGACCGCCTCGGATTCGGCCGCCAAGCCGTCTGAAGCAATCCTGCCAACCGCGGTGGTCTCGGCCGATTCGCCGATGCAGACCAAGTCGCTGCCGTCCTACAAGTTCGTCGCCCCGCTGCTCGACACCCCGCGTTCGGTGACGGTCATCCCGGAAGAGGTCATCAAGCAGACCAACGCCACGACGCTGGCCGACGCCCTGAAAACCGTGCCGGGCGTGACCTTCCTGGGCGGCGATGCGGCGGCCAACCCGTCGGCGGACCGTCCCGTGATCCGGGGCTTCGAATCGCGCAATTCGATCTTCGTGGATGGCATGCGCGACTCCGGCGTGCAGAACCGCGAAACGTTCGCCGTGGAGCAGATCAGCGTCATCAAGGGCCCGGATTCGGTCTACGCCGGCCGTGGCGCGGTGGGTGGCAGCATCGACATCGTGACCAAGATGCCGCGCCTGGACGACTTCACCAACGCCAGCCTGGGCCTGGGCACGGAGTCGTACAAGCGCGCCACGGTGGACATGAACCGCCGCATCAACGACGAGACCGCCGTGCGCCTGAACCTGATGGGCTTCGACGCCAACCAGCCGGGCCGCAATGACGTCTACAGCAAACGCTGGGGCGTGTCGCCGTCGGTGGCCTTTGGCCTGAACACGCCGACCACGGTCTATGTCAGCTACTACCACCTGAACTCGTATGACATGCCGGACTTCAGCGTGCCGTTCCGTTCGACGGGCGGCACGCCGGGCGCCAACAGCGGCATCCAGCGCTCACAGTTCTACGGCCTGAACAACCGCGACTATCGACGCGGCCAGACCGACACGGCCGAGATCCGCGTCGAACACAAGCTGACCGAGGACTGGAAGCTGCGCAATACGACGATGTTCGGCCGATCCACGCTGGACTACATCGCCACCAACCCGCAGTTCCTGAACGCCACGTCGAACATCCTGCAACTGCAGGCCAAGAGCGGGAAGTACGCCACCAACAGCGTGTCGAACCAGACCGAAGTCTCGGGCAAGACCACGCTCTGGGGCATGCAGCACACGCTGACCGCGGGCCTGGAATTCAGCTGGGAACGTAGCCTCTACGAGGGCTATCTGGTCAGCGATAGCGCGGGCAACAACATCCGCTCGGGCGGCCCCTGCACCGTGGCCTACAACTGCACCGCCATCGGCGCCTGGAATTCCGATGCACCGTGGACCGGCAGCGCCGTGCTGAATGGCGACAAGGGCTTCCCCGGCGCGCCGACGCATACCCACACCAACGTGGCATCGGCCTACCTGTTCGACAGCGTCAAGCTCAGCGACAAGTGGCTGTTCAACGCCGGCACGCGCTTCGATCGCTTCGACGTGTCGGCCACGCAAGCCGGTGCGCCGGATCTGAACAACACGTCGAACCTGTTCAGCTACCAGCTGGGCCTGGTCTTCAAGCCGGTGCAGACGGTCAGCCTGTACGCGTCGTATGGCACTTCGGCAAATCCGCCTGGCGCCAACAGCGGCCTCGGCGGCGGCACGGACCAGATCACCGCGACCAACCAGAACCTGTCGCCGGAACGCAGCCGCAATATCGAAGTCGGCGCCAAGTGGGATGTGCTCGACCAACGCCTGTCACTGACATCGGCCGTGTTCCAGACCGACAAGACCAATGCCCGCGTGAGCGATGGCCTGGGCGGCATCGTCAACGCCGGCAGCCAGCGCGTGCGCGGCGCCGAACTGGGCGTGGCCGGCAACATCACGAACAAGTGGCGCGTGTTCGGCGGCTATTCGTACCTGGATGCGATCACCACCGACGCCGGTCCGGCCAACCCGACGGCTTCGGGCCTGCCGATGGTCATGGTGCCCAAGCACAACCTGACGCTCTGGACGTACTACGATGTGCTGCCGCAACTGTCGATTGGTGGCGGCGCCACGTTCTCTAGCCTCACGTATGCGTCCGTGGCCGCCACGTCGCGCAAGTGGACGCCAGGATATGCACGCTTCGATGCGGTAGCTACCTACCGCCTGAACAAGACGATGGACCTGCAGCTCAACGTGCAGAACATCTTCGACAAGAAGTACTACTCGTCGGCCTATCCGATCTATGCCACCTGGGCACCGGGACGCTCGGCCGTGATGACGCTGAACATCCATATGTAATACGCGAGTACACGTATCGGTCCAAAGCAAGACGGCGCAGTGATTGCGCCGTTTTTCTACCTGTCCCGCCTTTTTGCACCGCGATGCGGCGCCAGACTTCCGACTGCTCCCTTGAGTTCAGAAGGAGGATTCCGCACGCAGCAAGGGTCCGCCTGGGACATGCGTTAAGAACCTTTCGAATTTGACCTTCCCTCCCACGCAGATGATAATACGTCCCATTTGCGACGAGAGACCTGGGGCGGCAATAGAGCAATGGAAGCTATGCGTACGTGGACCTTTGAGAAAGCGTCGGCGCATCAATCGTCGTGCAACCTCGGGCTGACACCAGCCACCTCCAAAGCGCTCTAGGTCATGTCTTCGTCGCCCCTACGTGCGCTTGGATTGTATGCACATTACCAGGAGCTGCTCGGGACCTGGACGCGCAAACTAAGCAACCGCCATGAGGCCGAGGACTTGTCGCAAGAAGCAGTCTTGCGTGTTCTTGAAGCAGGCACCACTCCAGATCAGCCTCGAGCCTATTTGCACCAGACGGCCCGCAATATCGCTGTGGATTCCCTGCGAAAGCAAGGCTCCTGGGAACAGGTACCGCTCGACAACGTCGAGTCATTTCACGCTGAGACCGGCAACCCCGAGGCAGACCTGCACGCCGTACAACTAGCTGGCAAAATCGAGGCCGCTCTGGCCGAATTACCGTTGAAGTGCCGCCAGGTATTTGTCTGGCAGCGACTGGATGGCTGCTCGCAGCAGCAAATCGCGGAACGCTTGGACATCTCGAAGAACATGGTCGAGAAGTATATGATTCGCGCGATGCGTCACTTGCGAGACCGATTGGGTCCGCTCGCACCTCATTGATGGCCCCACGATGTCCGCTTTCCCACTTCCGTGCGACGCCTGCCCTGACAGACGCGAACGCAATAACCCAACGCTGTTGACTGCATGAGCGCTCCAGACGATCTTCGCACGACGGCAGCACGCTGGTTCTCGCAGGCAAGGGACCCGGATTTCAGTCCGGAGCAACAACAAGCGCTGTCGATCTGGCTCGCGGAGAGGCCCGAGCATCGGGCCGAGTATGCCGCACTACAGCGCATCTGGACCGCCGCAGGCGCAATCGATCCCGCCAGACTGCGGCACCTTGCAGCCGGCCCGGAAACCACGGAAGCAGATTGGCATCCGGCCTCGGCCGTTCGCCCACCCAGCCAAAGCTCGGCCCGCAGGTCGCCCGCTTTGCGCGCCGCCTTCTACACGGCCACGGCGGCACTGGCGCTCGGCCTGGCGTGGCTCGGCTGGCACCAGCATGACGCCTCGACCCAACTGGCCTCCAACGCCGGGCCGGTCAACACTATCGGTGGCAGCGAATATCGCACTGAGCCCGGCGAGCGCAAGACGATACGCCTGCCGGACGGCTCCAGCGTGCAGCTCAATACCCGGACTCGCATGGTGGTACGGATTGCCGCCACGGGTGAGCGATCCGTGGATCTACTCGATGGCGAAGCCATGTTTGAAGTCGCGCACGACGCTTCCCGGCCGTTCGTGATTCAGGCCGGCACAGGCAAGGTCACCGTGACTGGCACGCGCTTCGATGTTCGCCGCAGCGCCTCTCGGACTGACGTCGCCGTCGAATCCGGCTCCGTTATCGTGCAAGGCCTTGGCGACGCCCAGTCTTCGCACTTGTCAGCCGGCCTCGGTACTACCGTGGACGGTCGCGGCGCGGTCGCGTCCCCCTCTCCCGTGGACTTGGCCGCCGCCCTGGCGTGGAGAACCGGCAAACTGGTGTTCAACGATGCGCCATTGGCAAATGTCGTGGCGGAAGTCTCGCGTTACCGGCGCCAGCCAGTACGGGTTGCCGATGGTGCCGCGGGCGCGTTGCGCGTGAGCAGTGTCTTCAGCGCGGACGACACCGACGGCCTCCTGGCCGCGTTGCCACAGATGCTTCCAGTTGGCGTCCGCCAGTTACCTGACGGCAGCGCCGAAGTATTTTTGCGCTAAGGATTCAGGTTTCTTCTTTGGATTACGTCTTCCCGATCGATTGTCTGCCTCTGGCAGGCGCTCCATCCAGCAAAAATCCTAGAAGAAACCTGACGTGACACAGTACTTTGAAACTTCGCGAGGCCGGACGGCGCGATCGGCCCGCAGCATTGGACGGTTTGGGTCGACGGCTACCTTGACGGCAGCTCTCCTGGTAAGCACTGCAGCCTTGCCCGCTGCAGCGCAGTCTGGCGGCGGCACGCCAGTCACCGTCCACATCGAGGCGCAACCGCTATCCGACGCGCTGTTGCAACTTGGCCGACAGACATCCCTGCAACTATTCTTCTCCCCGGCACTGGTCGCGGGCAAGCGGGCTCCAGCGGTACACGGCAACATGCCGCCCGAGCAGGCATTGGACACACTGCTCAAGGGCAGCAATCTCCGCTACCAACGTAATGGCAACCAGGGCTTCGTGCTTCAACCGACGGCAGATTCGCGTTCCGCGACGCCGCCGGCCGCAGCCGAGGCAATCGTGGCGAGTCCAGGTCGCGAAGCTGTGGCAACGCTCGCGCCTGTCGAAGTGACGGCGTCACGAACCTCAAGCGACCTGGTACGCCCGACGCGCCAGTCCACGATCATCGAGCGCGCCGAACTGGAAGAACTCAAAACCGGATCGGACAGTCTGGCAACCGTCCTGGCCAAGGTCATCCCCGGCATGGCGGACTCCAGTCATACCGTCACGGATTTCGGCCAGACGCTTCGCGGCCGGGGGATGCTCGTCCTGCTGGATGGCATTCCTCTCAATACCAATCGCGACTCCGCCCGCAACCTGGCGAACATCGACCCGGCGCTGGTCGAGCGCGTTGAAGTTCTGCGTGGAAGTAGCGCAATCTACGGCGGCGGCGCGACTGGGGGTATTGTCTCCATTACGACGCGCCCGGCGGGTGGCGAATTCAACGCCGACACGACGGTATCGATGAGCACCCCGCTCACACGCCTACGCGCGGATGGGTTAAGCGCCAACGTCCAGCAGCATTTCTCGGGCAGCGCCGACATTGTCGACTACGCCTTTGACGTGGGAGGCCGTCATATTGGCAACGCCTACGATGCCAAAGGGCAACGCATTGCGCCGGAACCCAGTCAGGGCGATCTCTTCGATTCGAACAACTACAACGTTGGCGGAAAGCTTGGCCTGCGCTTTGCACCGGACCAACGCGTCCAGCTAGCGGTAAGTCACTTCAACGCCAGCCAGGACACGCGTTGGGCCTCGGACCCAAGCGTTGCGAAACTGCCAGCGGGAAGCGTGCCTGCGCGTGCCATCGACGGTCTGCAACTGGCTGACCAGAACCAGATTCGCAACACGCTCGTCAACCTGGAATACGAGCACCGCGACCTGCTTGGCAGCCTGGTTTCGGCGCAGTTTTATTACCGCGACTATTTCACGCGTTTCACACCGTTCGACGCGCGAGCCGTCGCGACCCGCGGTGGCAATGTCGACCAGGCCACCCAGAACTCGGAGGTCTTTGGCAGTCGCCTGACCATCAAGACGCCAATCGGGGCGGCCAAGACGACGCGTGTCATCTGGGGTATGGACTTCGAGCAGGAACGAAGCGACATGCCCATCGACATCTTCAATCCTGCCGCATACGACGCCAGCGGCGGACGCGTCTTCAACAAGATTGGCACGCTGACGTATATGCCGCCGATTACCACCCGCAGCATCGGTGGCTTCGCGCAGCTCCAGCACAAGTTCAACGAGCAATGGTCCACTGAAGGCGGCCTTCGCTATCAGTACGCGCGGGCAAGCTTCGACGACTTTGTCCCCCTTTCGCAATCACGTGTCGCCAATCCCGCAACGGTCAAAGGCGGATCGGTGGACTACAGTGCGGTCCTTGGCAACATCGGCGTGGCCTACAAGCCGGTCAAGAATCATGAGTTCTACGCATCGTTCAGCCAAGGCTTCAACCTCCCCGACATCGGCCTGCAGGTGCGAAACGCGCGGGCCGGCTTCGATATCGGATCGTCAGACCTGAAACCCGTCAAGACGAACAACTACGAACTCGGCTGGCGCGGGGGCTTTGGCAATACGCTGGGTTCGTTGGCCATTTTCTACACGACCTCGGACCTCGGTGACGTGCAGAGCTTTAACAATGGGCTGATTCTCACCCGTACTGCCGAGAAGATTTTCGGGGTGGAAGCGGCAGCAGACTATCTTTCGAATGACGAACGCTGGGGCACGGGTGGCACGATTACCTGGATGCGCGGCCGTGAAACGCCTCAGGGCATGAGCGACCAGCAGTTGACCGGCTATCGCATTCCGCCGCTAAAGCTCACCGGCTACGTGCAGTTTCGCCCTGTTCCGCAATGGAACAACCGGCTCCAGGCTACGTTCTTCGCAGCGCACGACTACCGCCTGAACGGCGCGGATAGCTTTGGGCGCCGCGATGTCGCAAGTTACACGACACTGGACCTTATCAGCAGCTACCAGGTCACGAAGAAAGACACCGTCACTGTTGGTATCCAGAACCTTCTGAACCGCTACTACTACCCGCTATACAGCCAGCTTCTGCGCAACAGCAACAACACAAGCCATCTGCCGGCGGCCGGCATCACCCTGACGGCCATGTATCAGCATCGCTGGTAGCAACGGAACAAGTGTGCCGAGATCTTCCTCAAGATGAGGGAGGAATATCGCCGATCACCGGGCGTGATCGAAAATCTACGTCGCGCGCTTTGGCCGACGAGATAAAGTCATTCGCTGGATGCGACGCAGCAAAGCAAAAACAGCTGAATCGCCCAGCGAATTACTTACGTTGACAACAGCAGCAACGCACAACCTGACCATCAACCCATCAGGTCACCGGCGCCGGATTGAACAGCGCAAGCGAGTTGTGCAGCCCGTGGTGCTCGGCCCAGGTCTTCTTGCGGCCGCTGGCCACGTCGATCATCAGGCGGAACAGTTCCCAGCCCACGTCCTCGATCGTGGCTTCGCCGGTGGCGATGCGGCCGGCGTTGACGTCCATCAGGTCATGCCAGCGGCGCGCGAGGTCGCTGCGCGTGGCCACCTTGATCACCGGCACTTCGGCCAGGCCGTACGGCGTGCCGCGGCCCGTGGTGAAGATGTGCAGATTCATGCCGGCGGCCAGTTGCAGCGTGCCGCAAATGAAATCGCTGGCGGGCGTGGCGGCGTAGATCAGACCCTTGGTCTTCACACGTTCGCCCGGCGACACCACGCCAGAGATCGGGGCGCTGCCCGACTTCACGATCGAACCCATCGCCTTTTCCACGATGTTCGACAGGCCGCCCTTCTTGTTGCCCGGCGTCGTGTTGGCGCTGCGGTCCACGCGGCCGCGATCCAGATATTTGTCGTACCAGTCCATCTCGCGGATCATCGCCTCCGCCACTTCCGGGGTGGCGGCGCGCGAGGTGAGCTGGTCGATGCCATCGCGCACTTCGGTCACCTCGGAGAACATCACCGTGGCGCCTGCGCGCACCAGCAGGTCCGTGGCGTAGCCGACGGCCGGGTTGGCCGTCACGCCCGAGAACGCATCGCTGCCACCGCATTGCACGCCGACCACCAGTTCCGACACGGGCACGGTCTCGCGCTTGCGGGCGTTCAGTTTTTCCAGATGCGGGATGGCCATTTCCATGATCGAATCGATCATCGAGCCAAAACCCACGTGCTTGTCGTCCTGCAGGCAGACCACGCCCACCTGCACTTCGCCGGCGCCGGTCTGGATCGGGATCGTGCCCGGCGGCATCAGGCGGTCCGGCTGCAGCTTCTCGCAGCCAAGGCTCACCATCATCGCGGTGCCACCGAAGTTCGGGTTCAGCGCGATATTGCGCAGCGTGCGGATCGGCACCACGGCATCGGGCGCGTCGATGGCCACGCCGCAGCCATAGGTGTGCTCCAGGCCAATCACGTCATCGACATTGGGATACCGGGGCAGCAGTTCCGCCTTGATGCGCCTGACCGCGTGATCGACCACGCCGGCCACGCACTGCACGGTCTGGGTGATGGCCAGGATGTTGCGCGTGCCCACCGAGCCGTCCGGATTGCGGAAACCCTCGAACGTGTAGCCGTCCAGCGGCGGCAGCGGTTCCGGCAAGCGCGTGCTGATCGGCAGGTCGGTCAGGCCAGGGGCCACCGGCATCTCGATCACGCGCTCGTTGACCCAGCTGCCGCGCGGCAGGTCCTGCAGCGCATAGCCGATGGTCACGTTGTAGCGCGTCACCGCGTCACCCTTCTTCAGGTCCACCAGTGCCACCTTGTGGCCCTGCGGCACGCGCTCCACCAGGGTCAGGCCGCACGGAAACACCGTGCCGGCCCCCAGGCCGCCGTCGTTGGCGACGATGGCCACGTTGTCATTGGCGTGGATGCGGATGTACAGCGGCGGACGTTGCTCCGCAGCCTGGGCGTTCTGTACCGACAGGTCCGACATGATGGGGATTCCTTCTTTATTGGGGGTGCTTCAGTTCGACGCGGCGAATGTCCTTGACGATCACCAGGTAGCTCAGCACGGTCACCAGGGCGTTGATGCCCACAAAGACCAGCGCGCCGTTGAACGAACCCGTGGCGCTCAGGATATAGCCGATCACGATCGGCGTCACGATGCCGGCAATATTGCCGAACGTGTTGAAAATGCTGCCGGCCAGGCCGATCACTTCCTTGGGCGCCGTATCGGCCACCACGGCCCAGCCCAGCGCGCCGATGCCCTTGCCGAAGAACGCCAGTGCCATGATGCCCACCACCAGCCATTCCGCATCGACGTAGTTGCACGCGATCATCGACACCGACAGCAGCATGCCAGCCACGATCGGCACCTTGCGAGCCAGCGTCAGCGAATGGCCGCGGCGCAGCAGCGTGTCCGAAATCACGCCACCCAGCACACCACCCAGGAAACCGCAGATGGCCGGCAGCGATGCCACGAAACCCGCCTTCAGGATCGACATGCCGCGCGCCTGCACCAGGTACACCGGGAACCACGTCAGGAAGAAATACGTCAGCACGTTGATGCAGTACTGGCCCAGGTACACGCCAGCCAGCATGCGATTGCTCAGCAGTTGTTTGGCGTAGAACCAGCCGGCCGGATTCGCCGCCTTGCCGCCCTGCCTGGCTTCCTCGCCTTCGCCCATATGAATCAGGCCGCCGCCTTGCTCGATATGTTCCAGCTCGGCCTTGTTCACGCCCGCGTGGGTTGCCGGGCTGCGCATGACCTTGAGCCAGACCAGCGCCAGCAGCATGCCCATGATGCCCATCCACAGATAGACGTGGTGCCAGCCCCAGCTATGGACGATCCAGGCCATCAGCGGCGTGAACACCACGGCGGCAAAATACTGCGCGGCGTTGAAAATGGCCGATGCCGTGCCGCGTTCGGCGGTCGGGAACCAGCTGGCAACGACCTTCGCGTTGGCCGGAAAGGCCGGCGACTCGGCCAGGCCCACTGCAAAGCGCAGCGCGAACAGCACGGTGATGGCCTGGCCGATGGTGGCGAACACGCCAATCCAGCCTTGCAGCAGCGTGAAGAACGACCACAGGAAAATGCTGAAAGCATAGATGCGGCGCGCGCCAAAACGGTCGAGCAGCCAGCCGCCCGGAATCTGTGCCATCACATAGGCCCAGCTGAAGGCGGAGAAGATATAGCCCATCTGCACGGCCGAGAAGCCGAACTCCTCGCGCATGGCAG
>DAIOET010000004.1:0-46210 GCA_036746135.1 Cupriavidus sp.
TTCCGGCCATCATCATCGGCAGCGGCGGCAAGTCGGGCGGATCGCATTCGCGCGATGAGTGGTTCGACCCCACCAATGCCTATGAAGGCGCGCAATGGGGCCTGACCACGGTACTGGGCCTGGTGGGCGTGGACGGCGTGGGTGAGCCTTTGCTCGTGCAACGTCCGGCAAAGGCAGCCGTTACGCGCTGACGTCAATCACGCGCTGAGCGCGAAGCCCCGGTCGAATGTGGCGGCCACATCCAGACGCTGTTTCAGCAGTCCCGCCTTCAGGTAGAAGTCCGCGGTCTGCTGCTGGATGGCCACCAGTTCCGCATCGATTGGCTGCCACTGTGTGCGGCGGCGTTCGAACTGCAGCCGCGCGGCTTCCGGTGGAATGCCGATGATCCGCGCCAGTGCGGCCGAGAATTCGGGCACGTGCTGGTACGACCAGACCTGCGCGCGGACCACGCGCTGCAGGAAGTCGGCCAGCACGGCGCGCTTGGATGCCAGCGCCGATTCGGTGGCAGCCAGATAGCTCAGGCCCGACCACAATCCACGGCCGCTCACCAGCACGCGCGCATGGCCGCTGGTTTCGGCCATCGCCGTGTACGGCTCCCACGTTGCCCACGCGTCGACCGATCCATTGGTGAGGGCGAGCTTGGCGTCGGCGGGCGGCAGAAAGCGAATGTCGGCGTCTTCGGGCTTGAGGCCCACCGAAGCCAGCGCCTTGAGCGTGACGAAGTGGCCGATCGATCCACGATTGGTGCCAATGCGCTTGCCCTTCAGATCGGCGGCTGTCTTCAGCGGCGAATCGGGCCGCACCAGCACGGCAGTGCCATAAGGGTCGGAGCGGTTGGCGCCGATCAAGCGGATGCGCGTGCCTGCGGCCAGCGCAAAGATGGCGGGCGCGTCGCCGATCGGGCCACTGTCGACGGCACCGGCGTTGAGCGCTTCGGCCAGCGGTGCGGCAGCCGGGAATTCGGTCCACTGGATATCATAGGCCAGACCCTTCAGTGCATCGGCCGATTCCAGCAGCGCGCGCAGGCCGCCTTTCTGATCGCCCGCCTTCAATACCGGACGAGACTGGGCCTGCGCGGCAGGCAACATGGTGAGCATGGCGCCGGCATTGGCGGCATGCAGGAACTGGCGGCGGGTAATAGGCATGCGGAGGGACGAAAGCGAGTGGCCAAAGACCTGACCGTACGCGTGCGCGCCCTCAAGACCAACGAATGTTTTCGCGGTTTCTTATGAAGCGCATGGAGACGGCCGTAGCTGCCGCCGTCTCCATGCCGATGCCACGTTTGCCGTGACTACGTGCGCGGGGCCGGCGCGTTCTGCGCGAAAGCGGGAATGTCGTGCAGGCGCGCGACGATCTCCGCGATGTTCGGCCAGCGCTGCTGGACATCGAAACCCATGCGCGCCGCGCTGATGGTCTGGGGGAACAGATAGATATCGGCCACGGTCGGGGTGTCGCCCACCACGTACGGTCCCGTGCGGCGCGCGGCCAGGCGCTCTTCCACGGCGCCAAGCCCGACGTCGACCCAGTGACGAACCCAGGCGGTAACCCCGTCGGCATCCATGCCAGGGATCTGCGTCAGCCGCGCTGCCACGCGCGGTGGCAGCAGTGCGTGGATCTCGCTGGCGATCGACAGCGCTATGGCGCGGGCAAAGGCGCGGTCCTCGGGGTCTGCCGGCAGCAGGGGCGGCGTGCGGAACCGTTCGTCGAGGTATTCGATGATGGCCAGGGACTGCGTGATCAGTTCGCCGGTGTCCGTTTCCAGCGCCGGTACCAGACCCTGCGGATTGATCGCACGGAATGCCGGCTGGCGTGATTCGGCCGCCTCGCCGAAGATCGTCACGGGGTGGATGTCGACGGCAAGGCCCTTGATGGCCAGCGCAATGCGCACACGTGATACGGCCGATGACACTTCGTTGGCGTACAGCTTCATGATGCTCCTCCAGGGGTACCGGTTTCGAGTCTGTCGGGAAGTGCACAGCCTGAGCCTCGGGCGTATCGGCTTTGTGTCGCACGGCAGGTGCCACGGTATGCGTCTGTTTCCGCGCGCCGGCCAGATACATTGCGAAACAAAGTCCGCCGGCGCAGTTGCGTTGCCGGCGCCCTTGCGCTTCAATGGGCGCCTAAAGAGCCTGCCAACCTGCCGATATTCATCATGGATCAGACCCCCGACACCCCGTCGCGCCCCGCACTGCGCACACTGACGCCGCTGGAAGCGCGCGTCGTGGCCGTGCTGCTGGAGAAGCAGTACACCGTTCCGGACACCTACCCGCTGTCGCTCAATGCGCTGGCCTCCGGCTGCAACCAGAAGACCGCGCGCGCCCCCGTGATGAGCGTGACCGAAGACGAGATCCTGACGGCGATCGACGGCCTCAAATCACTGAGCCTGGTGTTTGAAGGCAGCAGTAGCCGCGTGCCGCGCTTCGAGCAGAACCTGGGCAAGGTGCTGGCCGTGCCGAGCCAGTCGGCCGCACTGCTGTCCACGCTGATGCTGCGCGGCCCGCAGACGGCAGCCGAACTGCGCCTGAACACCGCACGCCTGCATGCCTTTGCCGATATTTCTTCGGTCGAGGCCTTCCTGGACGAACTGGTCGAGCGTTCACCGGCACTGGTCGTCAAGTTGCCACGCGCGCCGGGCGAGCGCGAGCACCGCTGGATGCACCTGCTCTGCGGCGAGGTTGCGATCGCTGAATCCACGTCATCGGTGCGCACCGGTGGCGAGTCGGCCGCATCGCCATCGGAGTTCGAAGCGCTGCGAATCAGCCATCGTGAACTGGAAGAAAAGGTGGCACGGCTGCAGGCACTGGTCGTGGAAATGGCCGGGCAGCTCGGCATCGAGATCGAGCCGGACAGGCTCGATCGGAACGCTTGATGAGACGAATCTGAAAGCGCGTCACAAGGTGTGTCCGACGGGGCCGTGACGCACGTCGCGGTGCTAACCTGCTTTGCGTGTTCAAGCAAAGGAGGTTAGCGATGGAGATGAGGCATCCCGATTCCACAAACGTCTGGATACCGGGCGCAGGTATCGATCCCGCTCTGCAGCGCGTGGTCGAGAGTGCGCAAGAGTCGTTGCAGGCCCGTCACCGTCGCCAGCGTGCCGAGGAAGCCAGTGCGCTGATTCAACGCTGGAAGGCGGAAGGCATCTATCCATTCGAAGGCATTGCCGAAGACGCCATCGAGATCGCGTGCCGCGAGCGCTTCGACATTTGCGCGCTGGGTATCCACGAGCATCTGGAGGCCTTTCCCACGGGCGGACACCAGGACCGCCGTTTTACCCTCGGCATGCTCAAGGCAGCGCTGGAGGGAAGCCCCTCCACCTTGAAGCGCTTGCTTACCGAAGTCCTCAACCTGCCGGCGCGCAAGGCTGAAGAGCTGCACAGTCTGCTTCAACTTACGTCATTGGCATCGGTGATCGAATGCAGCAAGCTGGTAAGGGAGCGGTTGTGCTTCGTTGCCGGCCTGGAGGAATTGCTCTTCGATATTGGCAGCAAGCAGGCATTGAAAGAGCGCGCTCAATTGAACCGGATGCTTGCCAACGAGACCTGGATCTTCGGCGAGGAATTCCAGCTTTCCAGCAGTGACCAGAATCTCAACACGGTTTTGCGGAAGCACCTGGGAATGCTCGACGTCGCCAAGCGATGCAAACAGCAGGCCGTTCTGAAGGACGATGGCCGGCAGGGCGTTGTGGATCTGGTGCTTGGCCGGGAAGTGCCAGCCTATGCAAACATCCGGCGCGAGTTTCTGGTCGTGGAACTCAAACGTCCGTCCAAAAAGATCGATCTCGCTGCCAAGGCGCAGATCGAAAGCTATGCGATGGCCGTTGCCTATGACGAACGGTTCGATATCAACCACACGCGTTGGACATTCATCGCCGTCTCAAACGAAATCACGCCGCAGGCATCGCGCATGCTGGGTTACCCGGCCGGCGCATTTGCGTGCTCGCATGAAGAACCGACGCTCCGCATCGGACTCGCTACGTGGGGCGGCATTCTCAATGCCGCGCGGGTTCGGCTCGAAGCCTTTCGCACCAAGCTGCAATACACCGTCACCCAGGATGAAAGCATGGCCTGGCTGCGCGAGCGCCATGCCGAACATTTGCCTGAAACCCTCCGCGCTGAGCTTGGTGCGTGACTCGGGTAATTAACAACTAGCAACTTTAAGTTGTGAGTGGATCAATCTACATCGCCATTGTTTGTGAGCGACTGCCTGCCTACCATGTGTCTCAACGGCGCCGCTGCCAGGCTGCACAAGGGAAAGACGGCTCCGGAACGCTAATCCAATCCCGATATTCCAGGAGTCAGTCATGTCCCAATCGATCCAGTCACAAGGCAAGGTTTGGTTTGTTACCGGCGCTTCGCGTGGCTTCGGCACGCTGATCGTGCGCGCAGCCCTGCAGCGCGGCGATCGTGTCATTGCCACGGCACGGAACCCGCAACAGGTGACCGAAGTCTTCGGCGAGCAGCCGAACCTGCTGGCGGTCAAGCTCGATGTCACCCGCGAGGAAGACGCCGTCGAGGCGGTGCGCCAGGGCGTTGAACGCTTCGGCCGTATCGATGTGCTGGTCAACAACGCCGGCTTTGGCATCCTCGGCGCGGTCGAAGAAACGGCGGTAGCCGAAGCAAAGGCTAACTTCGACACCAATGTGTTCGGGTTGCTGGCGGTCTCGCGTGCCGTGCTGCCGCAGATGCGCCGCCAGCGCAGCGGCCATGTCATCAATATCTCGTCGCTGGGCGGGTACTCGGCTTACTATGGCTGGGGCGTCTACGGCGCGTCGAAGTTCGCGGTCGAAGGGCTGACCGAAGCCATGTCGCAGGAATTGACGCCGCTGGGCATCCACGTGACGGTCGTCGAGCCGGGGTTCTTCCGCACGGACTTCCTCAACGACAATTCGCTGGTGTCGACGAAAGCCATCATCGATGACTACGCCGACACGGTTGGCCAGATGCGCGTCTTTGCGAAGGGCGCCAACCACGCGCAGCCCGGCGATCCGCGCAAGCTGGCCGCGGCGATCCTGCGCCTGGCCGACAGCGAACAGCCGCCGGTGCGCCTGCCGCTCGGCTCGGACGCCGTCGCCCGCATCGAGACCAAGCACAAGTCCGTGGAAGCGGAACTGGCAGCCTGGCGCGAGCTGGCGATGTCGACCGACCACGACGACGTAGTGCGATAAGCGAGTGTTCGCTCTCCCTTTCTGGCTCGGGCCGACCGGCCAGGCCGGAAAGGGGTGTGCCAGGGGGTGGAATCCACGTCCAAAACGTGACATCATGCGCCCCGATCCCGTCTGAACTCGGCGAGATCGGCACAATTTCGGGATCTAACCCTAAAGATCACCACCCCTGGGCCGTTATTCCCGCTGCCCCCCTCATTCCTGAAACAGGCACCTGTTTCCCCGCCTTTTCCTCCCAATGCCGTGACGCCCGGGATTTGATAATCCTCGGTGACGAAGTGCCGCCCGCGTGCTTCGCATTGGAGCATTCATGTCCGAGGAAAGCGATCTCGAGAAAACCGAACCCGCCTCACCCCGGCGCCTTGAAAAGGCGCGCGAGGAGGGGCAGGTGGTGCGTTCGCGCGAGCTCGGCACGTTCGTGATGCTCATGACCGGTGTGTTCGGCCTTTGGTTCATGGGCGGCACGCTGGGTCGCAAACTCAATGCGGTGATGCAAACCAGCCTGGCATTCGAGCCGGCCACGGCATTCGACACCAACCGCATGCTGTCGCAGTTCGGCATGGCGATCTGGGACAGCCTGCTGGCATTTTTTCCGCTGCTGCTGCTGTTCGGCGTGGCGGCGCTGTTGGCGCCGCTGGCCCTCGGAGGCTGGAGCTTTTCGACCAAGTCGTTCGCGCCGAACTTCTCGCGCCTGTCGCCGATGCAGGGCCTTGGCCGCATGTTCTCGTCGCATTCGCTGGTGGAGCTGGTCAAGGCGATTGCCAAGTCCTTGCTGGTCGGCTGCGTGGGCGCATGGATGCTGTGGCGCAAGTTGCCCGAGGCCATCGCGTTGATGAATGCGCCGGTCCAGGAAGCGTTGCTGCACCTGATGGAAATGGTGCTCTACGTCTGCGGCATGGTGGCCGGATCGTTGCTGCTGGTGGCGGTCATCGATGCCCCGTGGCAGCTCTGGACGTACTACAAGAAGCTCCGCATGACCAAGGAAGAGGTCAAGCAGGAGATGAAGGAAACCGATGGCGACCCGCACATCAAGGCCCGCATCCGTCAGCAGCAACGGGCCATCGCGCGGCGCCGGATGATGTCCGAAGTGCCCAAGGCGGACGTGGTGGTGACCAACCCCACCCACTTTGCCGTGGCACTGCGCTACGACGAAGGCTCGCGCTGGAATGCCCCGCGCGTCGTGGCCAAGGGTGCCGATGAAGTGGCCGCTCGCATCCGCGAGCTGGCCCAAGAGAATCGTGTGCCGGTGCTGTCCGCGCCGCCGCTGGCGCGCGCGCTGCATCGTCACGTGGAACTGGGCCATGAGATCCCGGCGGGCCTGTACACCGCCGTGGCCGAGGTTCTCGCCTGGGTTTATCAATTGAAGAACTGGCACTACAGCTACGGTCCGCAGCCCGATTCGCCGACCGACCTGCTGGTGCCGGATGACCTTGCCGTACCGGAAAGCCGCGCATGAACGCACTGACCAACCTTTTCAACATGCCCGCACTGCGGGGTGGCGCCCAGATGAAGGCGCTGGCTGGCCCGCTGCTGATCGTCCTGATCCTCGGCATGATGATCTTGCCGCTGCCGGCGTTCATCCTGGACCTGCTGTTCACCTTCAATATCGCGTTGTCGATCATGGTGCTGCTGGTGGGTATGTACACGCAGCGCCCGCTGGACTTTGCCGCGTTTCCGGCCGTGCTGCTGTTCTCCACGCTGCTGCGTCTGTCGCTGAACGTGGCGTCCACGCGCGTGGTGCTGCTCGAAGGCCATACCGGTCCCGACGCGGCAGGCAAGGTGATCGAGGCCTTCGGCCACTTCCTGGTGGGCGGCAATTTTGCCGTCGGTATCGTGGTGTTCGCGATCCTGGTCGTGATCAACTTCATGGTGATTACGAAGGGTGCGGGCCGTATCGCCGAAGTTGGCGCGCGCTTCATGCTCGATGCCATGCCCGGCAAGCAGATGGCCATCGACGCGGACCTCAACGCGGGCCTGATCAACGAGGAAGGTGCCCGCAAGCGCCGTACCGAAGTAGCACAGGAATCGGACTTCTACGGCGCGATGGACGGTGCCTCCAAGTTCGTGCGTGGCGATGCCATCGCGGGCCTGCTGATCATGTTCATCAACGTTGCCGCCGGCATGGTGGTGGGCATGGTGCAGCATGACCTGGACTTCGGCACGGCCGTACACAACTACACGTTGCTGACGATCGGCGACGGCCTGGTGGCCCAGATCCCCGCGCTGGTGATTTCGACGGCGGCCGGTGTGATCGTCTCGCGCGTGTCGAACGAGCAGGACGTTGGCCAGCAGCTGACCGGCCAGCTGTTCTCGAATCCGCGCGTGATGTTCATCACGGCGGCGATCATCGGCACGATGGGTCTGATCCCCGGCATGCCGCACTTTGCCTTCCTGCTGCTGGCCGGTGCGCTGATCTGGTTCGGCCGCTACATGATGCGCCGCGAGGTCAAGGCCACCGAGACCAAGGCGAACGAAGAACGTAGCCCCACCGTGCAGGCCGAAGTTGCCGAGGCCACGTGGGAAGACGTCACGATGGTCGATCCGCTGGGCATGGAAGTGGGCTACCGCCTGATCACGCTCGTGGATCGCGCGCAGAACGGCGAACTGCTGGGCCGCATCAAGAGCATCCGCAAGAAGATGGCCCAGGACATCGGCTTCCTGGTGCCGGTGGTGCATATCCGCGACAACCTCGAACTGAAGCCCAATGCCTACCGCATCACGCTCAAGGGCGTGGAGATCGGCAACGGCGAAGCCAACCCCGGTCAGTGGATGGCCATCAATCCTGGCCAGGTCAGCGGCACGCTGCCCGGTGCCGCCACGCGCGACCCCGCGTTTGGCCTGCCGGCCGTCTGGATCGACGCGGCGCTCAAGGAACAGGCGCAGGCATACGGTTACACGGTGGTGGACGCCAGCACGGTGGTTGCCACCCACCTGAACCACGTGATCCAGATGCACGCATCGGAACTGCTGGGCCGCCAGGAAGTGCAGGCGCTGCTGGACCGCATCACCAAGGAAGCCCCGAAGCTCACCGAGGACCTGGTGCCGAAGACGATCTCGCTGACCGGCCTGCAGAAGGTACTGCAGAACCTGCTGGACGAAGGCGTGGCGATCCGCGACATGCGCACGGTCCTCGATGTGGTGGCCGACAACGCACCGAAGATCAACGACCCCGCCGAGCTCACCACGCTGGTGCGCGTGGCGCTGGGCCGCGCGATCACGCAGCAGCTGTTCCCGAACAACGCCGACATGCAGGTGATCGGCCTCGACGCCGGACTGGAACGTGTGCTGACGCAGGCGCTGGCCAACGGTGGCGGCATCGAGCCGGGGCTGGCCGATGCACTGCTGCAGCAGGCGCAGGGTGCCGTGGTACGTCAGGAACAAATGGGCCTGGACCCCGTGCTGCTGGTGCCGCCGCCGATGCGACCGCTGATGGCGCGCTTCCTGCGCCGCACGTTGCCCCAGCTGAAGGTGCTGTCGCACGCCGAAGTACCGGACAACCGCAACATTCGCATTACCGCCATGATCGGCGGCGCAGCGTGAGGACTGAACAATGAGCGTGGCAAAGTTTGTGGCGGCCAACGGCCGCGAAGCGATGCGCAAGGTGCGTGAGGCGATGGGTCCGGACGCCGTGGTGCTCTCCAATCGCACCATCGAAGGCGGCGTGGAGATCGTGGCGATGCGCGACACCGACCTTGGTGCCGTGAGCGCCAGCGCGCAGCTGTTCGAGTCGGCCCCGGCAGCGCTGCCCTCGCCGCAGCCGATGCTGCAGGCGCTGCAAGGCATGTATCCCGCCTCGGCGGAAGTCTTCTCGCCCGCGGCAGCGATGCCCGTGGCGCCCGTGATGCAGGAAGACGCGATGCTGGGCGACCTGCGCGGCGAGCTGGCATCGATGCGTTCGATGCTTGAGCGCCAGTTCGCGGGCCTGTCGCAGGGCGCCAACGGCGTGGCAGCCAGCGATCCGCTGCGTGAATCGCTGTTCGAATGGATGGTCAATGCGGGATTCTCGGGCCAGTTGTCGCGCACGCTGCTGTCGCGCCTGCCGGTGGGCACCGATCGCCCGGCCGCTATGGCCTGGATTCGCCAGGAACTGGCCACCAAGGTACCGGTGCTGGCCGATGAAGACGCGCTGTTCGCCCAGGGTGGCGTGCTGGCGCTGATCGGCCCGACCGGCGTGGGCAAGACCACCACCACCGCCAAGCTGGCCGCGCGCTTCGTGCTGCGTCATGGCCCGCAAAGCCTGGCACTGCTGACGACCGACCGCTTCCGTATCGGCGCGCACGAACAGCTGCGCATCTATGGCGATATTCTCGGCGTGCCCGTGCACGCGGTGAAGGACGCCGCCGACCTGCGCTTTGCCCTGTCGGCGATGAAGGACAAGCACCTGGTGATCATCGACACGGTGGGCATGAGCCAGCGCGACCGCAGCCTGTCGGACCAGATCGCCATGCTGGCCGGTGTGCAGACGCCGATGCAGCGCGTGCTGCTGCTGAACGGCGCGGCGCATGGCGACACGCTCAACGAGGTGGTGCACGCCTATCGCAACGATGCCGCCGGTGCCGCCGCCGGCATCGACGGTTGCATCATCAGCAAGCTCGACGAAGCCACGCACCTCGGCTCCGTGCTCGATGTGGTGATCCGTCATCGCCTGCCGGTGTTCTACGCTTCCACCGGCCAGCGCGTACCCGAGCATCTGGAGCTGGCGCAGGCCGGTGCGCTCGTGGAGCGCGCATTCCTGACGCCGCGCCGTGGCTCGCTGTTCAATGATGCCGACGTGGCACGCCGCCAGGCCGGGGCCGCGGAAGCCGCAACGGCGCCGCGTCAGTCCGAACGCAATGGCGGCGCGGACGACATGCTGCGTTCGCTGAGCGACAGCGCCAACGCAGTGGGGGTTTGCGTCGAGGAACTCAACGCCGCCGAATATGGTTTCGACCTCGCGCGCCAGTTGTGGCAGCACCGTTCCGCCGGCGTGTCGGCACTGCGTCCGATGGTGCAGCAAGTGCGCCTGGCCATGTGCCGCGACGCCAGCCGTGCCTGCGATCGTTACGTGCTGGCCGTCACGCAGAACGTGGCGCAAACCGTGCAAGGCCGCCGCGCACCGCAAATGATGCAGCACACGCTGTGGCTGGCGGATCGTGATGGCATGCCGCTGGCCAGCACCGTGGTGCCGGCGGGCCGCGCGCGCCAGTCGCTCTCCGAGGCCGAGGCGGATGCCGAAGCCGCCACGGTGCGCGCCACGCTGGCTGCCGCGCGCACGGTGGTCAACCTGAATGCCTCGCTGCCGACGGCGGCCACGCTGGCACGCTGGCAACAGCTGGGCGAGCGCTGGATTGCCGGCACGCGCAAGACCACGCGCGTGATCGCCGAAGGTCTGGCCAACAAGCTGGATACGGTTGCCGACACGCTGACCTTCCATGCCATCGGCGACGTCACGTGCCGCGACCGCGCTGCCGCGCACTGGCTCGCACACTGCCTGGTTCGTATTCCCGAAGGCCAGGTCCGTACTGCCGCGCGTGGCCGTGGCAATGCCGCCGAGACCGGTATCGAAGCCTGCCTGGTCGTGTCGCGCATGATTGATCTTGAAACCGGTGACACGCTGTCCGTCGAATACGTGCTGTGCGATCCGGCCCTGGCTGGCGACGCCGCGCAGGTGGCACGCTGGTCGCAATGGACGACGGCCACCGACGAGCAGTTCCGCACGTTGCGTCATGCGATGGAGCACTTCGCGCAGGATGGCGACGCGGACACGTCGCTGTGCGCCGGCATGGTGTCGCTGCAGCTGGGCCTGACCGCGCTGCGACTCCAACATACGCCCACGCCGACCGCACCCGCATTCCTGTCGCGTCTGGCCGGCCGTGCCTCGGCCCGCGTCAATGCGCCGGTGGCAGGTGCCGTGCTCAACGAAGGCATGGGCCGCCTGCTGGCGCTGCTGGACGTGCTTGAGAACTATCCGGGCCGCAGCATGGCGCCGGCACCGTCCATGATGGACGAAACGTCGGGATCGGCCACCTCCGCAATGCAGGCGATGGCCGCCATCGATGCCATGCCGCAGCTTGCGGCCGCTGGGGAGTAAGCCTTGAACCTGATGGGCTCCGATCAGGCCGAAAGCCTGCGCCGCCTGCTGGCGCCGCGCGTCACGCGGCGCATTGCGGTGGTTGGCGCGGAACAGGGCGTCGGCACCACCACGGTGGCACTGGGCCTGGCCAATGCGCTGGCGATGCAGGGCGAACGCGTGCTGCTGGTGGACGAAGATCAGTACGGCGCGCGCGCCATGCGGCTGGCCGGTGCCAGTCCCGTCGCCACGCTGGCCGATGTGCTCGATGGCCGCGTGGCGTTCGGCACCGCGGTTGGCACACGGCCCGCCACTGGTATTGCCGTGCTGCAGGCGGGACCGGCGCTGGTTGGTGCGTTGCCTGACGAGCGCGCGATGTCGTCGCGGCTGCCAGACGTTCGTTCCGTGCTGGTGGATGCGCGCCGCGACATCACCGGCGCATTGACGCCGCTGGCCGGCGTGGCTCACAACTTTGTGATCGTCATGCGCCCGGAGGCCACGTCGATCACCGCCGCCTATGCCTGCATCAAGCGGCTGCATCACGAATACGCATGCCGTCATTTCCAGCTGGTCGTCAATATGGCGGCCGCGGAGGGGACGGTCACGGCGCTCGCGCGCAACCTGGCCCGCACGGCGAGCCAGTACCTGGGCGTGGAGGCCAGCCTGGCAGGGTACCTGCCGATGGATCCGCTGGTGGCGCGTGCGCTCCAGTTGGGGCGGTGTGTGGTGGAGGCGTACCCCGCCGCCGCGGCCACCGGAGCGTTGCGGCACGTCGCCAGTGGTATCGGCGCATGGCCGCTGCGCGAAGCATCGTCCCTGGGAATGGCCTCGGCCGTTCCCGCATAAGCAAGAACAAGAAGTCTCGACAGGACCGGAAACTCAGCCTGCCAGCAGCCGATTTCAGCCTCTCCGGCGCTGGCGCTAACTGTAAGCATTTAACGAGAGTTCCACCATGTATACGATTCAGGGAAAGCTCGAGCAGGCGGACGTGGTCAAGTCACACGCGTCACTGGTGCGCCGCATTGCGCTCCAGCTGGCGGCCAAGCTGCCCGCCAGCGTGCAGATCGACGACCTGATACAGGCCGGCATGATCGGCCTGCTCGATGCCGCCAAACGCTATGAAGACAATCATGGCGCGCGGTTCGAGACCTATGCGAGCCAGCGCATCCGTGGCGCGATGCTGGACGAGGTGCGCGCCAACGACTGGCAATCGCGCAGCCTGCGCCAGTTCACGCGCAAGATCGAGCGCACGCAGCGCCAGCTCGAACAGAAGCTCGGCCGTACGCCGATCGACTCCGAAGTGGCCAAGGAACTCGAAATGCCGCTCGAGGAATACCAGGAGCTGCTCAACGAGGTCTACGGCTGCCAGCTGCTGCACTATGAAGATTTCGAGCGCTCGGGCGAAGAGGATTTTCTGGATCGGCATCTGGGCGTGACGGATGATGCCAATCCGCTGACCGTGCTGATGGAGTCCGGCATGCGCGACGCGCTGATCCGCGCCATCGACAAGTTGCCGGAACGCGAAAAGCTCGTGCTGTCGCTCTGCTACGACCAGGAGCTGAATCTGCGTGAAATCGGCGCGGTGCTGGAAGTGACCGAATCGCGCGTGTGCCAGATTCGCAGCCAGGCCATCGGGCGCCTGCGTACACAACTGCGCGGAATGCTGTGATGCGGCGCGCCCTGGTCCTGGCCGTGCTGTGCGTGACGGGGACCGTGGCGTCGCATGCGCAGACGCCCACGCCCGTCTTCACGAAAGCCACCTACGAGCTTACGGGGTCGCGCTTTGCATGGACGGCATCGTCCGTCGGGCCGCAGATCGTGAGCAAGGGCCAGCGGGCGCTGTCCGAACCCGTGGTGCCGCTGGCGACGATGCCGCAAGCGCTGGGCCGGATCACGTCGGTACGTTGGCGCTACAGCTTCACCCGCCCGCCACCCGTGGACCTGCAGGCGTATCTGTGCAATGCGGATCGCTGCGTGCTGTTGCCGGGCGCCGAGGGCAAGACCGACGCCTTCGTCGGCGACGATGCCACCAAGGGCTTCGTTTTCGCCTATCGCATCCCCGGCCAGGGCGGCATGACGCCGATGCTCCAGGGCCGCAGCAATGAGGTGACCGTCAGCTATCGCTGATGCTGTGTGCTGAGTTTTTGCCCCGTCAGGTGATGCGCGGAAGGGCAAGGCAATCGTTCTCTTTGTGTTACCAGGCGTTGAGGTTTTGCTTGCTGACGTTGTCGCATTCAGAACCGCTTGCCCTCTCCCCCAACCCCTCTCCCGCAAGCGGGAGAGGGGAGAAAACACCGCGCGCCTGAACAAAGCCTCCACCATTGGATATACGCTCCCCTCTCCCATGAAATGGGAGAGGGGTTGGGGGAGAGGGCAAGCGCCCCCAAGCTACCGCCCCAGTTTTTCCAGCAATCCCTTCAGCACGATTTGCTCGTCCGCCGACAATCCCGCGGCAATCCGCGCATCGTGCGCGCATACGGCAGCCGTGACTTGCTTCAGCGTCTTGCGCCCGGCATCCGTCAACGCCAGCCCGAACGCGCGCCGGTCCGTTGGCGACGGGAGGCGCTTGACCAGCCCCATTGCCTCCAGCGCATCGACCAGCAGGACTGCCCCAGACCGGGCGATGCCGAGAATCTGCGCAAGGTCGGTCAGCTTCAGATCGGGATTGCGGGCGATGATCTGCAGCGCGGAAAAGCGCGGCGGCGTGATGTTCCACGCGGCCAGCGATGCCACAAAGTCCTCATAGACACGGATCTGCGCACGACGGATGGCGTACCCGATCAGCGAGTCGAGCACGCCATAGTCGATATTCGGCAGATGCGGCTCGAAGTGGCCGCCGTTGGGGTCCGGCGCGAGTGTTTCGCGCGGCTTGCGTGGTGATGCCATGTTCATCCGACCAGGAAATAGCGCAGCACCACGCGATCCGGATAGCGGGCGCCCGATGCCACGAACAAATGCTGCATGAGCCAGCGGTACTGTGGCGCGGCCGTTTCAAAACGCGGGGCGGTACGGAAGTAGATCTCCGAAGGGTCGACCGGCTCCCCCCGGTTCAGTCGCGCGATCACTGCCGTGGCGCCACTGCGCACGCCGGCATTGACGATGTAGATGCGCGCGCCATCATCAGTTTCCAGTACGTAACGGGCCTCGATATCGGCAGTGGTCACGTCGTCGCCGCCGTCGTGACGGATCAGCTGAAAGTCCGCGCCGCCGGGCAGTATCTGCCCATTCAGGCGCGGACCGCTCACGGTGCCGGACAGGATCGGAATCACGCGGCGCTGGCCCAGCGGTGTGGTACCCACTTCGGTGGGCGGTGCCACCCGCAGGTTGAAGTCAGCGATGTGCTCCAGCGTCGGTAGGGCAATGCCGTGAGTCATTTGACGAGTTGCCAGTTGCCGTTGTCGATGGTCAGCAGCACGCGCCCGCGCTGGTCGAAGCCAAAATGGTCCTGTGCCGTGTAGTTGAGCACGCCGTGCGATACCACGATATCGCGCTCGCTTTCCAGCGCATCCTTCAGCGCCTTGCGAAACTCCGGCGTGCCGGGCTTGGCTTTCTTCAGTGCCACCGGGACGATGCGTTGCAACACCAGGCCCGCATCGTAGGGATGGGCACCGAACTGTGTGCGGCTTTCGGGACCATACTGTTTTTCATAGCGCGTGACGTAGTCCAATCCCGGCTTCTTGACGGCGCTGGTCGCCGGCAGTTGCTCCGCGACGATCACCGGCCCGGCCGGCAGAATCGTGCCATTGACCGCCTTGCCACCGATGCGGATCAGGTCGCGCGTGGCGGCACCATGCGTCTGGTAGATCGGCCCGTTGTAGCCGCGCTCGCGCAGCGTGGTGTGGGGCAGCGCCGCGCCGGTGCCGGCCCCGGCGATCAGCACGGCATCCGCGCGCGCGGCCATCAGCTTCAGTACCTGGGCCGTAACGCTGGTATCGGATCGCGCATAGCGCTCCGTGGCGATGACCTTGATGCCATTGGCCTGCGCGGCGCCGGTGAATTCCTTGAGCCAGGTTTCGCCATAGGCATCGGCAAAGCCGATGAAGGCCACGGTCTTCACGCCATTGGCTTTGGCGGCGCCGGCCACGGCGTCGGCCATCAGCTTCACCGGCTGGGCCAGCCGGTATGTCCACGCACCGCGTCCCGGCTTCAGTTCGATGGGGGAGAAAGCAAGCTGCACGGTCTGGCTTTCGTCGGCCACTTCGGAGATCGCGATCGAAGGTGCCACCGCGGAAGAGCCAAGGATGATGTCGACCTTGTCCTCGGAGACAAAGCGGCGCGCGATCCGGGTGCCCTGGGTCGGATCGGAGGCATCGTCCATGACGATGTAGTGGATCTTCTCGCCTGCAATTGTCTCGGGCAGGAACGGCATGGTGTTCTTCTGCGGAATGCCGAGGGATGCCGACGGACCGGTGGATGCGATGCTGACGCCAACGGTGACGTCGGCCTGCGCCGCGCCGCTGGCAAAGATCAATGCAGCGAGCGCAAGGCCGGCGCGCAGCGAGCTGGCGTGCGATGGATATTGATGTCGGGGCATGGGTGTTGTCTCCTCATCTGTACTTGTTTTTGACTTGCAGCGTGCGGCTTGCGACGCGCCTCACCGATCGCTCACGGCTTGCCAGCCTGCAGTTGTTGGTGGCCAAAGCCTGCCAGCATCTTGTAGCGCTGCGAAATGGCTTCGCGTTCGCGCTGCGGGATCACGTCGTCGATATTGGCGAAGCCCTGCGGCGCGCGTTCCTCGGCCAGTTGCATGACCTGCTCGGGGCCGTTCATGCGGTTGCGCAGCACGATTCCGGCCGTGCGCGGCAGGCGTTCCGCTTCGTATTCGCGCAGTGCGTAGTCCAGATCGCGCTCGCCAAGCAGGCAATCCATCAGGTAGCGCGCATCGACGATGGCCTGGGCGCTACCGTTCGAACCGATCGGATACATCGGATGCGCGGCGTCGCCCAGCAGCGTGACGCGGCCGAACGTCCAGCGCGGCAGCGGGTCCTTGTCGACCATCGGGAATTCGTAGATGGCCTCCGCGCCATCGATCAGCGCGGGAATATCGATCCAGTCCCAACGCCAGCCGGCGAATGCATCGCGGAAGACGGACTTGTCGACCTGGCGGTTCCAATCGCTGCGCGGTGGCGTATCGGGATAGTCGTCGGGAACGCGCAGCTCGGCAATCCAGTTGATGCGCGAGCGACCCTGCGCGCGCATCGGTTCGGAGATCGGATACGCCACGAACTTCTGGTCCTGAAAGCCGGCCATGAACATGGAGCGGCCATCGAGGTAGGGCGCTGCATCGGTAGTGGCGCGCCACAGCAGGCGACGCGAAAACTGCGGGGCGTCGCCGGTCGGATAGAAGTGCCGGCGTACCGCGGAATGAATGCCATCCGCGCCAACCAGGACGTCCGCCTGCGCCTCCACCACGG
The DNA here is from genome assembly GCA_036746135.1 of Cupriavidus sp. GTDB lineage: Bacteria > Pseudomonadota > Gammaproteobacteria > Burkholderiales > Burkholderiaceae > Cupriavidus. The sequence goes on from DAIOET010000004.1 coordinate 16,625, forward strand.
CATTGTCGTGGCGGCGGCGCAGTGTGAAACGCGCGGGCTCGCCCTTGCCACCGGTGCCGACGATCGATTCCAGCGCATGGCCGGTGTGTATCCGGTCCGCGCCAAGCCGCGCGAGCGCGGTCTCGTATAGCAGCATCTGGAACTCGCCACGATGCACGGAGAACTGCGGCCAGTCGTAACCGGCCGCACGGCCGCGTGGTTCATGCCAGATGCGCTGACCGAACTTGTTGTAGTAGGACAGGGACGACGTCTCGATGGCAATGCGCGCCAGATCCGCTTCCAGACCGAGTGCCGAAAGCTCGCGTACCGCGTGCGGCAGCAGGTTGATGCCGACGCCAAGCGGGCGCAACGATTCGCTTGCTTCCCATACTTCGACATCGAGCCCGTGGCGATGGCAAAGCAGGGCGAGCGTCAGCCCGCCAATGCCGCCGCCGGCGATTGCGATCTTCATGTGTCCCCTCCGCGGCGCTGCGTTGCCGGATTGTTCTACTGTATAACTAAATTTCGGCGCGGCAATCTAGCGGTTTCCCTGAGGGGACTAGCTTGGGAGCAAGGCGCCGGCAATCCGCTCGGCGGTGTTGATGGAATCGGTCAGGCCCAGATGGCCGTGGCCGACGGCAAGCCAGAGGCCGGGGTGTCCTTCCGCTGCGCCGATGACGGGTACCGAATCCGGCATGCATGGACGATGACCCATCCAAGTGGTGACCGGACTGCTTTCCAGACCAGTGAACGTCTCGCGCGCAATGCGTTCGAGGATGGCCGCGCGGCGCTGGTCCGGGGCGCGTTGCAGGCCGGCGATCTCCACGGTGCCGCCAACGCGCAGGCCTTCTTCCATCGGCGTGACGAAGATCTTGCGGTCGGTCAGCACCACGGTACGCGACACGACGTCGCGCGCGCCCGTGAACTGCACGTGATAGCCGCGCTGGCTTTCGAGCTGCAGCCGCATGCCAAGCGGATCGAGCAAGCGGCGTGACCACGCACCGGCGGCAACGACGACTTGGTCGACGGTGTGGTTACCGGTGGCGCCCTGAAGTATCCAGCCGTCGCCCGAGCGTTCGATGCGCTGGATGTCGTCACGCAACAGTTGGCCGCCACGTGCTACGAACGTATCGGCAATCGCGCGCGTATATCGGGCGGGATTGAGGATCGTGCCGTGGTCGGCCAGATAGATTGCTGCCTGGTAGCGCGCCGACACGCCGGGTTCCAGCGCATCGATACCGGCGCGATCGAGTCGTTCGAACCGAAAGCCGAAGCGCTCGCGCAGCCGCCACGCATCGCCATCGGCATCCAGCGCTGCCGCATCGGGATACAGATGCAGATGGCCGCGCCGCATGAATAGCTCCGGCACGCCCACCTCGCGTGACAGCGCTTCATGCTTGTCGATGGCGCCCGCATGCAGCGCCGCGAGCGCACTTGCCGCGCGCTCCACGCGCTCGGGCGTGGCCGACAGCACGAAACGCGTCAGCCACGGTACGGCGGCCGGCAGGTAGCCGAGCGGCAGGTGCAGCGGACTTTCCGGATCGATCAGCATCTTCGGTACCGATGCCAGCACGCCAGGCATGGCCAGCGGTGCGATCGAACTGACACTGATGGCCCCGGAATTGCCGTAGCTGCAGCCGCTGGCGGGGCCTTCGCGATCGATCAAGGTCACCGACGCGCCGCGCTTGCGCAGCGTGAGCGCGATACAACTGCCGACGATACCGGCGCCGATGATGGCGATGCGTGGTGATGGGTGATGGGGGGCGTGGTCGGATGCGGTCATGGTGGACGTGGCTGAGAGCGTCCCCGGCATGGTACAGCGGTCGGCCGTCGAATGACGCTTGCCTGGATCGTGCCGCAGCGCTTCTGACAAAAAAACCCACGCTCCGCCAGCACTAGCGAAGCGTGGGCAGCTGGAGCACCCCGTCGATTGTGTCGATGCAACAGGGTCAGAAGATGTGTTTGATGCCGAGCATTGCGCCAAGCTGCGATGCGCCGGCCACCGGCGAAGCACCGGTCGATGCGCTATCCACCGAGAGCGCCAGCTTGCCGTTGTTGTTGATATAGCCGAGCGTGGTGTACACCGACGTCCGCTTGGAGAACGCGTAGCTGGCACGTACGGCGCCCAGCCATGCGCGGTCCGAACTGTGGCGGTAGTCGAGGTAGAACGCTTCGCCAGACAGCGTGACCTGCGGCGTGATGTCGTACGCTACGCCGGTATAGAACATATTGCTGCGCGGCGTGGCCAATGCGCCGTTGCGCCGGCCCAGCCATCCAGCGCCGATCTTGGCGTGCCCCACCAGCATATAGCCACCCAGCGTGGCGCGATCGTCCTTGAGCTGGCTGGAGGTCAGGCCACCGAAGGCACCGGGGCCGCCGCGCAGGGAGTCATAGGCGCCCAGCACGCCCCACCAATTCGTTTCATAGCCAAGCATGGCCGACCATTCACGGCACGCGGACTTGTCGGCGGCGTTTTCGCCGGCGCAGTTGGTGCCGGATGGGCTGGGTCCGGCATTGACCGAATCGCGGCCAAAGCTGTACGTCGCGCCGACTGTGAATCCGCCGAACTTTCCCTTGTACGCGATGGCGTTATCCGCGCGGGCATTGGGCAGATAGTTGTCGAGCGAGCTGGAACCGTAGGCGTTGGGACCCAGGATGTCGGTGTCGAGCATGGCCCAGAACAGCATCGTGTACTGGCGGCCCAGGCTCACCTGCCCCCAGTTGCCGTTCAGACCGACCCACGCCTGACGGCCGAACAGGCGTCCGCCCTGGTTGCTGACGCCGCTGTCGGGGGCAAAGCCCGACTCCAGCACGAAGTTGGCTTTCAGGCCGCCGCCCAGATCCTCGGTGCCGCGCAGGCCCCAGCGCGACGGCACCGTCCCGCTCAGGTTGGCCATCTTCACCACGGAATTGTTGGCCGTGCCAACGTGGTTCAGATACTCGATACCCGTGTCGATGACGCCGTAGAGCGTCACGGACTGAGCTTGCGCCAAGGCCGGCAAGCCAAGCGCAAGCGAAAACGCCAGATGGCGCAGTTTCATCGTTCTCTCCTCCGTTGAATATTCTTTTTATTGCGGGCGCCGTTCTACTTGCCGCGCGCCTTGAGTCGTGCGTCGAGCCGTGGGTACACGCGCCGTGCGTTGCCCTCGAAGATCAGGTGGCGTTCCTGCGCGGACAGCGCGGCCTGGTCGATGTAGCGGCGCGTATCGTCGTAGTAGTGGCCGGTCTCTGGGTCGATGCCGCGCACCGCGCCGATCATTTCAGAGGCAAAGAGCACGTTCTCGACTGGAATCACGCGGGTCAGCAGGTCGATGCCGGGCTGGTGATAGACGCATGTGTCGAAGAACACGTTGTTGAGCAGGTGCTCCCGCAGCGGCGGAAGCTTGAGTTCCTGCGCCAGGCCACGGAACCGTCCCCAGTGATAGGGCACCGCGCCGCCGCCATGCGGGATCACGAACTTCAACGTGGGAAAGCGCTGAAACAGGTCGCTCGTGAGCACCTGCATAAAGGCCGTGGTATCGGCGTTCAGGTAATGCGCCCCCGTGGTATGGAAGCAGGCATTGCAGCTGGTGCTGACGTGAATCATGGCCGGTACGTCGAGTTCGACCATCTTCTCGTAGATCGGAAACCAGTACGGATCGGACAACGGCGGCGACGTCCAGTGTCCGCCCGACGGGTCGGTATTCAGATTCACGCCGACAAAGCCGTATTCGCGTACGCACCGTTCCAGTTCGGCGATGCAGGTTGCGGTATCGACGCCGGGTGACTGCGGGAGCATGGCGGCACCGACGAAGTGATCGGGAAACAGTTCACTGACGCGATGGCAAAGCGTGTTGCAGATGGACGCCCACGTGGCACTGGTTTCCAGGTTGCCGATGTGGTGAGCCATGTATGACGCGCGCGGCGAGAAGATCGTCAGGTCCGCGCCGCGCTCGCGCATCAGGCGTAGCTGATTTGTCTCGATGGCCTCGCGCAATTCATCGTCGCCGATACGCAGTTCGCTGGCGGATGGCGCCAGTTCGGGCGCACTCAGACTGGCGATCTGCCGTTGGCGCCAGGTTTCCAGGGATTTCGGGGCGGTTGTGAAGTGCCCGTGGCAATCAATGATCATGAACAGTGCTCAAAGGGGCCAGGTGCCGGCTGGAACCAGCACCTCGCCGCGCATGATGGGACGCGCCGTGCGAATCAGCGCGCTGCGAAGAATCGTGCCGGGGTTGGCAGGATCGGTTTCGAGTGCCACCGAGAACTCGCCGGTAGGATGCTCGACGCTTATCGTGTGAGCGGTACCGGCGTCGACCACGGCCACGCCGTCCGCCACGGTGCCGGGCAGCACGCAGGCCGTGCCGACCGTGATGGCGGCAAGCACGCCGATGGCGTCATGGCAGATGCGTGGGATGAAGCAGCGCGTGGCGATATGGCCTCCCGCGCGCGGCGCGGCGATCAGGCACATCTTCGGGTAGCTCTTGTGCGCGACGTTGCCCAGGTCCATCAGTTCTCCGGCAACCAGCCGCAATGCCTCGATGCGCGCCTTCAGTGGTTCGTCCGCATTGAGTTCGGCCGCGCTCTCATGAGCGGTGCGGCCAAGATCGGTCGCGCGTATCAGCACCATCGGCATGCCGTTGTCGATCAGTGTGGCGTCGACGGTCAGTGGCTTGCCGTCGATCGGGTCGACGATGGTCAGCCCATCGACGGTGTTGCCCGTGGGCAGCATGGCGTGACAGACCGAGCCGGCGGTGTCGAGGAAGTCGATCACGATGGGCGCCGCCGTGCCCGGAACGCCATCGATGCGCGCCTCGCCGCCAAAACGCGGCACGCCATGCGGCGTCTGCATCGTGATATCGCACAGCATGCCGGTGTTGCGTGTGAGCACACGGGCGCGGGTGACGTCGCCCTGCGGCGCCACCAGACCGCGCTCGATCGCATAGGGCAGTACGGCCGCCAGCATGTTGCCGCAGTTTGGCGTCGTGTCGACGGTGTCCGTGCTCGGCTGCAACTGCGCGAACGTGAAATCGAGATCGGCCTGCCCCGGTGTGCCGCGCGCCACGATGCCGGCCTTGCTGGTCAACGGATGGGCGCCGCCCAGGCCATCGATCTGCCGTGGATCGGGGCTGCCCATCGCGGCCAGCAACACGCGGTCGCGCGCGCCGGTATCGGCCGGCAGATCGCTGGCCAGGAAGAACGGCCCGCGCGACGTGCCGCCCCGCATCAGGGTGCAGGGAATAGCGCGCAGGTCGGAATCAAGGCAGGGCGTCATGGCGGTTGGCACGTGGAGCACAGCGGGGACTTCAGGTGCTCGCAGTATCCGCGCCCGTATCCAATCCTTGGTTGCGATGTCGCGGGACAATTGTTCTAATCTGCTTATCGCCCGTTGGAGACCGCGGGTGCCATACGACAAGATACGAACAATATGGAGACAATCAGCCTGCATCATCTGCACGTCTTTGCCGGCGTAGCGGCGGCCGGTGGCGTGCGCCGCTCATCGGAATCGCTGCACCGGGCGTCGTCGGCCATTGCCCGGTCCGTGTCCTCTCTGGAGCAGGCGCTCGGCGTGGCGCTGTTCGAACGAAAGGGACGCGGCATGCTGCTGACGCGCGCGGGGGAGCTTGTGCTGGAGCGCGCCCATCACATCGAGGCCGCGTTGCGCGAGGTGCGCGAGGAAGCCGTGCGGCTGCGTACCCGGCCGGGGGCGGCCGTTGCCAGCCTTGAGGCGTTGCACAACGAACGGCGCCTGGAAGTGGCCGCGATGCTGGCGGAAGTCCATCACATGCCAAGCGTGGCGGCCGCGATCGGCGTTTCGCAGTCAGCCGTGAGCCAGGCCATTGCGCGGCTCGAAGATGCGCTGGGCCAGTCGATCTTTACTCGCACCGCGCGCGGCATGGTGCCCACCGACGCGGGCAGCCGGTGGGTCGTGCGGTTCGAGCGTGCGTTGTCCGAGCTGCGGCACATCCGCGCCGATATTGCTGCATTGCAAGGTGTGCTCGAAGGGGCGGTCACCATCGGCGCACTGCCGCTCGGGCGCACGCTGCTGTTGCCGGTCACCATTGCCGAGGTGCATCGGCGCCATCCGCACTTGAGCTTCCGGTCGCTCGAAAGTCCATACGAGGAACTGACGGCGGGCCTGCTCAGTGGCCGCATCGATTTCATCCTTGGAGCGCTGCGGCCCCATCCGTCACAGGGGCTGGCCACGGAGGTGCTATTCCAGGACCGCATCGCGCTGATCGTGCGCGCGTCTCATCCACTGGCCGGCAAAAAGCGCGTGACGCTTGACGATCTCGCGCCTTACCCCTGGGTGCTTTCGCGCGCCGCGTCGCCATCGCGGCAGGCACTCGACGGCGTCTTTGCTTCTCGCGGGTTGCCCATGCCGCAGCCACTGGTGGAAACCGGAGACCTGGCGCTGGTGCGTGGATTGTTGCTCCAGGGCGATATGGTCACGGCGCTGTCGGCGCACCAGCTACGCCACGAAATCGACGCGGGGTGGCTGGTCGAACTGAATCTGCCGCTGCCGGACACCGCGCGCAGTATCGGCATCACCACGCGGGCCGGTGCACGCCTGTCCCCCGGCGCCGACGCGCTGATCGCGGCGCTGCGGCATGCGAGCCAATCCATAAAATCCCCCGTCGATAAGTAAAAGGCAACGCGGGCCGCGCTACAAAGCAATACTGCGAACGCTACCCACACGTAGACTGCCGTTGCCGTGTGCGGGGAGTGCACGGCGTGCCGCGCCTGCGGCAATTAGCTCTGTGATAACTAGATCCCGCTGCGGCCTGCACAGCGGAACATGCCAGGAGACGGCACCATGACCACGCAACGGCTCGACATCCGGGCCCATATCAATGAACGGAAGATGTCCGGCTACCAGTGGCTGCTACTGGTGCTGTGCTTCATGATTGTGGCGACCGACGGCATCGACGTCGCCATCATGGGCTTTCTGGCGCCGGGCATCACAAAGGAGTGGGGCATTTCGAAGGCGGCGTTCGGCGTGGTCATGAGCGCGGCACCTATCGGGCTGGCTATCGGCGCGCTGCTGGTTGGCCCGATGTCGGACCGTTTCGGCCGTAAGAAGCTGCTGATCGGATCGGTCTTCCTGTTCGGCGTGTTCAATCTGCTGTGCGCGTTCGCGGAGAACACCACGCAGCTATCGCTGCTGCGATTCCTGACCGGCCTGGGCCTGGGCGCCGCGATGCCCAGCACGACCACGCTGCTGTCCGAGTACGTGCCGGAGCGCTCGCGCAGCATGTTGCTGGCCACGATGTTCACCGGCTTCAATCTCGGTTCGGCGCTGGTCGGGTTTGGTGCCGCCGCGATCCTGCCCGATCACGGGTGGCGTGCCGTGCTGATCGTCGGCGGCCTGATTCCGCTGCTCTGTCTGCCGCTTTATATCCTGCTGATTCCGGAATCGGCGCGCTTCCTGGTGGCACGCAACGCTTCGCCCGATCGCATTGCCCGCACGCTGCGCCGTGTGATCGGCAGCGACATTGCCGAAGGCACGACCTTTACGATCAGCGAGCCGGCAGTACCCGGCAAGCAGCCGGTGCGCACGCTGCTGTCGGCGGGCTATCGCGGCATGACGCTGGCGCTGTGGGTAACGTACTTCATGGGTCTGCTGGTGATCTACCTGCTCAGCGGCTGGCTGCCTACGCTTATCAAGGATGCGGGCCTGCCGATCGAGCGCGCGGCCAACCTGACCGCGCTGTTCCAGCTTGGCGGCACGGTCGGCGCGCTGGTGGTGGGATACTGCATGGACCGCTTTGCGCCGCATCGCGTGATTGGCGTGGCGTATGTGACGGGTGCGGTGTTCATTCTGCTGCTGGCATCGGGCAGCGTGATGTCATCGACCTTTGCGGCGTATGTGTTGCTGGCCGGCTTCTGCATGAGCGGCGCACAGACCGGGCTGAACGCATTTGCGCCGCAGTGCTACCCGACGCTGGTGCGTGCCACCGGTGTCAGCTGGATGCTCGGCATTGGCCGCTTCGGCAGTATCACTGGCTCGATGGCCGGTGGTGTGCTGCTGTCGATGGGCTGGAGTTTCAGCGCGGTGATTGCCATCCTGGCCATCCCGGCCACCCTGGCAGCGATTTCCATTGTTTCGACCAAGCGCACACAGCCGCGCGCGGTCACAGCCTGACGTACTGACCTATGGCCACCATCATCGGCGCAATCGCCTCATCTCATACACCCACCATCGGCTTTGCGCTGGACGCGGGCAAGCAGCAGGACCCGGCGTGGGCGCCGATCTTCGCGGCGTATGCACCGGTGAGCCGGTGGTTGCAGGAAAAGAAACCCGACGTGCTGCTGGTGATCTACAACGACCACGTCACGTCCTTCTTCTTCGATCACTACTCGGCCTTCGCGCTTGGCATCGGCGAGGAATACCGCGCCGCCGATGAAGGCGGCGGCCCGCGACAGTTGCCGCCGGCGCGCGGCCATGTGGAACTGGCGCGTCATGTGGGCGCGTCCCTGATGGCGGACGAGTTCGACATGTCGTTCTTCCAGAACAAGCCGCTCGACCACGGCTGCTTCTCGCCGATGTCGGTCATGTTGCCGCACGATGGCGAGTGGCCGGTGAAGATCCTGCCGCTGCAGGTGGGCGTACTACAGTTTCCGGCGCCTTCGGCACGGCGCTGCTTCAAGCTTGGGCAGGCCATCCGCCGTGCGGTGGAAAGCTATCCGGAAGACCTCAAGGTGGCGATTGTCGCCACGGGTGGTCTTTCGCATCAGGTACACGGGGAGCGCGCGGGCTTCAACAACACGGAATGGGATCACGAGTTTCTGGACCTGTTCGAGCGCGAGCCTGCCAGGCTGCTCGATATCACGCACGCGGAGTTTGCAAAGCGTGGCGGCTTCGAGAGCGCGGAAGTGGTGATGTGGATGGTGATGCGTGGCGCGATGGGCGATGTGCGCTGCCTGCATCGGGACTACTACCTGCCGTCGATGACCGGCATCGCCGTGGCGGTGTACGAGAACGTGGCGCATGACGACGACGCGACGGTTGCCGCGCGTGCCGCGCAGCAGCGCGAGCACATCGGCCATCAACTCAAGGGTATCGAGGACATCGAAGGCACGTACCCGTTCACGCTGGAGCGCAGCGTGCGCGCGTATCGCATCAACAGCTACCTGCACCAGCTGATCGATCCGGTGTTCCGCGAACGCTTCCGCAATGATCCCGAATCGACCTATGAGGAAGCGGGCCTGACCGGCGAAGAGCGCGATCTGATCTCGCGGCGCGACTGGCGCGGCATGATCCACTACGGTGTGATCTTCTTCCTGCTCGAAAAGCTCGGTGCCGTCAGCGGCGTGTCGAACCTGCACATCTACGCGGCGATGCGCGGGCAGTCACTGGAGGATTTCCAGAAGACGCGCAACGCGCCAGGCGCGCTCTACTCGGTGGCTGGCAGCGCAGGCAACGGGGCACAGTGGTCGGGCAGCAAATCGTAACGCCGCCGCGCGCGTCTTGAAGTTTCGTGAACAGACCCCACGTGGGGTCTGTTTGTTTTTCAACTTCGCCCCCGCATGTACAAGAAAGGCACTTCCGTCGAAATCCAGTTTCCCCCGCAACGGCTGAATGACGCCGCCGGTGATCCGTATTGGGTCGACCTGACGGTCGACGAGGCACAGGCGCTACTTGGCCGCCTGCAGAAGCATCTGGCCCAGGCCACCGAGGCCACCGCCGCGCCGCTGGTGTTCAGCCTCGAAGGACCGCCGGCCACCGCGGAGCAGGCAGCAGCCACGCCGGCTGGTCAGCAGGCAGCCACCGCCGCGGAGCGCGAATTCAAGCAATGGGTCTGCATCATCTGCGGCTGGGTCTATGACGAAGCAGCCGGACTGCCCGAGGACGGCATCGCGCCCGGCACGCGCTGGGAAGACATTCCGGACGACTGGCGTTGCCCGGAATGCGATGTCGGCAAGGAAGATTTCGCAATGGTCGAGTTCTGAGGCGCGGCGATGCCGGGCCGGTTGACACCGGCTAGGCGTCGACGATGACCTCGAACCCGCCGTAGATCATCCGCTGGCCATCGAATGGCATGGGGTCCATGCCTTCCTTCAGGCGCGGGTCCTGCATGGCCGCCGCCATGCCGGCGTCGCGCTTTTCTTTTGACGGCCACCAGATCCACGAGAACACCACACTCTCGTCATCCTTGCGCTGCACGGCCATCGTGAACGATGTGACCTTGCCTTCCGGCACGTCATCGCCCCAGCATTCCACCACTTTCAGGGCACCGTGTTCCTTGAATATTGCGGATGCCTTTTGCGCCACCTGCCGATAGGTTTCGCGGTTGGCGTTTGGCACGGCCAGCAAGAATCCGTCGATATATGCCATCTGGAAGACTCCTTCGTTCGTGATTGACGAGGCAGGGCCTTCCCAAGATAGTCCATCGGTAGCGTACGGCGCGCGGTCCTTGGCTCCGATAACGCCAGCAGCGAGCGTTACGCTGCCGCGCGGTGTCCGAACAGCGGCGCGCCAATGCCGGGCAAGTCGGCTTCCAGCACGGTGCCGCTGGCGGACTCGGTCATCACCAGCTGGTTGGTGCCGGGCCGAAACGCGATGTTGGTCACCGTGCCGCCCATCGGGCTGCGGACGAAGTGCGTGCACCAGCCGTGCGCGTCGATCACAAACGCGCCGCCCAGGCTGGCGTGCGCCACCACCAGCCGGCCATCGGCATCGGTGGCCAGGCCGTCCGGGCCGCTGGTGCCGAAGAAGGTCTGGAACGCGCCCGCCTTCGATACCGATCCGTCCGGCAGCAGCGGCATGCGCCATACGGCGTTGCCGCGTGTGGCGGCCACGAACAGGAAGCGGCCCGAGGGATCGAGCGCGATGCCGTTCGGGCTGGGCACGTTCGACAGCAACAGATCGAGCTGGCCAGATGGGCGCAGCCTGTACACGCGCCCAGTGGGATCGTGCAGGCCGGTCTGACCCTGATCGGTGAAATACAGATTGCCTTGTGCGTCGAACGTCAGGTCGTTCACGCCTTTGAAGCTTTCGGAATTGCGATGGCCCAGCACCACCTCGACGTCGCCGCTGTCCGGCTTCAAGCGCAGGATGCCGCCGCGATAGTCGGCGATCCACAGGCTGCCGTCGGCATGCAGGGCGATGCCGTTGGGCCAGCCGCCGGTATCGCCAACGAGCTGCCACTGCAGTTCTGGCGTAACGCGGAACAGCCGGCCATGCGGGATATCGGTCAGGTAGAGATTGCCGTGCCGGTCGAAAGTCGGCCCTTCAAGAAAGCTGTCGGCGATCTGCCCGGGCTTGTTCGCGTCGGCCCACGCGCTGCGTTGCGGCAGCCGCAGGGAATCGGGCAGGCGCGTCAGGACGCGCGCTTCAATGACCTGCGGGGGCGTGAAGTTGACGTTCCACATGTCGATGTCAGTCTGCCTTGATGTTGGCGGCCTTGATCACGCCAGCCCAACGTTTGATTTCATCGTCCACCAGCTTGGCGGCTTGCGCGGGCGTGCTGCCCTCCGGGTCCAGGCCTTGCGATTGCAGCTGCCTCTTCACTTCAGGCGTGTTCACGGCTGCCACGATGTCCTTGTTCAGGCGGTCGATCACGGGCTGCGGCGTGTTGGCCGGTGCGGAGAAAGCGACCCAGTATTTCATCACCATCCTGGGCATGCCGACCTCCGGGGCGGCAGGCACATCGGGCAGCACCGGCGAACGCACGTCGTTGGCCAGCATCAGCGCGCGCAGCTTGCCGCTCTTGATATACGGCAGTGCCGTGGGCAGCGAGGTAATCAGCGCCTGGATCTGTCCGCCCATCACGTCCTGCAGGGCCGCGCCGGCGCCGCGATAGGGAACGTGCGAAACACTGGTGCCCGCCACGTTGTTGAACAGCGCGAAACCCAGATGCGTGTTGGTGCCGTTGCCACCCGAGCCATAGTAGTACTTGCCCGGATTGGCCTTGGCCAGCGCCACGAATTCCTGCACGGTCTTGGCCGGTACGGCCGGATTCACCACCAGCACGTGCGGTACCGACGCCACAACCGCGATATGGCGAAAGGCGGTTTTGGGATCGAACGGCAGCAGCTTGGGCTGCAGCGTCGCGGCAATCGCGTACGACATCTCCATCGTCAGCAGCGTGTATCCATCCGGATTGGCGCGCGCCGCTGTGCTCCATCCGATCACGCCTCCGCCGCCAGTGCGGTTGTCCACAACCGTGGCGGTACCGTTGGCACTCATGCCGGTGGTCACCAGCCGCGTGATCAGGTCGGCCGAACCGCCCACGGCGTACGGGACGATCACGGTGATCGGTTTGGAGGGAAAAGTATCGGCGGCGAACGTGTGGATGGGGGCGACCATCCCACTGGCGGCGGCCAGTACGATGGCACCCAGAATGGCGCGGCGTGTCATGGAGTCTCCTGCAGCGTTTGGAATCTTAGTGTTCTGTAAGTCAGAACATCGTTCCGTTTATGCTGCGCCAAAGCGCCAGGACTTGTCAAGCAGGGCCTGCGGACGCCGTCGTCCGTGGCCAGCCGCGGGGCGAGATCGTCTCAATCGGCCTTGATATTGGCCGCTTCGGCAATCTTCTTCAGGCGCGGAATCTCGCTGCTGACGCGCTTTGTATAGTCGGCGGGGGTACCGTATTCGGGTTCGAAGCCGTTGGCGGTCATGCTCTTGCGCATGTCGGGATCCTTCATGACCGTGGCCAGTGCGCTTTCAAGCTTCTGCTTCACCGGCGCCGGCAGGCCCTTGGGACCGACCACCGCGAACCACGTCGACAGGTTCACGTCCGGAAAGCCGCTTTCCGCGGCGGTTGGCACATCGGGCAGCAGCGCGGAGCGAGTGGGCGACGTCAATGCCAGTGCCTTGACCTTGCCAGCCTTGATCATGGGCGCGGCGGCCACCACGGTATCGACAGTCAGCGGAATCTGGTTGCCGATCAGGTCGGTCATCGCTGGCGAGCTGCCCTTGTATGGCACGTGCAGCATGTGCATGCCGGTGGCGGCATTGAGCATCTCACCGGCGAAGTGCGAAGTGGTGCCGGCGCCGAACGATCCGTAGTTCAGGTCCCGCGAGTTCTTCGACATAGCGACCAGTTCCTTGAGGGTGTTGGCCTTCACCGATGGGTTGGCCAGCAGCACCAGGCCAGTCGAACCGACCAGGCCCAGGGCGTCGAAACTCTTCAGCGAGTCGTAGGGCAGCTTCGAATACGTGACCGGATTGATCGTGAACGTCGTGGCCGCGCTGAGCAGCAGCGTGTAGCCATCGGGCGCCGACTTGGCAACGTAGTCCGCGCCGACGATGGTGCCGGCGCCCGCGCGGTTTTCCACGACGACCGATACGTTGAGCGTATCGGTCAGCTTCTTCGCCAGCAGACGGCCCAGCACGTCGGTGGAGCCGCCCGGCGTGAACGGCACGACCAGCTTGATTGGCTTGTCGGGGAAGGTATCGGCCAAGGCTGGCGTGGCGACAACACAGGCGGCGGCAAGCACGCACGCCTGGCTCCAACGGTTCATCGATGTTCCAAGCATGTTTTTCCTCTCGGTGACGTAACAAGACATGAATGCGAACCGGCGCTGGCAGGAATCGGCTAGACGCCCGGCGGGCGACGCCGGCCGACCGGGTTTGCGCGCTCCAGCATGCGCGCGAACTTCAGCAGCTCACGCTCGCCGCGATACTTGCCGATGATCTGCAGCCCAACGGGCAGGCCATCTTCGGTGAACCCGCACGGCAGCGACAACGCGGGATGGCCGGTGATGGTGATGCGATAGCACGAGCGCATCCAGGCAATGTAGCTTTCCATCGCCACGCCAGCGATCTCCGCAGGGTACTCCGTCTCCACCGCGAAAGGCAGCACCTGGGAGACCGGGGCGATCAAAAAATCGTACCGCTGCAGCAGGGCCTGCATCTGTGCGAAAAGGCACGTGCGCGCACGCTCGGCTTCCGCCACGGCGGCGCCGTCCAGCGAGAGACCGAGGTCGACATTCCAGCGCACGGTCTGCTTGATCCGCTCGCCGTGTTCCGCGCGCACGGGGCCATAGCTCGTGGCGAATGCCAGCGCGCGGAAGACCTCGAACGCGTGATCGGCGCCGGTAAAGTCGGGCTCGGCTTCGTCAACCACGCAGCCGAGCGATTCGCACATGCGCACGCCGTCGCGCAGCGCGTGATGCACGGCCGTCTCGAATGGCAGGCCGCCAAGCGTCGGACTCACGGCAATCCGCAAGCCCCGGCACGACATCTCGGGCAAATCCGCGAACTGGGCGCCGCCTTCGCTGACTGCCAGCGGATCGGTACCCGTGTCACCGGCGATGACGCTCATCAACAGCGCCACATCCGATACCGTGCGGCCCATCGGTCCACCAACGGTCTGGGTGTTGAAAGCAAAGGCGGAAGGCGTCATCGGCACGCGGCCCATCGACGGACGCAGACCCACCACATTGCAGAAGCTGGCGGGATTGCGCAGCGAGCCGCCCATGTCGGAACCGTCCGCCAGCGCCACCATGCCCGCGGCCAGTGCGGCAGCGCTGCCGCCACTGCTGCCACCGGCCGACAGGCCCTGGCGGTAGGGGTTGTGCGTGGCGCCGAATACGGCGTTGAAGGTATGCGAACCCGCGCCGAATTCGGGCAGGTTGGTCTTGCCCAACGTAATGGCGCCGGCCGCCTTCTGGCGCGCCACCACGGCGCTGTCCTGCGCCGGCACGAAATCGCGATAGGCCTCGGAACCGAACGTGGTTCGCACCCCGGCAGTCAGGTAGGAATCCTTGTGTGCCACGGGCAGGCCGAACAGCGGTCCGGGCCGGTGTCCGGCAGCCAGCGCGGCGTCGGCCGCGGCGGCCTCGACACGCGCCACGTCGAAGGTCTGGGTGACGATCGCATTGATGGCCGGGTTGACGCGCTCGGTCTGCGCGATATGGGCGTCGATGACTTCGCTGACGGACAGCTCGCGCGTGCGGATGGCGTGGGCCATCGACACAGCGTCCATGAAACAGATATCGCTCACTGCACGGGTCTCCTTTCTTGTATGTCAGGGCAACGATAACGCCGCGATCGCGCCGTGGCACACGGGCGTGACAGCGGTGTGCTGGAAACATGACAACGACGGCCACGCCAGCCCGCAAATCGCGGCACACGAATGGCGCGCGACGCGCCATCAATCGCTCGCGCACGGTGCAATGGCGGCACATGCTGCCGCCCGCAAGGCGGTTTCCGCACGATGCCGGCACCAGAAGCGGGCGCGGGGCATGGAACGGACCTTTCTAAAATAAGCAAGGCTTTGGGTGCGATACCCGTATGATGAGGAAAGCAGAATCGATCATGTCCAGCCCCCAGCCCCGCCATGAAGCTCACATCCATTCACGCCGTGCCGCTTGCCTACTTTCTTGAGGTAGCCCAGACCGGTTCGCTGACAGCGGCCGCGAAATCGCTGCACATCGCGGTGTCCGCCATCAGCCGGCAGATCGCGCGGCTGGAGGAGGAGCTTGGCGTGGTGTTGTTCGACCGTGAGCCGCGCGGCATGCGGCTGACCGAGGCCGGCAGGGTGGTGCAGCAATATGGACGGCGTGCATTCCTGGACGCCGAAACGTTGCAGGCGGATCTACGCGGGCTGATGAGTCTGACGCACAGTGCCGTGCGTGTTGCCTGTACCGAAGGTTTTGCGCGCGAGTATGTGCCGACGTTGATCGCGTCGTTCCAGCGCCGCTATCCCGGTGTGGCTTTTTCGCTGGAAGTGGTGACCGCCGCGGAAGCGACGCGCCTGGTGCGCGAGGGTGATGTCGATATCGCGCTGACCTTCGCCATTGCCGATCAGGCGGGTATCGCGGTCGAGTATTCGGAGGTGGCGCCCGTGTTCGCTTGCGTCAGCCGCAATCATCCCATCGCGGGCATGGCGCGCGTGCCGCTGCGCGAGCTGGTGATGCACCCGCTGGTGTTGCCCAGCGAGGTGCACACGATACGGCAGCTATTCGATCTGGCCTGCAGCCTGGAAGGGCTGCGGCCCCGCGT
Source organism: Cupriavidus sp. (assembly GCA_036746135.1). Lineage (GTDB taxonomy): Bacteria > Pseudomonadota > Gammaproteobacteria > Burkholderiales > Burkholderiaceae > Cupriavidus. The sequence goes on from DAIOET010000004.1 coordinate 32,538, forward strand.
GCTGCTGACCAGCAATTCGCTCGGCGCGCTGGTGGCTTACCAGAATCACGTCGACGTGATCTACCTGACGGGATCGCTGGCGGTGCGCAACACCCTGCGTGCCGACCGCCGTGTGCTCGTGCCGATTGTCGGCCGCGCGATGCAGCAGCGCGCGCTGCAGATCCAGACGATGGCAGGTCGGCATCTGCCGCCAGCCGTGCGGGCTTTTGCCGATGCGTTGCGGCAGGATGCCGGCAAACGCCGCCGCGCAGTTCCCGCAGCGGAGCGCGGGCGCAAGACGGCCGCTTAGCTCGCGGCCAGCCCGGCGGAGACGCCGCCGCGCCGCACCAGTCCCAGCGACATCATCGTGGCACCGGCCACGACGGCCGGAATGCCAACCAGCACGAACAACGCCGGCATGGACAAGCCCATCGACAGCATCGTGGCACCGCCAACCGATCCCACCACCGATCCGAAGCGGCCCACGCCGTTGGCCCAGCTCACTCCGGTGGCACGGCAGTCGGTGGGGTAGTAGCTGGCCGACAGGGCGTTGGCGCCGACCTGCGAGCCGGAGATGCAGAAGCCTGCCAGGAACACGGCGGCGCCCGCCGCGACCGGTGCGCTGGCCAGGCTGCCGATTGCCGCGACGAACACACCGGCCAGCGCGTAGCTGACCGCCAGCACGTAGTGCGGGTTGATGCGATCCATCAGCCAGCCCAGAAAGATGGCGCCGACGGTGCCGCCCACCTGGAACATCGTCGTCACCAGCGCGGCGGTGGTCAGCGACATGCCGGTGCCGCGAAGCAGGGTTGGCAGCCAGCTCGACAGCAGGTAGATCACCAGCAGGCTCATGAAGAACGTGAGCCACAACAGCAGCGTGCCGCGCAGCAACTCGGGCTTGAACAGGTGGCGCACCGGCGAGACGTGCGTGCCGGGCTTCTCGGCAATCACGAAAGCGGTGTGCCGCAGGTCGACGTCAGGCGCGATACGGCGCAGCGTGGCGCGCACGCGGTCGTTGTCGCGGCCCTTGACCACGAGATAGCGCACCGATTCAGGAAGCAGCCGCACCAGCAGCACGCTCAGTGCCAGCGGCAGCACGCCGCCAATCAGCAATACCGATCGCCAGCCAAACGCTTCGATCAGCGCGGCCGATGCCAGCCCGCCCAGCGCGGAGCCAACGGTGAAGCCGCAGAACATCGTGGTCACCAGGAACGAACGGCGCTTGTCGGGGCAGAACTCCGATGTCAGCGTAATGGCGTTGGGCATTGCGCCGCCCAGGCCCAGGCCCGTCAAAAAGCGCAGCGCGATCAGCTCCCACAATCCCGGAGACCATGCCGAAGCCAGACTGGCCGCGCCGAAGCACAGCACCGACAGCACCAGCACGGTCTTGCGGCCGAAGCGGTCGGCCAGCGGGCCGAACAGAAAGGCGCCCGCCATCAGGCCGCCAAGGCCCGCACCGAACAGCGGGGCCAGATGCGCCGGCGTGAGTTGCCATTCGGCGCGGATCGCCGGGGCGATGAAGCCGATGGCGGCGGTGTCGAAGCCGTCGATGGCGACGATCAGAAAGCACAGCACGACGATCGTCACCTGGAACGCGGACAGCGGATGGCGATCGATGAACGTGGTCACGTTCAGCGTGGACGTTGCGGACATGGTGTCTCCTCCGGTCACTCCGGAATAGGATGGATGAGGCGGCTCTTGCGGCCGCTGCTCGTGTTAAAGCTGAATCGCGTGTAGCGATGGATCAGAGCCAGGGCGTCGGGCTAAGGGCGTGTTCGGCGCGCCAGCCGTGCAGCCATTGCAGCGCGTCGTAGAACTGCTCCTGGGTGCGGCCTACCCACAGCGTGTTGCGCACAAAGCGGTCCACCCCCTTGGCGTGATAGACGCGGCCCATGTCGCGCGCACCGTACAGCACGCGCGCGGTGCGCGGAATGCGGGCCTGCTCATAGAGCTTGAAGGCAGCGTCGAAGTCGCCATCGGCCGCTTCCACGGCCGCACCCAGGGCCACCGCATCTTCCAGCGCCTGGCAGGCGCCTTGTGCGATGTACTGCGTCATCGGGTGCGCGGCATCGCCAAGCAGCGTGGCGCGGCCAAAGCTCCAGTGCTCCACGGGGTCGCGGTCGGCGGTCGCCCAGCGCTTCCACGACGTGGGCCGGTCCAGCATCTGGTGCGGCAGCGCGTGGATGCCGTCGAAGTACGACAGCACTTCTTCCTTGCTGCCGTCGCGCACGCCCCAGACTTCCTGCTCGCGGCTGTGGAACGTGACCACGAGGTTGTACTGCTGGCCGCCGCGCAGCGGGTAGTGCACGAGGTGACAGTGCGGGCCGGCCCAGACCACTGGCGCGTTGACCTGCAGATCCTTCGGCATGTTGTCCACCTCGACCACGGCGCGATAGACCACGTGGCCGGTCACGCGCGGGGTATCGCCGATCAGCGCCTCACGGATGGCGGACTTCACGCCGTCGCAGCCAACCACCGCATCGGCGCGATGACGCTCGCCATGCTGGTCGATCACCGTCACGCCCTTGTCGTCCTGCTCCAGCCGCTCCACGCGCGTGGCGGTGCGGAATTCGATCAGCGGGTGGTGCTGCACGGCTTCAAGGATCGACAGATGAATGTCGGCGCGATGGATCACCGCATAGGGATTGCCGAACCGCTCGCGATAGGCCCGGCCCACGTCCACGCGCGCAATGCTGCTGCAGTCGATGGCGTCGCGCAGCTCGATGTAGTCGGTGAACACCGCGCGGCCGCGCGCGGCCTCGCCCACGCCCAGCGCGTCGAGTGCCGCGAACGCGTTGGCGGCCAGCTGGATGCCGGCGCCGATCTCGCCGATCTTTTCGGCCTGCTCCAGCAGTTCGATGCGGATGCCTTTGCGCGCCAGCGCCAATGCCGCCGCAAGGCCGCCGATGCCGCCGCCGATGACCAGAACCTTGCGGTCGCCGGGTGTGGTTGTCTTTGTGGTCGTTGTCATGTTTTGTCTCCTGGCCTGCCAGCGTGCTGCGTCAGGCGATGTAGTCTGGCTGGCGCGCCGGCGCGGCCGCCTTGAAGGCTGCGTGGGCCGAGGCGTGTTCATACACGGCCATCGCGCGCGGGTATGCGGAAAGATCGCAGCCCATGCGCAGCGCGTTGGCAATCTGCGGCACCAGCGTTACGTCGGCTAGCGTCGGCTGATCGCCAAAACAGTAGCTGCCGTGGCCGTAGCGTGTGAGCAGCCTTTCCACACCCGCCATGCCGTCGTCGACCCAGTGCCGGTACCAGGCGCTTTTCTGTTCCGGCGTCACATGCAGCACGGTGTCCAGATAGCGCAGCACCCGCATGTTGTTGACCGGGTGGATGTCGCAGCCCACCAGGTTGGCCAGTTCCAGCACGCGCGCACGTTGCGCGGGGTCTTGCGGAATCAGGCGCGGTTCGGGATGACTCGCGTCGAGGTAGTCCATGATGGCCAGTGACTGGCTCAGCTGAAAATCGCCGTCCACCAGCGCGGGCACGCTGGCCGACGGGTTGATACCGTTCACGTACTCCGCTTCGCGGTGTTGGCCGCTGCGGATATTTACCGGCAGGTAGTCGTAGGGCAGGCCCTTCAGGGCCAGCGCGATCCGCACGCGGTACGACGTGGAGCTATTGAAAAAACTATAGAGCTGCATGGTGGTCCCGCAAGATCAGATGACGCGCACCTTCAGTTCACCAAGGCCTTCCACGGCCGTGACCATCACATCGCCTGCCTTGACCGCACCGACGCCTTCGGGCGTGCCGGTGTAGATCACGTCGCCCGGTTCCAGACGGAAGAACTGCGACAGGTAGGCCACCGTTTCCGCCACGGACCAGATCAGGTGCGTGACGTTGCTGCTTTGCTTCGTGGCACCGTTGACGGTCAGCGTGATCGCGGCCTGTTGCGGGTGGCCGATGTCGCTGGCGCGATGGATGGGACCGATGGGCGCGGAAGCATCGAACGCCTTGCCGATCTCCCAGGGGCGGCCCATTTCGCGCATCTTCATTTGCAGGTCGCGGCGCGTCATGTCCAGTCCCACCGCGTAGCCGTAGACGTGTTCGAGCGCGCTTTCCACGGGGATATCGGCACCGGCTTTACCGATCACGGCCACCAGCTCGGCCTCGTAGTGGTAGCTCTGCGTCTGCGCGGGGTAGGGCAGGTCGAGCGTCTGGCCATCCTGCACCGGGATCACGGCGTCGGCGGGCTTGCAGAAGAAGAACGGCGGCTCACGGTCCGGATCGAAACCCATTTCACGGGCGTGCGCGGCGTAGTTGCGGCCCACGCAGTAGACGCGGCGCACGGCGAAGGCATCGTCGGTGCCGGCAACGGGAACGGCGACCGGGGCAGGGGGCGTAAAGACGAAATTCATGACTTGGATTCCAGGAACATTGAGGGTGAGCGGGGCCACGGCATGCGTCTGGCGCAGACCGGCGGCATACGATTGGTGAAGGCGGTTCAGGTGCGCGATTCGCGCAGCAGGTTCAGCGCGGACAGCACCGGACGGTCGGAATAGCTGAACAGCACGGCGTCTTCGATGGCGGCCAGTTGCACCGGCGCCCATGACGGCGCCACGAACACGTCGCGCGGCTCGAACTGGAATTGCTCGCCACCGATGCGCACGGTGCCGCTGCCTTCCACCACGCTGTAGACCGTGGCGTCGGTACTGCGATAGGTCTTGCCCTGGAAGCCAGCCGGCAGGTACTGCATGAACGTGGCGATGGTCGGCATCGGCCAGCCGCCGGTGGCGGGATTCACATAGCGCAGTTTCACGCCGTCCCAGGCATCGAGTTCGCCATTGCGGTAGAGCTGGTCCAGTGCTTCGCGCGAACGGTCGTACGGATAGCTGAAGATCGGCGAGGTGGGGTCGGTCACGCGGTGCCGCACCGGCACCATGTTGTGGCCAAAGCGCGCAAAGCTGTCGCCTTCGGGGCGCAGCACCGGTTGCTGCGATTCGGGATAGTTTTCGGCAAAGCCCGCGTCGAACTGCTGCACCAGCGGGATATCGAGTCCGTCGAGCCAGACCACGGGTTCGCCGCCTTCGTCCACCGACGGGTTGCCGTGATCGTGCCAGGTCCACGACGGCGTAATGATGAAATCGCCGGGATGCATGGTGGTGCGTTCGCCATTGACTGCCGTCCACGCGCCCTTGCCTTCGACGATGAAGCGCAGCGCCGATTGCGTATGCCGATGGCTCGGCGCGACTTCGCCCGGCAGGATCAGTTGCAGCCCCGCGTACAGCGTCGACGTAATGCTCGACTTGCCGGGCAGCCCGGGATTTTCCAGCACCAGCACGCGGCGCACCGCTTCCTCCGCACTGATGACGTTGCCGGCCTGCATGACCAGCGGACGTACCTGCTCGTATTTCCAGATGGCCGGAACGATCTGCGGGCGCGGCTCACGCGGCACCAGCGCGTGCAGCGATTCCCAGAGCGGGGTCATGTGGCTGCGGCCGATGCGCTCGTAGTAGGCGGTGCGGGCGGGGTCCAGGGTGTGCTCGGACATGCGTGTCTCCGTTGGCTGTTTTCGATGCCTGGAATCCAGGTCATCGTGCTGTTGCTTGGAGTTATACGCCGCACCCTATAAGATTTGAAATGAAGTTTTGCTTTAACTCATACCAACAAAGATATAGGTGGACGGAGATGGACTGGACCCAGCGCCTTCGGCTGCGCAATTTGCAGATGCTCCTGAGCCTGGCGGAGACCGGCAACATGAGTCAGTCGGCTGCCATGCTCAATACGACGCAGCCTGGCCTATCCAAGTGGCTTAAGGATCTCGAAGATGACGTCGGCCTGCCGCTATTCGAACGGCAGGCGCGCGGGTTGCGGCCCACACCCTATGGGGAATCGCTGATCGAACATGCGCGGCGCATCGAAGCGCAGCTCGATACCGCGCGCGACGACCTGCAAGCGATGCGCGACGGCGGCAGCGGCCTGGTGGTGGTCGGCACTTCCGGCGCTTCCGCCGCCGATACGGTGCCGTTGGCCGTGCTCGGCCTGTTGCAGCGATTGCCTAGGGCACAGGTGCGCGTGGTGGAAACGACGATGGACCGGCTGATGAGCCAGCTCGCGCACAGCGAACTCGACATCGTCGTGGGCCGTTCGGCACCGGAATTGCAGGACGCGCAGGTGCGCACGGAATCGCTCTACATGGAACCGATCCATTTCGTGGCGCGGCCGCGCCATCCGCTGGTGCTGAGCGGCAACGTGGAATGGCGTGATCTCCAGGCCCATCGCTGGGTGGTCTGGCCGCGCGGTACACCGATCCGCAATGCGCTGGAGGCCGCCCTGGCCAGCGCGGGCTTTCCGCTGCCGGCCGATGCGGTGGAAAGTAACTCCACCATGCTCAACCTCACGCTGCTGAACAACAGCGACATGATCGGCCTGGCATCGCACCGCACCGCGCGCCGGCTGGAGGAGCTTGGCGCGCTGCGCATCGTACCGCTGCGACTGGCCGGGTTTGGATCGGTTTCGATGTACTGGCGCGACGACGGCCTCAAGCGATCGGCCGTGGTGACGATGCTCGATTGTCTGCGGCGGGCAGCGGATCGGGCGGTGCCGGATCTGGCCGGAGACCTCGCGGGCTCGCGCTAGCGGTCCTGCGGCGCAACCGCGCCAACCCTGGCCGCGAACGCCTCGTGCGACGCTACATCCACCGGCCGGTGCTTGACCGTGGCCGACGGCGGATACTTGCTCACGGTGTTGCCATTCTTCCAGTCGCTTGCCGGACGCACGGGGCGTGGGGCGAAGCCGCCGCCGCAATTGGGGCAGACGTTGCCAAGGACGTTGTCGACGCAGTCGGCGCAAAACGTGCATTCGAAGCTGCAGATTCGCGCCAGCGTCGATGCCGGCGGCAGGGCGATGTTGCAGTGTTCACACGTCGGGCGCAGTTCCAGCATGGTTGTCTCCATTGGCGTTTGGGTTCGTGCCATCATAGCCGCCTGATTGCCCCAGCACCCACCCATCTCCGCCATGACCACTCAGGACGACCAGCACGACCCCGCTCACAGCCCGCTCAGGGCCGCGTTTCTGCGCCATGAGGAAACCCTGGCGCCGCCGGGTCATGTGCCCGGCGAGGATGACCATGCCGTGTATCGGACATTGCTTGAATCGACCAAGGCGATTCCGTGGAAGATCGACTGGGCGACGATGGAGTTTGCCTACATCGGCCCGCAGATCGAGGCGCTGCTTGGCTGGGCGCCATCGACCTGGAAAACGGTGAACGACTGGGCGGACCGCATGCATCCCGATGACCGCGAGCAGGTGGTCAATTTCTGCGTGGCCCAGTCGCAGGCCGGCACCGACCACGAGGCCGACTACCGCGCGCTGACACGCGACGGCGGCTACGTCTGGTTGCGCGATGTGGTGCACGTGGTACGCAACGACAAGGGTGAAGTGGACTCTCTGATCGGCTTCATGTTCGATATCAGCGAACGCAAGCGTACCGAGGAGAAACTCGCTCAGCTGCAGCGGGAACTGGAGCGGCTGTCCTTTACCGATGGCCTGACCGGCGTCGGCAATCGCCGCAGGTTCGACAACGTGCTGCAGGCGCAGTGGGACGCCGCTGCAACATCGGGCGAACCGCTGTCGCTGATCATCATGGACATCGACTTCTTCAAGTCCTTCAACGATTACTACGGTCACGTGCAGGGCGACGAATGCCTGAAACGCATCGCCTCGGTGCTGCGCGACGCGGTGGGTCACGACCATTTCCTGGGCCGCTTTGGCGGTGAGGAATTCGCGATGGTGCTCGCCAATACCGATGCCGATACCGCCGTGAAGGTCGCGGAGCGTTGCCGTGAGCTGATCGCGGACGCGGCGATTCCGCACTTGCGCTCGCCGTATGACCAGCGCGTCACGGCCAGCTTTGGCGTGGGCACGATGGTGCCGAACGGGCGCGGCGATGCCACGGCCTTCCTGAACCTGATCGACGCGCAGCTTTATCACGCCAAGGACAACGGCCGCAATCGCATTGCCGCGGTGGATCGCGCTGGCATGAACGGCGATGGGTTCAAGGTGCATTCCCGATGAGTGCGTTGCAGCCGCTGCCCACTGCGCGGCTGCACCTGCGCGCCTGGCGCGAATCAGACCGCCTGCCGTTTCGTGCGATCAACGCCGACCCTCGCGTGATGGCGTGCTTTCCGCATACGCTGACCGATGCGCAAAGCGATGCGCTGATGGATCGAATCGTCGCGCATCACGGGCAACACGGCTTTGGCCTGTGGGCGGTGGAGTTGAAGGAGACGTCCGCGTTCATCGGCTTCACCGGACTCGCGGTTCCCGCGTGGAATCCGCCATTCGGCCCCTGTGTGGAGATTGGCTGGCGGCTCGCGCATGACAGCTGGGGGCATGGCTTTGCGACGGAAGCCGCGCAGGCGTCACTGGCGCAGGGCTTCAACGTTTTGCGGCTCGATGAGATCGTGTCGTTCACGGCGGCCGTCAACGTCAGGTCCGAGCGCGTGATGCAGCGTTTAGGCATGCACCACGACGAGGCGGACGATTTCGACCATCCTGCTTTGCCCGCAGGCCATCGTCTGGCGCGGCATGTTTTGTACCGCCTGCCGCGCCAGGCGTGGCATACCGGTTCCATGTGAATTTTTTGTGACAGTTCTTGAGCGTGCCAGTGCAACGAGCGCCATCTGCTAGCCTGAGTCAATAGGCTGGCGAGTGCATCGCGCTGACGCGCCGCCCGATCGTGCTCGGCAGCGCCCAGCAGAAGGAAGAACAATCATGGACCGATCACTCATCCAGGGCACCCTTCTGCGCAACGCCGCGCGAGCGCTTGCGATGGTGGCGCTGATCGCGCTGGGCGCCGGGGCATGGACGACGCAGGCGCGTGCCGAGGTGACCGGGGCCGGTTCGACGTTCGTCTATCCGCTCATGTCCAAATGGGCGGCCACGTACTACGCAAAGACGGGACAGCAGGTCAACTACCAGCCAGTGGGATCGGGCAACGGTATCCGGCAGATCAAGGCCGCCAGCGTCACGTTCGGCGCGACCGACATGCCACTCAAGCCAGACGAATTGCAGCGCGCGGGCCTGGCGCAGTTTCCGATCGTGGTCGGCGGCGTAGTGCCGGTGTTGAACCTGCCCGGTATCGCGCCGGGCCAGTTGCGGATCACCGGCCCGCTGCTGGCGGCAATCTTCCAGGGGCGCGTCGCCAAGTGGAATGATCCCGGCATCGTGGCGATCAACCCGGGCGTGTCGCTGCCCGACATGCCCATCACCGTGGTCCATCGCAGCGACAGTTCCGGAACGACGTTCAACTGGACTGACTTTCTTTCGAAGGTCAGCCCCGAATGGAAGAGCGGCGTTGGTGCGGGCACAACAGTCAAATGGCCGATGGGCGTGGGCGCCAGCGGCAACGACGGCGTGGCGGTCTACATCCGCAACGTCAAGGGCGCGCTTGGCTACGTGGAGCTGACCTATGCGTTGCAGCGCAAGCTGCCTTATGCATCGGTGCAGAACCGCGACGGACAGTATGTGCTGCCATCGCGTGAATCGTTCAGCGCGGCCGCGGCGGCGGCGGAGTGGAATCCGCAGCAGGACTTCTACCAGGTGCTGACGAACCCTCCGGGCCAGGCGGTCTGGCCGATCACGGGCACGGTCTTCGTGCTGATGCCGCGCGGCCCCGGTACGCCGGCGGCCACGCGCGACGCGCTGGCATTCTTCCAGTGGGCGCTGATGGAAGGGCAGGCCGATGCGTTGGCCGAGAACTATGTGGCGCTGCCGGAGGGCGTGGTGACGCAGATCCGGGCGTACTGGGGGACGACGTTCAAGTAGCTCACGCGGGCGGCCAGATCCATTCCGGCTCCTGCTGTATGAGCCGGTCGGCGATCGCGCGCACTTCGATCATTGCCTGCGTGGCGATGCCCGACGCGGGCGATGCCTTGCGGCTCACGATCCCGACGGAGCGCACCGGGCCGTCCACGATCCCGGCCACGAACATCCCCTTCAGTGACAGCAGCGGCATGATGCCAAGATAGGGCAGCACGGCAATGCCCAGCCCCTGCTTGACGAAGCCGGCAATCGTGCCGATCTGATCGAGCTGCAGCTTGGGGCGAAACACCACGCCGCGCTGGAGGAATGCGGCGCTCATGTACTTCATGGCGGTACTCGCATCGGTCATGCTGATCAGCGGCAGATCGGCCAGGTCTTCCATTCGCGTTTGCTCGGTGAGCCGGCGGCGCCATGCGTGGGGTGCCAGCAGCACGAAGCGGTCGCGCAGAATTTCCTCGTAATGCAGATCGGGGTTTGACGGCGAAGCGGACGCCAGCGCGAAGTCCACCTGATAGTTGACCACGCGGCCCACCGCGGCCTGGTCCGCGCAATCGTGCACGGTGATATGGGGCTGCGGGTAGCGCTGCTCCAGCGCGGCACACACGCCGGGCAGCAACACATTGGCCAACGAGGGCAGTGCGGCCACGGCAAGCCGATGCGCTTCCTGCTCGGCCCGGTTCTGCATCTGCTTCAGGCCGGTATCGAACTCGCCGACGACGCGGCGCGCCAGCGGCACCAGTTGCTCGCCAGCCGGCGTCAGTCGAACGCTGCGCGTGGAACGCTCGAACAGCGCGACGGCCAGCGCGTCTTCCAGATCCTTCACGGTCTTGCTTAACGAAGGCTGCGTCACAAAGAACTGCTCGGCCGTCCGGCTGAAGTTCAACGACTGGGCCAGTGCCAGAAAGATGCGCAATTGGCGCGGCGTGACATTCATTCCCTGCACCTATCAATTTATCGCTAAATGGAATTTCCGCGATAAATGTAGCCTGCCTAGAATGGGCCGGCAAATTTCACGACAAGGACCGGTCTTTGACCGGCATGGAGACGCGGATGCTGGATCTGAATGGCAAGGTTGCGCTGGTAATGGGTTGCGGCGCGGTGGCCAAGGGCTGGGGCAATGGGCGCGCCACGGCGGTGCTGATGGCGCGTCAGGGCGCCAGCGTCTTCGGGACGGACCTGCATATCGACCATGCCGCGGAGACCCGTGACCTGATCCTGGCGGAAGGGTTCGATGCCGACGTCATGGCGTGCGACAGCACCAAGGCGGAGCAGGTGCAGCAGGCCGTGCAGGCATGCATGGCGAAGCATGGCCGCATCGACATTCTGGTCAACAACGTCGGCCTGTCCCAGCCGGGCGGCCCCATCGACATGGATGAAGCGGTCTGGGACGCGCAGATGCAGGTCAACCTGAAGGGTGCCTTCCTGGGTTGCAAGCATGTGCTGCCGATCATGCAGCGGCAGGGTGGCGGGTCAGTGATCAACGTGGCATCGGTGGCCGGTTTGCGCTATGTGGGCAAGCCACAGGTGGCTTATGCCGCCGCCAAGGCGGGCCTGATGCATTTCACGCGGACCACGGCCGTGATTCACGCGCCCGACAACATCCGCCTCAACTGCGTGGTGCCGGGGCTGATGCATACGCCGTTGATCGAGGGCCTGGCCGCCAAATACGCGAAGGGCGATACCGACGGATTTATCGCGCACCGCAACAACCAGGTGCCGATGAAGCGCATGGGCGACGGCTGGGATACCGCGCATGCCGTGCTGTTCCTGGCAGCGGATGAAAGCCGCTATGTCACCGGCACGGAGATCGTGGTCGACGGCGGACTGGTGGCCGCCACGCGCTGACGGGCCGGCGCCCATCCCCTATTTGCACGGACGGACCGCAGAGTCCGCCAGCATCCAGCGATAACAACAGGAGACAACGATGACATGCATTTCCCGGCGTCTGTTTGGTGCCGCCGCGCTCGCGGCGGCGATGCTTGGCGTGGGACCCACATGGGCGCAGCAGTCGTATCCGAATCAGCCGATACGCCTGATCGTGCCGTTTGCGCCCGGCGGCGCCGTGGATCAGACCGCGCGCACGATTTCGAACGCGCTGGGCAAGCAGCTGGGGCAATCGGTGGTCATCGAGAACAAGCCCGGTGCGAGCGGGTCGCTGGGCGCAGGCGACCTGGCCCGTGCCAAGCCGGACGGCTACACGCTGATGCTGGCGCTCGATTCGCAGGCGGTGAATCACTACACGGTGAAGAACCTGCGCTTCGATACGTTCACATCGTTCGACTATCTGAGCCTGCTGGTGACCACGCCACAGGTGCTGGTCGTGCGTAGCGACCTGCCGGTCAAGAGCCTCGATCAGCTGGTGACCTATCTGAAGGCGCACCCCGAGTCGTCGTATGGGTCCGCTGGCACCGCTTCGGCGGGGCACGTGAACAGCGCCCAACTCAATATCGCGAAGCAGTTGTCGACCACGCATATTCCGTACAAGGGGGCCGCGCCGCTGCTGACCGATCTGCTCGGCGGGCATATCCAGTACGCGTTTGCCGGGTTGTCGGTGATGCTGCCGCACATCCAGGCAGGCAAGGTGCGCGCGTTGGCAGTCAGCTCGCCCAAGCGGTCGGCGATGTTGCCGGACGTGCCGACGATGAGCGAGTCAATCCCGGGCTTCGAATATCCGACGTGGATCGGCCTGGTCGCGCCCAAGGGATTGCCGTCCGACGTGCGCGAGAAAATCCTGACCGCCACGCGCGAGGTCATGCATGATCCCGAGGTGTCGAAGCGGTTCGGCGAGAACGCGTTCGATATCGTCAACAACTCGCCCGAGGCATTCTCCGCGCGCGTGAAGAAGGATTCGGACGTGATGTCCGACCTGGTCAAGCGCAAGATCATCGTGGCGGAATAACGGGCCGGCAAACTCAGAAACACAGGAGCGCAATTCGCAATGGCAAACATCCCTTATGCCGATCTGTCGGACCCGGCGGTGCGTCCGCTGGTGGACCGCATCACTGCTGAGCGCGGCGGCGTGCTGCATCTGTACCAGATGCTGCTGCACGCGCCGCCGGTGGCGGAAGGCTGGCTGACCTACCTGACGGCGATCCGGCAGAAGTCCACGCTGCCCGGCGCGTTGCGCGAACTGGTGATCATGCGCGTGGCCATTCTCAACGGCGCACCGTACGAGGCCGATCAGCACGCGCCGATCGCGATTCGGGAAGGCATGACGCAGGCGCAGCTCGACGACCTGCCGGCATGGCAGGACAGCACGCTGTTCGATGAAACGGAGCGCGCCGTGCTGGCCTATACCGATGCCATGACGCGCAATATCCAGGTGGAGGCGCCGGTGTTCGAAGCCATCCGCCAGCGCTTTTCGCATCGGCACCTGATCGAACTGACGGCAACGGTAGCCGCCTACAACATGGTGTCGCGCTTTCTGGAAGCGCTACAGGTGCATTCGCACGACGCGCGCTAGCGTTGTACCGTCGCCGGGCGTGCAACGGCAAGCTGGAGGGCAAACCAGGTGCCGTGCGCATCGGTTTGCCAGCCGATCGTGGCGTCGATGGCCTGGGCCCGACGGTGCAGGTTGACGAGTCCGCGGCCCGCCGGCGTGGGTGAGACCGTGGCCGGGTCGAACGGCGCGCCATTGTCATGGACGCGCACCATGACCACGCCATCGACCGCATAGGTCTGGACGCGGATCACGGTGGCGTTGCCGTGCTTCAGGATATTCGTGAAGACTTCCTGCAGAATCCGCAGCACGTGCAACGCGCCTTGCGGGTCCAGCCATTGCAGCGGCGGCACATCTTCCACTTCCCATGCCAGCGTGATACCGGCGGCTTCCAGCCGGGGGCCGAGCCGATAGCGCAGCGTGGCCAGCAGCAGAAGCAGGTCCGCGGAATCCGGCTCCAGCGAATCGATGGTGAGCTTCAGGTCGTCGA
>DAIOET010000005.1:0-12825 GCA_036746135.1 Cupriavidus sp.
CGGCTGATCATCTGCGCCAGATCGAGCGTCACGCCCTTGATCTGCACGCCGTGCTCGGCCATGCCGTGCTGGGCGTACTCGAAGTGTTCGGATGAAGCCAGCAGGGCCTTGCTGGGAATGCAGCCGACATTGAGGCAGGTGCCACCCAGCCGCGGTTTGCCGGCGTCGTCCTTCCATTCCTCGATGCAGGCCACGGTCTTGCCTAGCTGCGCGGCACGAATGGCGGCGATATAACCGCCCGGACCCGAACCGATCACGAGCACGTCGAAGTCCGCCTTGGCGGATGCACTGGCGCCGCCAGTTGTGGGGGCTGAAGCCGTGACAGCGGCCGGGGCTGGCGGAGGCGCGGCTGCGGCAGCCGGGGCGGGCGCCGGAGCAGGTGCGGCGGCCGGGGCCGCGGCAGTGGCCTTGCCCTCGGTATCGACCACCGCAATCACTTCGTCGGCGTGCACGATTGCGCCGTCCGGCTTGACGATCTGCGCCAGGACGCCATTGTCCGGACTGGGCACTTCCAGCGTGACCTTGTCGGTTTCCAGTTCCACGAGGATTTCGTCGCGCTGGACGGCCTCGCCGGGCTTCTTCTTCCACTGGATCAGCGTGGCTTCCGAAACAGATTCGGAAAGCTGGGGCACCTTCACTTCGATCGTGGCCATGATCTTCCTTGGGGTTTTCCGTGTGGCGAAAGCTTCCAGTCTAGGAGAGCACGCTTGCGGCCATGCGATGCGAGATTAAGGGTTTACCCTTGATTCCAATGCAAACGGCCCGCCGAAAGGGCGGGCCGTTGTCAGGGCGGCCAGGATTGGCCGCCGTCAGCGCAGGTATCAGTGGCCGGCGCTCTGGCCGCCGTCGACGTGCAGGATCTCGCCGGTTACGAACGGTGCCGATTCCAGGAACAGCACGGCTTCGGCGATATCGCTCATCTCGCCCATATGGCCCATCGGATGCAGTGCACCGAGCGCTTCATGGGTTTCCGGCGCATGCATCGGCGACTTGATGATGCCGGGAGATACGGCGTTCACGCGGATGCCACGCTTGGCATATTCCACGGCCAGCGACTTGGTGGCCGAGTTGATGCCGCCCTTGGTCAGCGATGCCAGCACCGAAGGCACGCCCTGGATCGCATGGTCGACCAGGCTCGTGGTGATGCTTACCACGTGGCCGCTGCCTTGCTTTTCCATCTGGGCGATTGCCAGCTGCGTGATGAAGAAGAAGCCGGCCAGGTTCACACCGGTCTTGGTGGCGAAGTCTTCCGCCGTGTAGCTCGTGAACGGCTTGGCGATGAAGATGCCGGCGTTGTTGACCAGTGCGTCGACGCGGCCGAACTTCTCGATGGCCTGCGAAACCACCCGGCGTGCCGTCTCGGGATCGGCGATGTCGCCCGGCACGGCCAGGATATTCGCGTCATCGGACTGCTGGATGCTGCGTGCCGTTGCCACGACGCGATAGCCGCGCTGGCGATAGGCCTTGACCAGCTCTGCGCCGATGCCTTGCGATGCGCCAGTAATAATGGCGACCTTTTGTGCTGCCTGGGTGTTTTGCGTGGTGCTCATGCTTTGCCTCATTTATCTGGGATGACCTTGGCGTCTTGCCAATCGAACCGACGTGGTCGATGTCAGGAAATGTAGGTGAGGCAAGCCGGGGATTGAACGGCACCGGCGCACAAACAGTTATGCGCGTCGGTAACAAGTGCGCGGGCGTGGCATGATGCGGCAGGCTGACGGGCGGAGGACGCGATGACTGCGCTGGACGAACATGCGGCGGGCAACCGGCCCATCGAGACGACGGTATTCCGGCAGGACGCGCTGTCCATCGGGCTGGTGTTGCCGCTGCTGCGCAAAGGCGAGATCGCGCCGGATTTTCATGCGCAGCTCGATCTCGCGGCGCGCGCCGAGGTGCTCGGATTCCGCGCGCTCTGGGTGCGCGACGTGCCGCTCAACAGCGCGGAATATCCCGATCCGGTCGGTCATCTGGAGCCGTGGGTGCTGCTCGGTGCGCTGGCCACGCGGACGCGACGGATTGCGCTGGCCAGTGGCGCCATCGTGCTGACGTTGCGTCATCCCCTGCATATCGCCAAGGCGGCGATTTCCGTGAATGCACTGTCGGGGCAGCGCTTTATCCTGGGACTTGGCTCGGGTGATCGCCCGCCCGAATACGCGGCGTTTGGCCGCGACACCGAAGCACGGCGCGACCTGTTCCGCGATCATTGGGAAACGGTGAGTGCATCGGTGGGGTTGCCGTCGCGTGTGATGCCCGATCTGCGCCCGGAAGGTGCGCCGGACTTCTACCTGCTGCCTCGCCAGGCGCGTGCCGTGCCGCTACTGGCCGTGGGCTCGGGCGGGCAAAGCGTCGACTGGATCGCGCGCCATGCGATTGGCTGGATGACGTATCACCGCGATCCCGAAACGCAGCGGGACCGGCACCGGCTCTGGCGCATTGCCGTGGAACGCGGTGCGCCCGAGCAGTTTCGTGCATTCGGCGCTGCCATGCGCATCGAACTATCGGATCGGGCGGATGAAGCACCATCGCCGCTGAACCTGGGCTATCGCACCGGTGCGCGTGCGCTGGTGGACCTGCTGGGCGAGATGCGCCAGGCCGGTACCCATCATGTGGCGCTGAACATCACGGACTCTCCGAGGCCGCCGGCGGAAGTGCTGGAGGAACTGGCCACGTCGGTGCTGCCCCACTTCCACGGCACCCCGACGGCGACGTCATAGCGCGCACAGCGTGGCGGCGATCACCAGGGCGGTTGCGGCAACGCCAAGCGGCTCGCTGAAATCGCTGCCACCGTGCATCAGTGCCGATGACACCAGCGGGCCGACGATCTGCCCCACGCCGTAGGCCGCGGTCATCACGGCAAACAGGTTGAAGCTGACCTTGTGCGCCAACCGGCGCGCGGCCGGTGCGGCAATCGTGACCGTACCCATGAAGGTGCCGCCGACCAGCACGGCACTGGCCAGATAGGCCACTGCGGAGTGACTCAGCGCGGGCAGGATGACGCCCAGCGCCTGTACGCCAAGATTCCACTGCATCGCACGCCGCGTACCCAGACGCTCGTGCACGGCATGCCACAAGAAACACGACGGCGCCGCGCCGAGGCCGAATACGGCCCACACATGGATCGGATCGACGTGGCCCAGTGCATCGCGCACGAACAGCGGCAGATAGGTGGCGGTGATGATGTAGCCAAAGCCGGCCAGGCCGTAGCTCGCGATCAGCGGCGCTGGTCCGAGCAGCCCTTGGGGAGCGACGGCCGTGGTGCGGACATCGCCATCGCGCCCGCGCAGCCGCAGCGCCTGCCAGGCCAGCCCGCTCAGCACCAGTGCGCCAACGGCGAGTGCGAGCCACAGCGCAAGGCTGTGCCAATCCGCGAGGTTGCCCACGGCAATCAGTTCGGCGGACACCACGATGCCGATGCCGACGCCCGAGAACATCAGCGGTGCGCCATCGTGCCGGGCACGCACGTGCAGCAGCCAGGACGCCGCACTGACCAGCGCCAGCGCACTCAGCACACCCGAGGCAAAGCGCACGGCAATCAACAGACTGTCTGGCAGCGGCAAGGCCAGTGCCGCAAGTGACGCCACCGTGCCAGCCAGTGCGATGCGGGACCAAAGCCCCGCGCTGGCGTGCGGAATACGTGCCGCGAGCAGCGCGCCGAGCAGATACCCGGCGTAGTTGGCGGAAGCGGCGAGAGAACCCGTGGCTACGCTCATCGTGCCATCGCGCACCATCAGCGGATACATGCCGGTGAATGCAAAGCGGCCGAACCCCATTGCCACGGCCAGGACCAGGGCCGCGGCAATCGCTTCACCCAGCGATGCGCGGGGGCTGGCATCGCGCCGCAGCCGCGCCGCCGATGCTGATGTCGATGCCGTTAGAGAGGGTGCACTGGAATCCGCCATGATCTTCTCGCGCCGTATCTATGATTTCCGTAATTCTCAAAAAAAGATAAATAAATGAATAAATATCTCAATATGGGAATCATAGAAGATGCCGCGTCCCTGGCTTGTTCCGCCATGTATCAAGTGATGTTCCGGCTGCGCAATACAGGGATTGGCCGATCAGGCGGAGAACTTCTCGACAAGAAAGTCGACGAGAGTCCGCACCCGGCGCGATACGTGGCGCGCGTGCGGATAGAGCAGGACGAAGGGGCGCGTGCTGCCGCCGAATTCCTGTAGGACCTGCACCAGCGAGCCATCGCGCAGATCCTGCTCGACAACGAAGCGGTAGGTCTGGAACAGCCCGGCGCCGGCGCGCGCAAGCGTGGCGCCGCCGAGTGCATCTTCGGACGTGGCATAGGAGCCGGTTGTCACCACATCGAGGTCTTCGCCATCGACGCGGAAGGTCCACGGAATGCGCCGTCCGCTGCTTGGCCGCTCGAACTGGATGCATTCATGCGCCAGCAGGTCGTCAAGGGTCTTGGGCGTGCCGTGCCGCTTCAGATACGCGGGCGTGGCGACCACGACCATTTCCGCGTCTTCGAGCTTGCGGGCAATCAGCGTGGAATCGTCGGGCGCGCGGCCACGCACGGACAGGTCGTAGGTGTCATCGGCAAAGTCCACGTTGCGGTTGCTGATATGGACGTCGATGTCCACCTCGGGGAATCGCTCGCGGAATTCCGGCAGCACGGGCAGCACGCGATAGTGCGCGTAGGGCGTGGGCAGGCTGATGCGCAGGAGACCCGCCGGCGTGGCGTGCTGGCCGCTGATCTGGCGCTCGGCGTCCACCAGTTGGGCCAGCGCCTGGCGGGTTTCCTCGAAATAGGTCTTGCCTTCGTCGGTCAGCCGGATCTGGCGTGTGGTGCGCACGAACAGCCGGACACCGAGCCGTTCTTCCAGCCGCGACACACTGCGGCTGACGGCGGCCGGCGTGACGCCAGCCGCCACCGCGGCGGCCGTGAAGCTGCTGAGTTCGGCTGCCAGGCAGAAAAGTTCGATGCTGCCCAGTTGTAGGTCGTCGAATTGGCGCTTCATGATCGGTGAGTGTGGAGGCGGTACGCAACGGGAGTGTATGCGATGCCACACCGTTGCGCCGGTCTTCCACTCACGGCCAATGTCGGGTCCGGCTGAAGCTGATGTGCCGCCGGTCAGCCTCCGACCAGACTGTTTCCCGCCGTGGTCGCACGGTCTGGTGACGCTTGACGGCAGTGCGCGCAGTGGCCCACCAGGGCCAGGTCGACGTTGGCCGGCTGCAGGGCTTGCCTGTGAAAGCGTCTGAGCATCGCCCGCTCCAGTTCGGCGTCGAAGATCTCGGTCAGGCTGCCACAGCGAGTGCAGTAAAAGTGCCGGTGAATCGCCTGGTCGGCCAGTTCGTAGAACGTCGTCGTCCTGTTTTTGCCGTCCGGCACCACGACGCGCGAGAGCAGGCCATCCGCCGCAAGATCGTAGATAGCGCGCCGGAAACTGGAAATGGCAAGGCCGTCCTGCTGCTTCAGCATGGCGGCGCAAAGCTGCTCGGCACTGAGATGCCGCTGCGGGCTTTGGCGCAGGATATCCAGAACCGCAACGCGCGAGGCACTGGCTGGAAGCTGACGCTGCGCCAGCAGCTGGGTGGATGTTTGTTGCGTGTCGCTAGGCATTGCCGGGATTCAGGACCTCGGGATTGGACTGGCGGCCGGCACTGCCACCAGGCGCCCGCAAGACTAGCCAATCTTCCTTAGCCGGAGATTAATTCCTGCCCAAGGCGCCGGTTGCCTGCCGTGGCGCATGGTCGACTTGTTCCGCCGTGTATCAATTCATGTTCTCCCCGGCACGTTTATTGGCCGTTGGGTGGCTCCTATATTCGGTTCCAAGCGAACGGCGGACTGTGCCGCCCGCAGCAGGAACCCAATGACCCGAGGAGTCACTATGTCCGTCGAATCGAAACTCGCCGCCCGCGGCCTGACCTTGCCGCCTCCGCCCAAGCCGCTCGGCAGCTACACCGCTGTCAGCCAGGCGGGCGACCTGCTGTTTATCTCCGGGCAACTGCCGCTGCAGGACGGCAAGGTGGTCTGGCAGGGGCAGGTCGGCCGCGAGCTGACCGTGGAGCAGGGCAAGCAGGCCGCGCAGCTTGCGGCGCTGAACGTGCTGGCGCAAATCCACGCGCACCTGGGCGGATTCGAAAGGCTCGATCACATCGTGCGGGTAGAGGGATACGTCACCAGTGCCCCAGGCGTGCTCGACCAGCCCGCCGTAGTGGACGGTGCGTCGGACCTGTTCGCCGATGTGCTGGGAGAGAAGGCCGGTCACGCACGGGCCGTCTATGCGCAAAGCCAGCAGCCCGGCAATGCTGCCGTGATCCTGGTGGTCATCGCCCAGGTCAAGCCTGAGTGAGGGCGGTCACGCATCGCGGGAAATTTGCAAAACGGATCGGCTGGCTTGCCATCGCGGCGGTCATGCTTGGCGCCGGTCCGGTTCACGCCGAAGACGATCCGCGCCAGAAGTAGGAAATCCCCATTTCATCACGCACCGTCGGGCGACACATGGCCCGGCGGTGCGCCTTTACGCGAGAAAGAACATGGAACTGATTTATATCGCCGACCCGATGTGCTCCTGGTGCTACGGATTCGGCAAGGAAATGACGGCGCTGCAGCAGCGCTTTCCGGATGTACCGCTGCGCATCGTCGTGGGCGGCATTCGTGCGGGTGCCACCGATGTGCTGGACGAAGCCGGCAAGCGCTTCCGTCTGCAGCACTGGACCCGTGTGGAGGCGGCCAGCGGTCTGCCGTTCAACCGCGAGGCATTCCGCGCGCGGGAGGGTTTTGTCTACGACACCGAGCCGATCTGCCGCGCCGTGGTGACGGCCCGGCGCCTGGCGCCCGCTGCCGATCTGCTGGCCGTGTTTCGCGCGCTCCAGCATGCGTTCTATGTCGATGGGCTGGATACCACCAACGGCAACGTGCTTGCCGCGGTGGCCACCGCGGCATTGGCGCGGCAGCTGCATGACGTGGCATCGGCGGATTTTCTGGCCGCCTGGGACAGCCAGCCGGTCATCGAGGAAACGGCGCAGGACTTCCGCACGGCGCGGCAGTGGGGCGTGAGCAGCTTCCCGACGCTGGCGCTTCGTGTTGGCGAGAAGCTCTATCAGGTGTCGGGTGGCTACGCATCGGCGGACACCGTGGCCGCGCAGATCGAGCAGACGCTCGAAGCGGTGCGCGCGGCGGCATAAGCGGGGCGGGCTGCCATTGCGTGCGGCCCGCCATTCGCAAAAACGGTGCGCCTGCGTTTGGCGCGCCGTTTCGCATCGGGCAGACAGGTTCAGCCTTGGGTCAGCGCCGGAAAGCGCGGCACCACGTGCATGGCCAGTTCCTCCAGTACCGCTTCCGCCGGGCGGCTGCCGTACTTGAGATTGAACAGCACATGGTTGGCGCCTGCGCGTTCCAGTGTTTCGAGATGACGCATCAGCCAGCTACGTCCCAGCCGATGCCCGCCGTGGATCGGCGTCGGCGATACGTTGGGATCGGCAACGAGGTCGATGTGATAGGGCTGCGCAAACGGTTTGAAGACACCGGGTGCGACCGATTCGACAGTGTCGTGCCACTGGCGGATCAGCTCGACCTGGAAGTCCATGCGTCGCGGATACGTGATCCAGCCATCGGCCTTGCGTGCGATCCAGTCCACCGATTGCTGGCTGTTGCCGGTCACGATCAACGGAACGCGCCGCGCGACGGGCTTGGGCACCAGGTCGGCGCCTTCGAGCGTGCCGTACGTGCTTTGCACCGTCGGCCAGGATTGGCCCCATACGGTATCCAGATACGCCACCTGCTCGCGGAACAGCGTGCCTCGCTCGGCGTGGTCCACGCCAAAGGCGGGAAACTCGATGGCGCGGTCGCCGGAGGCAATGCCCAGTACCAGACGGCCATTGGTGAGGTTGTCGATGCTGGCGGCAGCCTTGGCCGTATGCAGCGGATGCCGCAGCGGCAACACGATGGCCGCGGTGAACAGCGCGACCGACGATGTCTGGCCGGCAACATAGCCGAGCCATGTCCAGGGATCGTAAATCTGGCCGAGATCGCCGAAGTTCGGATCGCGCAGCGGAACGTCGCGCACGCCGAGTGCGGCAAAGCCGGCCGATTCCGCGAGCCGCGCGATGCGGATCTGGTCGGTCATGGACGGCGCATCTCCGGCGTACGACTCGATGGCGAACAGCACGCCGAGCGTCAGCTTGCCGGGCGCGAACATCCGCGCGAAGCCAGAGTTCGATTGCGGCAGGGCGTGGGAGGCGGGGGCCAGCATCATTGCCCCCGCTTGGTCACGTCGCGCGGGGCGCTTAGTGGCAGGCCAAGGAACGTGTACGGCAAGTCGTCAAGCTCGGCGGCTTCGAGCCACATGCCTTGCGGCAATTCGTCAGCCCAATGGCTTTGCAATGGGCGCGTGGTGCTCGCGGTGTCTGATGGGTCGGACTTCATGGCAACTCCTGATGTGTGAAGCAGGTGATCCCATTCTGGTCAAACCTTCGCGCGAGATCATCGGGGTCGGCCGCAAATCATTTGTTCCCCCGCATTGACAGTGCCGTGGTGCGTCGTCCGTGCCCGGCGCGCTTGTTACACGGTGTATGCACTCATGTTCCACAGGCGCTGTTTATCGGCCGTACGCGCGCGCCTACATTGCATTCGGACGATGCGAATGACGGCGCGGCCCACCCCAATACTCCATTCCCTATTGCCTATTGCACGGAGATCATCATGACTGTGACCCAGAGGCAGGCGCCGGTCGATTGCGCGCATCAGCATGTCTTGCAGCAGCTGCAGACTTACCTCGATGGCATCTACGACGGTGATGTCGACGCGCTGCGATCCACCTTTCATCCGGACGCGCTGCTGTTTGCCGAAGTGCGCGGCGAGATCGTGCAAAAGACGGTCGACGCCTATCTGCAGGGCGTGGCAAGCCGCGAAAGCCCGGCGTCACTCTGCGAGCCGTACGGGATGTCGATCCTGTCGGTGGACGTGCTGGGCAAGACCGCGTCGGCCAAGGTTCGTGTGAAGGTGGCGGCCAACAACTACTACAACTTCCTGTCGCTGCTGAGGATCGGCAAGGAATGGCTGATCGTCAACAAGCTCTATACGCACATCGAAGACTGAGCCGCTGCCCGATCCCGATCACGGGCGATAGCGCGGGGAGGCAGCCTGGCACGGCTGCCTCCCCAATAGACATCACCGCGCCAGCACCTCGATGATCCGCTGGCCGATGTACTCACCGTGTGTTTCCAGCGCGAAGTGTCCCGTGTCCAGCAACTCCACCACGGCATTCGGGTTATCGCGCTTGTACGCCTCCGCACCGGGCGGGATGAAGAACGGATCGTTCATTCCCCAGATGGCCAGCGTAGGCACCTGGGCTTGCCGGAAGAACGCCTGGAAGGCGGGATACAGCTTCAGGTTGTTGGCATAGTCCAGGAACAGGTCGAGCTGGATGTCCTTGTTGCCGGGCCGCTCCAGCAGCGCGGCATCGAGCATGTACGACTCGGGCGCCACGCTTTCGGGGTTTGCCACGCCGTGCACGTACTGCCACTTCGTGCCTTCCAGATGCAACATCGCGTCGTGGATGACCTGCCGGTTGGCCGCGCTCGGGTCTGCCCAGTAGGCGCGGATCGGCGCCCAGGAGTCACCCAACCCTTCCAGATAGGCATTGCCGTTCTGCGACACCAATCCCGTCACCCGCTCAGGATGTGCCAGCGCCAGGCGTAGGCCGGTGGGTGCGCCGTAGTCGAATACATACATCGCGTACCGCTCCAGGCCGATCGCATCGACGAACGCGCCGATGGTCTGTGCGAGGTTATCGAACGTATAACGATAGTTACGCGCGGCGGGTACTTCGGTAAAGCCGAAGCCGGGCAGATCGGGGGCGATCACGCGGAAGCGCTTGGCGAGCTGGGGAATCAGGTTGCGGAACTGGTGCGACGAGGTGGGAAAGCCGTGTAGCAGAAGCATCACGGGAGCCTGGGCATCGCCAGCCTCGCGGTAAAACACGCGCACGCCGTCGGCGTCGGCAAATCGGTACTGCACGGTGGAATCCGGGGTGGGGGTCGCGCTCATCGCTGGCTCCTGACAGGTTCGGTTGCGGATCGGGGTGCTGCCGTGAAGCGAATTCTAGTCGCAATCAGTAACCTGTCAAGTGTATTTATAACGGTTACGTCGACGGGGCGAAAAAAATGGACCGATCCGGCTGGAGGTCCAGGTTTTTTGGATGTGCCAACCATTTGTGGCTGACCGACCCTATCCGAACGGATGAGTTGGATAAGCACCCGGCTGAGCTGGCCAAGCCTCTTGTACAGCAGTCAGACGGCGGCGCAACCGATACGATCGACGCTATTGGTGACGGCCCGTTCGGGTACGCCATCGTTCCCCAATATTTCGAGGTATTGGCATGACGCTCCCCTTGGTTGCCCCTTTGCAGTTCATGGAAATCAGCCGCCGCTATTTGCTGCCGGCGGCCGGCCTCGCCGGTTCAGTGGGTCAAGTGCCAGACGTCGAGCGCCATTTTCGAGGCGAGTACGGTCAGAATGACGCCCACCACCAGGCGCTGGGCAAGCAGCCATTGAGGCCGTCCGGCCAGTAGCGCCGCGGCGCGGCCCGATGACAACGCGACGAGTGCGTTGACGCCGGCGAACGCCACGGTCAGCGCCAGTCCAAGCATCAGGGTTTGCCCAAGCACCCCGCCCGCCGGGTAATCGATGAACTGCGGCAGGATCGACAGGAAGATCAGCGCGAGCTTGGGATTGAGCAGGCTCGTCATGGCACCCATCGCAAACAGCCGGCGCGGCGGCGCGGCCGGTACCGCCTGGACCTGCAAGGGCGACCGGCCACCGGGACGCAGCATTTGCCAGGCCATGTAGAGCAGATAGAGCGCACCCGCCAGCCCGAGCATTCGCGCGGCACCGGGGATGGCCAGGAACAGCGCACTGATGCCGAACGCCGCGCTGAGCATATAGGTCAGGTATCCCAGCATCACGCCGGCCAGCGAGATCAGGCCGGCCCGGGTGCCCTGCGAAACCGAGCGTGCCATCACGTAGACCATGTTCGGCCCGGGCGTCACGGCCAGCAGTCCGCCTACGGCCATGAACTCGACCATTGCTCTCATCGCATCCACCCATCCCGTTTGATCGCCAATGCGGGCAGTATCGGATTGCCCAATAGATAAGTAAAACGGGATATATTGATCGCATTGTTCAGATTTTCTGATGCGATGAAAAAGCTCGATCTCGACGTACTGGAAATGGTCGTGGCCGTGGCGGAGGCCGGGTCCTTCGCGCGCGCGGCTGAAACGCTGCATCGTTCGCCATCGGCGGTCAGCATGCAGATCAAGACGATTGAAGACGTGCTCGGCAAGCCGCTGTTTGTGCGGACCACGCGCAATGTCGCGCTGACCGAGGACGGCAGGACACTGGTTGATTACGGACGGCGCATGTTGTCGATGCGTGAGGAAGCCTGGGCGGCGGTGGTGCGTCCGGAAATCCGTGGCCGCGTCACGATCGGCGTGCCCGATGACTACGCGCCATCGTTGCTGCCTCCCGTGCTGCGCAAGTTCGCGGCCGCGCATCCGCGCGTGGAGATCCGCGTCATCGGCATGCCCAGCAACGCATTGGTCCCGCTGCTCAAGGACAACACACTCGATCTGGCCTGCCTGACAAAGACCCGGGGCGTTTCCGGAGAACGGCTCCGGAAGGAACCGATCGAGTGGGTCGCGGCACGCGGCGGCAAGCCGGTCTGGCACGAGCGCCCGCTGCCGATTGCGCTGTTCGCACCGGGCAGCGCGGCGCGCGCGCATGCCATTGCCGCGCTCCAGCGCGCCAATATCCGCTATCGGACTTCCTATGAAAGCCCAAGCCTGCTGGGGCTGATCAGCATGGTCGAGGCGGGCTTGGCTGTCGCGCCGCTGGCGCGATGCAGTATCCCGGCGCATCTGGCGATTCTGGGCGAGTCCGAAGGGCTGCCACCGCTCGATGCGCTCGACGTGATACTGGCGCGCAGCGCCGGATCGGACCGCCCCCCGTGCGATTTCCTTGCCGAGCAGATGCTGGCGGACCTGCGCGCCTGATTCTGCCGGTGCGTGACGCCTCGGCCGCATGGGCGTGCACGCGAATAATAGATTTCACTCATCATTAAAACTGGTGTAGAGTCAAAACTATCTTTATGCAAGTAACTGCATGCGAGGTAGCGATGAGTGCAAGGGACGTAGTGCTGTGTCACCCGGTTCGGACCGCGATCGGGGCTTTCAATGGATCGCTCAAGGGCACCCCCGCCAGCGAGCTTGGCGCGACGGTGATTCGGGAATCCGTGCGCCGTGCCGGTATCGATCCGGCGGAAGTCGGCAGTGTGGTGTTTGGCAACGTGGTACAGGCCGGCAACCGGATGAACCCGGCGCGGCAGGCTGCCGTCGGCGGAGGGGTGCCGGTGGCGGTCCCCGCAATGACGGTCAACCGGGTATGCGGCTCCGGCGCACAGGCCATCGCCACGGCGGCTGACGAGGTGCGGCTGGGCTATACCGATGTGGCAATCGCGGGCGGCATGGAGAACATGGACCGTGCCCCCTATCTTCTGCCGAGTGGCCGCTGGGGTAGTCGCATGGGTGATGCCACGATGCATGACAGCATGCTGTACGACGGCCTGCAGGACGCATTCTCGGGCCAGCATTCCGGCTGGCATACCGAAGACCTGGTGGCCCGATATGAGCTGAGCCGTGAGGTGCAGGACCGCTGGGCCGAGCGCTCGCAGGCGCGCTTTGCGCGGGCGCAGAAGGGCGGCCGCTTTGCCACGCAGATTGTCGACGTGCCGCTGAAGACGAAGCAGGGCACCGTCGCGTTCAATGTCGACGAAGCCGCCCGCCACGACACCACGCTTGAGACGCTGGCGCG
>DAIOET010000005.1:12925-46001 GCA_036746135.1 Cupriavidus sp.
CTGCCGCATGACATCATCAACGTCGATGGCGGCGCCATCGCGCATGGCCATCCGATTGGGGCGACCGGCGCGGTGCTGACCACGCGGCTGCTGTACGCGATGCAGGCCGACGGCATTCGGCGCGGCATCGTCACCTTGTGCATCGGCGGCGGGCAGGGCATCGCGCTGGCGCTGGAAGCGCTTTCCTGAGGGCCGCGACGATGAAGATCCTGGTATTGGGTGCCGGTGGCATGGGCGGGTACTACGGGGCGCGGCTGATCGAGGCTGGCGCCGATGTCACATTCCTTGTGCGGCCACAGCGCGCCGATGCGCTGGCGCGCCACGGCCTGCGCATGCGCAGCGAACTGGGCGACTTCGAAGCGCCGGTGCGGACCGTGATGGCCGGGGATACGGGCCACGGCTACGACCTCGTGCTGCTGGCGTGCAAGACTTACGACCTCGATGCGGCGATGGATGCGATTGCGCCGGCGGTTACCGGTCATGCGGCGGTGCTGCCGTTGCTCAATGGGCTGTCCGCTTACGATGCGCTGGACCGGCGCTTTGGCCGGGCGCGCGTGCTCGGTGGCGTGTCGTACATCGCCACGACGCTCGCATCGGATGGCGCGATCTCGCATGCGGGGCGCGTGGATAAATTGATCGTGGGCGCGCGCTCGGCGGATACCGAGGCGTTGGCCCGCGATTTCCACGCGCTGATGTCCCGCACGCCCGGTGTGCGGGCGCTGTCGGCGGACATCGATCAGGCGCTCTGGAACAAGTGGGCGATGATTGCCGCCGGTGCGTTGATGACCTGCCTGATGCGGGGCACGGTGGGCGACATCGTGAAAACCCGCGACGGCCGCGCGCTGATGGAGCAGGCCATCGAAGAATGCCGTAGCGTGGCGGAACTTGCCGGGCACGCCTTGCCGGAGGACGTGCTGGCCGATGTGCGCGGCCGTCTGCTCGACGAATCGTCGACCTGGGCGGCATCGATGATGCGAGATATCGCACAGGGCGCGCCTCGCATCGAAGCCGATGCCATCGTTGGCGACCTGATCGCGCGGGCCGCAGAGGCCGGCATCGATCTGCCGCTGAGTCGCATTGCGTACTGCCACCTTCAGGTCTACGAAGGCAGGCAGCGCGCGTGACGATCGGCGCCTCACTCCTCTCCGGATATCGATCCGGGCGAGGAGTGAGGCGTGGGGTGCATCACCAGCGTTCCATATACGGCCGCAGGTCGAGTTCGAACGTCCAGGCATCGCGCGGCTGCGCATGCAGATACCAGTAGTTGTCCGCGATGTGCTCCGGATTCAGGATGCCATCCTGTTCCTTCAG
This sequence comes from Cupriavidus sp., assembly GCA_036746135.1. Classification (GTDB taxonomy): domain Bacteria; phylum Pseudomonadota; class Gammaproteobacteria; order Burkholderiales; family Burkholderiaceae; genus Cupriavidus. The sequence continues at coordinate 14,237 of DAIOET010000005.1, forward strand.
CGCGTAGCGCTCGGGAAAGGTGTCGCGGATAAACGCGGTGTCGATCGCGCCATCTACCACCACATGGGCGACGTGAATGTTCCGCGGACCCAGCTCTCGCGCCATGCTCTGGGCCAGCGCGCGCAAGGCGTGCTTGGCACCGGAGAACGCCGCGAAGTTCGCGCTGCCACGCAATGCCGCCGTGGCGCCGGTGAACAGGATCGTGCCCCGGCCACGCGCCACCATCCTGCGCGCCGCGGCCTGCGCATTGAGAAATCCGCTGAAACAGGCCATTTCCCAGATCTTGAAGTACTTGCGCGGCGTTTCTTCCAGGATGCTGCACGGCACATTGGCACCGATGTTGAAGACGAGCACCTCGACCGGGCCGTGTTCCGCTTCGATCTGTTCGAATAGCTGCGTCACGTCTTCTTCCTTGCGCGCATCGCTGCTGTATCCAAACGCCTGGCCGCCCGCGGCGCGGATGCTGTCGACCAGCGGCTGCAATTTATCCGCGCTGCGCCGCGTGACGCAGGCGATATACCCTTCGCGGGCGAAGCGTCGGGCGACGGCTCCGCCGGTGGCGTCACCCGCGCCGATGACCAGGGCAACCTTCTGCCGGGATTGAGTGGTTGTCATGTTGTCTCCGTTGATCGTCGATAGTGTAGTGGCACTGCGTTGTGTTCGCCGGACCTTGCTGGATCGGGCGTCCTGCAATACTGGTTGTCGGCGCGTCCGCAGGCCACGGACGTGTCGCGCGGTGGCCGGCCGGCGGCGTATGCGGCCGGCGCGACGTTAGCGGTGGCCAGCATGGCCAGCACGAGCAGACGGAGTGTGGAGCGAATCATGGCGGTCTTCCTGTTCGTCAGTGCGCATCGGCGGACGGCGCCTTCGGCGGTGCGATCTTGCGCATCAACGGCACCAGCGGTATGGCGACGACGAAGCACACCAGGATCACCAGGAACGCATCGGCGTAGGTGAGCGTGTGGGCTTCGCGCATCACCAGTGCCCACAGTTGGCGGATGGCGGCGGTCTGGCCGTCGTTGACCTCGTTGCTCAAGGCGGACAGGTGTGCCGTGCTGTTGCCAAGAAACTCAGTCATGGCTTCGTTGCGGATGTTCAGATGCTCGGCCAGCCGCAGGAAGTGGAGGTTGGTGCGGTCGTTCAGGATCGTCGCGCAGGCAGCAATGCCGATGGCGCCGCCGAGATTGCGCATCAGATTGAACAGGCCGGACGCGAGCTTGAGCCGCGCGGGCGGCAAGGCCCCGAGTGTCAGTGTCACCGTGGGTGCCACGGCAAACTGCTGTCCCATGCCGCGCAGGGCCTGGGGCAGCATCAGCTCGGCGCTGCCCCAGTCATGCGTGATCGGCGCGAAGGACCACATCGACAGCGCGAACAGCGCCAGACCAAACATCAGCAGCCAGCGCAGATCCACCCGGTTCGCCAGGAACGAGTAGATCGGGATCGACATGACCTGGAACAGGCCGGTGGAGAAGATGGCCAGGCCCGTTTGCAGCGCGCTGTAGCCGCGCACCTGCCCAAGGAACAGCGGAGTCAGATAGATGGTGGCGAAAATGCCGATGCCGGTGACGAACGAAAAGAAGCATCCAAGCGCGAAATTGCGGTCCTTGAGCGCGCGCAGATCGACCACCGGGTTGGCGAACGTCAGCGAACGCCACAGAAAGGCGATGCCCGAGATGCCCGAGATCCACGCCGTCGTCAGGATGGTCTGGTCGCCAAACCAGTCCCAGCGCGGGCCTTCTTCCAGCGTGTATTCCAGGCACCCGAGGAACAGCGCCAGCAACACCATGCCGGTATAGTCGGCGCCCTTGAGCAGTGACCAGTCGGGATGGTCGATCTTTACCAGCATCGGTACCACGACCATCACGAAGATGCCGGGCACGAGGTTGATGAAGAACAGCCAGTGCCACGAGTAGTTGTCGGTGATCCAGCCGCCGACCGTTGGGCCCAGCGTCGGCGCGAGCGAGGCCAGGCCGCCGATGATGGCGGCGGCGGCCACGCGCTGGCGCCCCGCGAAGAACGCGAACGCGGTGGTGAACACCATCGGGATCATCGACCCGCCCAGAAAGCCCTGCGCGGCGCGGAAGGCGATCATGCTGTCGATGTTCCAGGCAATGCCGCAGAGCAGGCTGGTCAGCGTGAAGCCGGCGGCCGACGCGGCGAACAGCCAGCGCGTGGACATCACCCTGGCCAGCCATCCAGACAGCGGAATGACGATGATTTCGGCAATCAGGTAGGCCGTCTGCACCCATACGGTTTCGTCGGTACCCGCGGACAGGCCGCCGCCGATATCGCGCAGCGAGGCGGAAACGATCTGGATGTCGAGCAGGGCGATGAACATCCCCACGCACATCGTGCCGAATGCCAGCACCTTCGTCCCGATGGGCAGGTCCGCCGGAGACGGCAGCGCCGGTTGCGCGGGCTTGCCGGGCGTGGTCGCGTCGGGCGCGGCCGGGCTTGCGGAGACTGCGGTGCTCATGACTTGCTCTGTGCCTTGTCCGCGGCGGGCGTAGCGTCGCTACGGTCCGCTTGGGTGTCGATCTCCGCCACGACGGACAGGCCCGGGCGCAACACGCCGAGCTTTGCGTCGGCATCGTCGAGCACGATGCGCACTGGCACACGCTGGACGATCTTGGTGAAGTTGCCCGTGGCGTTTTCGGGCGGCAGCACGCTGAACTGCGCGCCGGTGGCCGGCGCCACGCTCTGCACGCGCCCGTGAAATACCTTGCCGGGCATGATGTCCGCCACGATGCTGGCGCGCATGCCGGGCTTTACATGCGCCAGCTGTCCTTCCTTGAAATTCGCATCGACCCACAGGCCACGCGCCGGCACGATCGACAGCAACTGGCCGCCGCTTGGCGCATAGGCGCCCACACGTGCGCGGCGATTGCCCACCGTGCCGTCAACCGGCGCGCGGAGTTCGGTGTATCCGACGTTCAATCGTGCGATGTCCCGCTCCGCGACGGCCTGGGCCAGCGATGCTTCGGCCTGTTGCTTCTGCGTGGCGATGACGTCGAGCTGCCGGCGCGAGGCTTCGACGCTGGCCTTCGCCTTCTGGCCGTTCGCCAGCGACTGCTTGAAGTCGGCATCGGCCTTCTGCGAGCTTTGGATCGATACCGCCGATTTGGCAACCAGGTTCGCGTAGCGTACCTGGTCGTCGCGCGCACGCACGGTTTCCGCATCGGTGGCGGCGACGCTGGCGCGGGCCTCGGCGATCACCGCTTCCTGCAGCCTGGCGCGGGCATCGAGATTGCCGATCAGTGCCTGCTGCGAGGCCACGGCGCCTTCGGCCTTGGCCAGTGCGGCGCGGTAGTCGCGGTCGTCGATACGGGCCAGCAGGTCGCCCGCATGCACGGCCTGGTTATCGGTCACGAGCACTTCGGTCAGGTATCCGGGGACCTTCGCGGCAATCAGCGTGACATCGCCGCCGACATAGGCGTCGTCGGTCTCCTGCACAAACCGGGCATCGGTCCACCAGTGGTAGCCATACCCCACGGCCACCAGGGCAATCAATGCACCGCCGGTGCGGATCAGCAGGGCCTTCCTGCCTGGTCTTGCTTTGGTCGGGACGGCCTCGGCAGACGCGCGATCGGCGGTTGTGGTGCTGCTAGTCATGGAATGGCTCCGTATTTAGACAACGCCTGTGGCAGGCGTGAAAGGGGTCGATTCGGTGGGTTGCGCCTGGGCTTCCGCCCGGGCCTGGGCCGAGCGCTCCAGGCGTGCGCGCAACGCGGGGCTGGCCGCGGGGCCGGGCGCGATGCAGTGATCGGTTTCGGTGATGCGCTGGCCGGTATCGGCATCGACCAGCGCGATGCGCACGGGGCGGCCCGAGTGGCGCTCCACCAGTTGCACGGTGCCTTTCTGGTCGGAGAAGTGGCGGTCGCCCCAGTCCATCAGCGTCAGCAGGACTGGCCGGAAATCGCGGCCGCGCTCGGTAAGCACGTAGTCGTCGCGCGGCGGATGTGCGCTGTAAGGCCGGCGCGCCAGCAGTCCTTCGTCGACCAGGCTGGTCAGGCGCCGCGTCAGCATGTTGGGCGCGATGCCAAGCCGCTTCTGAAAATCGTCGAACCGGGTGGCGCCGTAGAACGCTTCACGCAGGATCAGTACCGACCACGTGTCGCCAACCCGCTCTATCGCGCGTGCCGTCGGGCACGACGCATCCTTGTGTGACTTCCTTTGCATCGCAGTTGCCTCTCTCAAAAAGAGGTTGCTATCAACATGAAAGTTAGTCTAGGCTAGTAACTATCATCGTGCAAGTAAGTTTTGCATGAAGGCAACCGAAAGGAATGGAAATGACGAAGCAGGCACAACAGGGATTGGGAAAGCGGACGGTGACGCTGGCGGCATCCATCGCGGCGATGTTTGGTCTGGCTGCCTGCGCAGTCGGGCCGGACTATCGCGCGCCGGATGTGGCGATGCCGCAGGCGTACCAGCACGCGGCGGAACTGGCGCCGGTCAACGATGCGCGGGCGCCGGTGTCGCTGGATGCCTGGTGGAATGGCTTTGACGATCCGCTGCTGACCAGCATCGTCCAGCGCGCGCTGGACCAGAACCTGGACATGGCCGCATCCGTGGCGCGCGTCGAGCAGGCGCGTGCGGCAGCCAGCTTCGCGGGTGCGGAACTGTTGCCGCAAGGCAGCGCGTACGGCGACGTCAGCAAGCAGCGCCAGTCACTGGAAAGCCCGCTGGGCAAGATCGGTAGCACGCTGCCCGGCTACAAGCGCGGGCAGACGCTCTATTCGGTGGGGGCGGCCGCGACATGGGAGATCGACATTGCCGGCGGATTGCGGCGCGGTGCCGAGGCCGCGGATGCGGAGTTGCAGGCCGCCGAGGCCAGTCACCTTGGTGTGCGGATACTGGTTGCCGCCGAAGCCGCCGACGCCTACTTCCGCGTGCGCGCCGCCCAGAGCCGGATCGCCATTGCCCAGCAGCAGGTCACGACCAACCAGCGCCTGCTCGATCTGGTTCGGCTGCGCCTGGCGGACGGCATCGGCGCGGAGCGGGAGCAGGCACAGGCCGAAGCCCAGCTCGCGCAGACTCGGGTCACGATTCCCCCGCTGCGCATCGAGCTGGAAACGCAGCTCAATCGCCTGGATGTGCTGATGGGCGCGCAACCGGGCACCTACGCCGCGGAACTGCGCGATCCCCGCGGTGCGCTGACCGTGCCGCAGGTGGCGCTGGCCCAGGGACCGGCCAATCTGCTGCAGCGGCGCCCGGATGTCATCGCGGCCGAGCGTCGACTCGCCGCGTCGAACGCGCGCATCGGCGTGGCCACTGCCGAGTATTACCCGAAGGTTTCGCTGTCCGCGCTACTCGGATTCGAAAGCCTGTCGGCAAGCAAGCTCTTTACCGCTCAGGCATTCCAGCCCGCCGCCGCTGGCGGCCTGCGCTGGCGCCTGTTCGATTTCGGGCGTGTCGATGCCGAGGTTGCGGGTGCCAAGGGCGCGCATGCCGAGGCGCTGGCGAACTATCGCAAGGCGATGCTGCAAGCCACCGCCGACGTCGAGGATGCGCTGGTCACGCTGACCCAGCTCGACGAACAGAGCCACGAACTCGACAAGGAGGTTGGCGCGCACGAACGCGCACGCAATGCTTCCGAAGAAGCGTACAAGGGCGGCGCGGTCAGCCTCTTCGAAGTCCTGGACGAAGACCGGCAATTGCTGGCCGCACGCGATCAGCAGGCCAAGGTGCGTGCCGATAACGCGCGCGCGGCGGTGTCGGCATTCCGGGCGCTGGGCGGCGGATGGTCGTGAAGCGGCGCCGTCATCGTTGACGGACGTCAGGTAGCTTCCGCCGGCGAGGATTCGTGCGGAGGCACCGAAGTCTCAAGCGAATTCCACAGGTCCTGCAGCGTGGGGTTGCTGGTCGCAATGGCCCGGTACGATCGGATTTCGAGCTTGGCGCACCAGTCGTCATCGCCGGCCTGTACGAGCCGGCCAGCGTCGATGTCATCCTTGACGGCGCTGTATGGCAGCCAGGCGATGCCATAGCCTTCCACCGCCATCTTCATGATGAGCATGGCCATGTCGGCCTCGTAACAGCCTCGCAAGTGATGTTGCTGGACAGCGTTGTTGAGGATGACCTCGACAATCCTGCTCATGAAGGTGGTGGCCGTGTAGGCCAGGTAGGGGAGTGGGGCCGACTGCGTGCCCGGCAGCGCAAACAGTGGATTGCCTTTTGCGTCGGGCGCGGACACCGGAACGAAATCTTCCTGGCCGAGCGTCAGGCTGACGAACTTGTCCCTGTCGAGCACGATTGGCGCCAGCGGATGATGGTAGCCAATCATCAGGTCGCACCTGCCTTCCGCAAGCGCGACCACGGCATCGTGCACGTTCGCGGCCACCACGCGCGTATTGACGTTGCCCGCCTGCTGCTGAAACTGCTTCAGCCATTTTGGAAGGAACGTGAACGAGAGCGTGTGCCCGGCGGTGATCTGAATGGATCGGCCTGGCATCTTGGCATCCTGTCGCAGCTCCGAGCGCAACACCGCCAGCACGCCCACGGTCTCCCGGCTTTGCTCGCAGAAGCGCTTGCCCGCGATCGTCAGCTCGACCGGATAGGTGCCCCGGTCAACCAGTTCGACGCCGATCCAGTCCTCAAGCGCCTTGATCCGGCGCGACAGTGCTGACTGCGTGACAAAGCGAAGCTCCGAGGCCCGTGAAAAGCTCCGCGTCTGCTCGATGGCGAGAAGGTCCTCAATCCATTTCAACTGCATCGTTCGATCCTTTGGCTCTCTGACGGCGCGCAAAGCGCCTCGGCGTGGACGCAAAGATATCGCATAGTTCGGTGCAACTGAGCGTCTGATGGGTCATTTATCGATAACTATGCCAAGACGGAATAGTTTTGGTTGACTTACTCATCAACTCCACTTGCCGGTGCTCCTAGAATCCGTTGCCAACAGGAACGCACTGACGAGGAAAGGTGATGGGGACGCAGAAAACGACGAACGGAACGCGGCAGGAGCACGACCTGCTGGGCTATCGGGATGTGCCGGAAGCGGCGTATTACGGCATCCACACGCTGCGCGCGCTGGAGAATTTTCCGATTTCCGGAGACCCGATCTCCAAGTACCCGGAACTGATCACCGCCTTGGTGGACATCAAGCAGGCCGCGGCCTTGGCCAATTGCGAGCTTGGCCTGCTCGACCAGACGCGTTGCGATGCCATCGTCGACGCCTGCCGTGCCATTCGCAACGGCGAACTGGCCGAGCATTTCGCCGTCGACCTGATTCAGGGCGGCGCCGGCACGTCCACCAACATGAATGCCAACGAGGTGGTGTGCAACAAGGCGCTGGAGCTGCTTGGGCGACGCCGTGGCGACTATGAGTTCCTGCATCCGAACGAGCACGTGAACATGAGTCAATCGACCAATGACGTCTACCCGACGGCATTGAAGGTTGCCACGTACCGTAGTGCCACGAGGCTGCTGGAGAAGATGTCGACGCTGGAGTCATCCTTCGAGAAAAAGTCCGCGGAGTTTCGGGAGATGCTGAAGGTGGGGCGCACCCAGTTGCAGGACGCGGTGCCCATGACGCTCGGGCAGGAGTTCGCCACCTATGCGGTCATGCTCAATGAAGACCGCCAGCGTCTTACCGAGACGCTGCCGCTGATCTGCGAGATCAACCTGGGCGCCACCGCGATTGGCACCGGCATCAACGCGCATCCTGACTACGCCGTCCTGGTGCGTCAGCACCTTTGCGATGTCAGCGGACTGCCGCTGCATACCGCTCCGTATCTGGTCGAGGCAACCCAGGATTGCGGCGCGTTCGTTCAGTTCTCGGGTGTTCTCAAGCGTATCGGGGTAAAGCTGTCCAAGGTCTGCAACGATCTTCGGCTGCTTTCCAGCGGGCCGCGATCGGGCCTGGGCGAGATCAATCTCCCCGCGGTCCAGGCTGGCTCCAGCATCATGCCCGGCAAGGTCAATCCGGTGATCCCGGAAGTGCTGAACCAGGTGGCGTTCGAGGTGATCGGGAACGATGTGACCATCACTCTGGCGGCCGAAGCGGGGCAACTGCAGCTCAACGCATTCGAACCCATCATCGCCTACTCGCTGTTCCGCAGTATCGGACACCTGACGCAGGCATGCGCCACGCTGGATGAGCGCTGCGTCCGGGGCATCACGGCAAACGCCGATCACATGCGCGACATGCTCGACAGATCGATTGTCCTCGTGACCGCGCTCAATCCATACATCGGATACGAGAACTCGACGGCGGTGGCCAGGGAAGCGCTGGAGACCGGGCGCAAGGTCGCGGACATCGTGCTCGAACGCGGCCTGCTGTCCGCCGAAATGCTGAGCGAGATCCTGCGGCCGGAGGTATTGACGGCACCTCGTGCGCGCGTCGCGTTGCGTTGAAGAACACGGGGCGAAAAGCCCTCGGAAATTGCTAACGATAAGGCTGGAGGAGACGATGAATACAAAAAGACTGACGACGCAGATCGTGGTGGCGATGCTGGCTGGCATTGCAGTGGGCTGGCTGTGCAACCACCTGGCCAAGGACGCCCAGGCCGCAAAGGAGATTGCGGGGTACTTCGGTATCGTGACGGACATCTTCCTGCGCATGATCAAGATGATCATTGCGCCGCTGGTGTTCGCCACGCTGGTTGGCGGATTGGCGAGCATGGCGGGCGGTGGCGCGGTGGGACGCATCGGGCTGCGAGCCATGATCTGGTTTGTGTCGGCGTCCGCCATCTCGCTGGCATTGGGCATGCTGCTGGTCAACCTCTTCCAGCCGGGCCTGCATATGAACCTCGCGGTTCCGGAGGTTGCGTCGGCCACGGGCCTGAAGACGGGCGACTTCAGTCTCAAGGGCTTTTTTACCCATGTCTTCCCGAAGAGCATCTTCGAAGCCATGTCGAATAACGAGATTCTGCAGATCCTGGTTTTCTCGTTGTTCTTTGGCGCGGCGCTGGCTTTCGTAAAGGGCGACGGCAAGTCGACCATCGTCGATGCGATTGAAGAACTGACGAAAGTCATGTTTCGCATCACCGACTATGTGATGCGGTTCGCGCCGATCGGCGTATTCGCCGCAATGGCCGCGTCCATCACCGTGGAAGGTATCGGCGTTCTCGTGAACTATGGCAAGTTGATCGGGCAGTTCTACCTTGGCCTCGCGCTGCTGTGGGTAATCCTGTTCGGCGTTGGCTATCTTTTCCTGGGCCGCCGCACCGCGCAGCTTGCAAAGCTGATTCGTGAGCCGATTCTTCTGGCGTTCTCCACGGCGAGCAGCGAATCGGCGTATCCCAAGACGATTTCCGCCCTGGAACGATTCGGCGTGCCCAAGCGCGTGTCGAGCTTTGTATTGCCGCTGGGCTACTCGTTCAATCTCGATGGCTCCATGATGTATCAGGCGTTCGCGGTCATGTTCATTGCGCAGGCCTACAACATCGAGCTGAGCTTCACGCAGCAACTCACGATCCTGCTGGTGCTGATGGTGACGAGCAAGGGGATGGCGGGCGTGGCGCGGGCGTCGCTGGTTGTCGTCGCCGCAACGCTGCCGATGTTCCATCTTCCGGAAGCCGGGCTGCTGCTGATCATCGGTATCGATCAGTTCTTTGACATGGGCCGCACCGCGACGAACGTCGTCGGAAACAGTGTGGCGACGGCCGTAGTGGCTAAGCTGGAAGGGGACGACCTTCCTGCGCCGGTGGAATCCTCATCGGGCTACGAAGCGCCGGTGACGACACAGACCACGGCTGGCTAGCAGGCATTGGTGGCGGCACGGCGCCCCTAACTCACTGACTATCATGCGCGAACTGACCTTCGGAATCATTGGTGGCCTCGGGGCTTTGGCAGGGGCGGACGTCTTTCTCAAACTGGTAAAAAGCCGTGCCGTCATGGCGGACCAGGGCAGCTACCATTTTCTCTTCGAGCAGCATCCGTTCCGGGATGCTTCCCACCCGCTGACGGGCAGCGCGAACATGACGTCTCGCAAGCTGTACGTCTTCAAGACGTGCCAGGGGTTTGAGAGCCGTAAGGTCGATGCGGTGCTGATGCCGTGCTTTGCCTCGCATACGTTTCTCGGCGAACTCCAGGCGGAGCTGTCCGTGCCGATCGTCGACATGATGGAGGCATTGCGGCGGGCGGTGCGCGACATGCTGCCGGAGGGGGGATGCATTGGCGTGCTGACCTCGGATTTCGTACGCAACGCGCGCCTTTTCGATGCGTATTTTGGCGACGACTTCAGGGTCCTGTATCCGGCTGATGACGGGCAATCCCTCTTGATGGACGCCGTCTATGGCCCGGCGGGCATCAAGGCCGGGAATACGGACGGTCTTTGCGTGGAGCAGCTCCATCAGGTGTGCCTGGAGCTTTCAGCGAGCGGCGCTGACGTTGTCGTGCCGGGGTTTACCGAGCTTTCGCTTGTCGCCGCGGCATTGCAGCGGCGCGATATTCCGATTCTGGACGTCAATCAGATCTACGCGGACTTTGCCGCCACGCTGGCGGACGGCCGGAGGGCCGCGGCGTTCAAGCTGGGGATCGTTGGCGGCGTTGGTCCAGCGGCGACAGTCGATTTCATGGGCAAGGTCGTGAAAAACACGCCGGCTTCGCGGGACCAGGAACACATCAAGATGGTGGTCGAGCAGAATCCGCAGATCCCGGACCGGACCGCAAACCTGCTTCGTGATGGCGCCGATCCGACGGTCGCCCTGTACGCGACATGCCGGCGACTGGAACTGGATGGCGCCGATGCCATCGCCATCCCATGCAACACCGCGCACGCCTACGTCGAACGCATTCAGCCTCATCTTGGCGTGCCCATCGTCAACATGCTGACCGAAACGGTGCGTCACATCGTCGAGCGCTATGGGCGGGGCACGAAGGTCGGCTTGCTGGCTACGTCAGGGACTGTTGAAAGTCATGTCTACCACGAGGTTGCGTCCGATCAGCTTGAGCTTGTCGTCCCGGATGCCGCGTTTCAGCAGATGGTGATGGACGCCATCTATGGCCCCCAGGGCGTCAAGGCTGGTTACACCGAAGGTCAGTGCCAGGAGCTACTAAGGGCCGCAATCAGGCATCTGTCCACGCAGGGTGCGGCCGTGCAGATTCTCGGATGCACCGAGTTGCCCCTGATCTTTGCCCAGACCGACCACTTCGAAGTCGATGCGGACAGTCACGTAAGTCTTATCGACCCAACGGACGTCCTGGCCAAGCGGTGCGTTCGCCTGGCGCAATCCTGATCAACGAACTCTGAGGCGACGTCGCTGCGCGGTGCGCCTCGTTGTAGCAAACGGGGATCGACGACGGGTCCTTCGGCGTTCTGCGCCCATTTTCAAGGCGGCGGAGAAAGCCAGTCCTGTCCGGGACCCCTGGATCGGTAACCACAGAGCGGCGCCAATGCCGTCGAAACAGACTCACCGGAGGAAACAAAATGAATCGCAAGCTGAATCACATACTTCTTGCCACCAGCATGGCGGCCGTATTTTTGTCCGCGGGGCTGGCACATGCCCAGCCAGTCGCGGCGCCATCGAAGCTGCCGGCCGAAGCCGCTGTCGAAGCCCGCAAGGCCAATATCGTCATCATCGGCACGGGGGGAACCATCGCGGGCGCCGGTGAGGCCGCCACCAACACGGCCGCTTACCAGTCGGCCGTGGTGCCGGTGGACAAGATCATCGCTTCGGTTCCGCAAATCTCGAAGATCGCCAACGTCAAGGGCGAGCAGATCTTTCAGATCGGTTCGGAAAGCTTCAACAACGAACGGCTGGTGAAGCTGGCCAAGCGCGTGTCCGAAGTGCTGAAGATGCCCGATGTGGACGGCGTGGTGATTACCCACGGCACCGACACGATCGAGGAAACCGCCTACTTTCTGAATCTGACGATCAAGAGCGACAAGCCGGTGGTCGCGGTCGGGTCCATGCGGCCGGGCACGGCGCTGGGCGCCGACGGTGCGCTCAACCTGTACGACGCGGTGCTGGTCGCGTCGAACCCGGCATCGAAAGGGAAGGGCACGCTGGTCGTGCTCAATGATGAAATCCATACCGGCCGCGACGTGACCAAAACCAATACGTTCAAGACGGAGACGTTCCGGTCGCCGTTTGGTCCGCTGGGCTATGTCGTGGAAGGACGCACGCTGTTCTATCGCCTGCCGGCCCGTCCCCACACGCTGCAGACGGAGTTCGACATCGACAAGATCGACAAGCTTCCGGAAGTGGCGGTGATCTATGCGTACGGAAACGTGAATCCGGCCAGCGTCGACGCGGCGGTGAAGAACGGCGCCAAGGCGATCGTCTATGCGGGCACCGGCAATGGCAGTGTCGGCGACTACATGGTGGATTCGCTCAAGGCCGCGCGCGCGAAAGGGGTGCAGGTCATTCGGGCGTCGCGCACTGGCAGCGGTGTTGTCGTGCGTAACGGCGAACAGCCCGACGACAAGTACGACTGGATCGTGACGGACGACCAGAACCCTCAGAAGGCGAGAATCCTGACCGCTTTGGCACTGACCAGGACGCAGGACCCCAAGGCACTGCAACAGATCCTCTGGAAGTACTGATCTGCGCACGATGCGGCATGGGTCTTGGGCTTACTGTCGGTAAAAGTGCTCAAAATGCCTCGTTTTTGGCCCGACGTGGCATTTGGGCCACGGTTTGGGTTGATTGCCCGGCACTTATCGAGGCCGTTCGATAGGTACTATTACCTAATGCTGCAATGCGACAAAGCGTCTGCTACAATTCGGGAAAACCCCATAAGGGTAATCCCTGAAAGGAAGGACGCCATGAACACCCAATCCGACATCAAGCTGACCGATCAACTGGAACGTGAACTGATCGACCGCGAACTGGGCACGCAAAGCCTGGGCTTCGCCAACGACGTAAAGCGCGCAATCGCCGCCGTCCAGAACATTTTCACCCGCCTGCAGGCGGAAGCGCGCAAGGCCAAGGTGGTCTACGCGAACGGCTGATCGGCATACGCTGATAGAAGTACCGACGGCGCGCCTAGCGCCGTCAGCATTGAAAACCGGCCCGCCGTACACCTGAACAAGGTGTGCGGCGGGCCGGTTTTTGTTTGCGCGGAAGGTCAGGGCCCGATGTCGATGCTGTCGACGCGATCAGGATAGAACGCGACATATCCCGCAATGTCGGCAACGGCGGCGTGGGGATGCTCGTAGGTCCAGACGGCGTTGTCGCCACGCGGCCCCGCGGCCGGGATGCTGAAGTAGCTGGCGTCGCCCTTGTATGGACAATGACTGGTATGCGATGTCGGCGTCAGTAGCGCCATGTCAACGTCGTCGCGCGGAATGTACTGCACGGCGGGATAGGACGCCTCCTGCAGGTTCAGCGCTCGCCGGGTATCGGCCACCACGCGGCCGCCGGCCTTGACGACAACGCGTGCGCGCTGGGGTGTGACGGTGATGGGATGGTCCGGGCCGGGGATCCTTACGGGCCTGTCTGCCATGACGACTCCTTGGGCTGCAACGGCCAAAAAAGATGAGGCGCGGCAAGGATGCCGCGCCCGCACGGGCCAGCGCACGCCTGAGAGCCGTGCGAACCCGCGCCAATCATGAAAAAACCGCCACGGAGGTGACGTAAGGCTGTTAGGGAGAGAAAGCCTGCAGCCTCAGGCAACACAATAGCGCCTCACGTCATTGCGAAAAAGCGCAACAGCGGAACACACTTTTCTTGCACGCAAAATAATGGCCCCGCCGAAGCGGGGCCGATCGTGTGCAGCAATGCCCGATAGTGCCGGATCAAGTGCCCGATTGTTCCTCGATCCAGAGCGATAACCGCACCTTGTATGCCTGCTGGATGTGGCGGCGCGTAATCTGCTCGGCCTGCTCGGGATTGCGGGCTTCAAGGGCCTCGACCAGCGCCATGTGCTCCTCGTAGGAGCCACGCGCCCGGCCCGGCACGGCCAGCGTGGAGCGGCCCAGCAGCGCCATCGATTCGTGAAGCGAGCGCAGCGTCTTGAGCAGATAGCGGTTGTGCGCGCAGCGGTGCAGCGTCTCGTGGAACAGGCGGTTGTTCATCGCCAGCTTGTCCGGGTCCTCGGCAAAGGACAGGTCGCGCTCGACGATGTCGCGCAGCAGCGAGATTTCCACGTCCGTTGCATGGCGTGCCGCGAGCGCGGCGGCCGTGGACTCCAGTACCTCGCGCATGACATACAGCTCGCTGACCATGCTGGCGTCCAGCCGCGTCACCATCATGCCGCGGTTAGGCTCGTTGACTACCAGCCCTTCGGATTCCAGCCGCGACAGCGCTTCGCGCACGGGCGTGCGCGACAACCCAAGTGACTCGGCCAGTTCCACTTCACGCAGACGGGTGCCCGGTGGCAGCTGGCCTGCCTGGATGGCGGCACGCAATTGTTGATAAGCCCGCTCGGAACGCGGCAACGAAGCACTCTGGTCGCCATCGGCGCCAGCCAGGTCCGTAGGAAGCATGAAGACGTGAAAATGGGTGACTGCAAGTAGCCTGTTTTTCGAAATCACTGTGCTCGGCCGCCGCGCCCAAACCGGCCCGCCGGCAACTCTGTCAGTACGGCCATGTGGATCAGGCTAGGAACACAAAGCTGCTGAGAGAGGCACGATTTTACATCGTGCACTAGGCGTGACGTCGTTTTCATCATTTCGCATGCGGCGTCCACGACGGCGGACGCACTCGACACCCACTAGGGTTAAACCGCATACGACCGCAGCGCCCTTGATTTTCCGGCGATTTTTTCGCCAAAGCGGGTTTCGCGCCACTTTATCGTCGTTGCCGAGACCTTGCCATTCGAAGCAAACCGTCCATAATGCAAACGTTTGCAAAAGGAGAAACGGCATGGAGACATCAACTACCGGGCCGACGCGCAAGCCCATCAGCGCGCTGGCCTTGATCGACGATGAAGGGTCGGTGACCGATGTTGTCACGCAGGCGATGGCGCAGACCGAAGACGCGCGCCTGCGCACGGTCATGGCTGCGCTGGTGACCCACCTGCACAACTTCCTGCGGGAGGTTCGGCCTACCGACGAGGAGTTCGAGCTGGGCCTGGAGTTCATCGCGGCGCTCGGGCATGCCACGCATGCCACCAACAACGAAGTGGTACTCGCCGCCGACGTGCTCGGGCTGTCCACGCTGGTTACCACGATGAACAACAGTACGAAGGATGGCCGTACGCCGGGCGCGTTGCTCGGACCGTTCTATCGTGCCAACGCGCCGCGCTATCAGTGCGGCGACTGCGTGGTGCAGGGCGACACGCCCGGTTTGCCGCTGTTCGTCAGCGGCATGGTGCGTGCGACCGACGGCACGCCGATCGCCGGTGCGCTGGTCGAGGTCTGGCAGGCATCGCCGGTTGGCCTTTACGACAACCAGGACCCGAAGCAACCCGACCGCAATCTGCGCGGCGCCTTCCATACCGATGCCGACGGCGGCTATCACTTCCGCACGGTGCGGCCCGCCGGATATCCGGTGCCGACGAATGGCCCGATCGGCAAGCTGCTGGCTGCGCAGAACCGGCATCCGTATCGCCCGGCCCATATCCATTTCATTGTGGCGGCACCCGGCTATCGCACGCTCGTGACGCAGGTCTTTGCGGACGACTCGGACATCCTGGAGACCGATGTCACGTTCGGCGTGCACCGGCAGCTCGTGGGTGCATTCCAGCGTGTCGAGAACGGCCGCAGCCCGTGGGGCGACATTCCCGCGCCGTTCTATGCGCTGGAATTCGACTTCACGCTCGAACCGGGGGAGCAAACGTTCCCGAAGCCGCCCATCGACTGATTTCCCGTTGTTTTTCTCACCTCTTCAAACCATGAGCATTTCTTCTCTCTCCGGCAAGGTTGCAGTGATTATCGGCGGCACGGGAGGCATCGGCCTGGCTGCCGCCCGTGCGTTGGCCGACCAAGGCGCCAGCGTGGTACTGACCGGCCGCGATATGGACCGGGCGTCCGGCGCGGTGGCCACATTGCCGGCCGGTAATCACCTGGCCGCGTATGCGGAAGTTGGCGACAGCGCCTCGCTTCGGCAACTCGCCGACGATGTGCAGCATCACTACGGACGCGTGGACATCCTCGTCAATGCCTCGGGCTTTACGCGGGCAATCCCGCACGCCGATCTCGACGCGCTCGACGATGCGCTGATCGATGAAATGTTCGCCATCAACTGGCGCGGACAGTTCGCGGCGATCCGCGCATTTGCGCCGCTGCTGCGCGCGAATGGCGACGGGCTCATCGTCAACGTCGGATCCATTGCAGGGCGCACGGGGCAGGGCAGCAATGTTGCCTACTGCGCCGTGAAAGCCGGCCTCGATGTCATGGCGATGTCCCTGGGCCGCGCGTTGGCGCCCGCCATCCGTGTTCTCAACGTGTCGCCCGGCGTCGTCGACACCGGCTTCGTGCCAGGGCGCGACAGCAAGTTCAACGAGCGCGCGGCAAGCACCACGCCGCTGCGCCGCATCGGGCAGCCCGAGGATATGGCCGAGGCCATCGTTGCCTGTGCCACGTCGCTGCGGTTTGCCACCGGCACGACCATCGTTGTCGATGGCGGCCGCCAGCTTGGCTGATGTTCTGCTCTCAATCTTTCCACTGACTCATGCATTCACGTAAAACGATCATCACCTGCGCGGTGACCGGCAATATCGTCACGCCCGAGCAACATCCGGGGCTTCCCATCACGCCCGAACAGATCGCCACGGCCGCGCTGGAAGCAGCCGAGGCGGGTGCCGCCGTGGCACATATTCACGTGCGGGACCCGGAGACCGGGCGCCCGTCGATGTCGCTCGACTACTACGCGGACGTAGTCGACCGCATTCGGGCGCGCAACCGCAGCCTGATCATCAACCTGACAACGGGGCCCGGCGGGCGCTTCGTTCCTGACGAAAACGATCCGCGCGTGGCCGCGCCCGGCACCACACTGCTGCATCCGCTCAAGCGCATCGAGCACATCGTGGCGCTGCGCCCCGACGTCTGCTCGCTCGACCTGAATACGATGAACTCGGGTGCGGACGTCGTCATCAACACGCCGGGCAATGTACGCAAGATGGCGGCCGAGATTCGCAAGGCGGGCGTCATGCCCGAACTGGAAATCTTCGACTCGGGCGACCTGAACATGGCGCTCGATTTCATTCGGGAGGGCGTGCTCGACGGTCCGGGCCTGTGGACCTTCGTGTTGGGCGTGAAATACGGTTTCGCCCCCACACCCGAGACGATCTTCTACGCACGGAACATGCTGCCGCAAGGCGCGAACTGGTCCGCGTTCGGCATCGGTCGCGCCGAGTTCCCGATCGTTGCGCAGGCGTGGCTGGCGGGCGGGCATGTGCGGGTAGGGCTGGAGGACAACATCTACCTGGAAAAAGGAGTGCTTGCGCCCAGCAATGCCGCGCTGGTGGCCAAGGCGCGCGATATCGTCAGATCGCTTGGCGGCGACATTGCATCGGCATCCGAAGCACGCACGACGCTGGGTTTGCGCAACGCCTGATCCCACTCATTTTCATTTCCACGCAGACATCATCACCATGAATACCATTCAGGTTCATCAGAAGGCTTCCGATATCGACTCGCTCGAACTCGAACTGGCGGGACTGCCGCGTCCCGAAGCGGGGCAAGACCAGTGCGTGATCGAGGTAGCGAGCGCGGGCGTCAACCCGAGCGACGTCAAGGCAACGCTTGGCATGATGCCGCACGCCATTTGGCCGCGCACGCCGGGCCGTGACTACGCGGGCGTTGTCATCGACGGTCCCAGCCAGTGGATCGGACGACAGGTCTGGGGCAGTGGCGGCGAGCTGGGCATCCGTCGTGACGGTACGCACGGCAAATACCTGCGCATTGGCGTCGAGGCCGTGCGTGAAAAACCGGCCACGCTGTCCCTGCTGGAAGCCGGTGCGGTAGGCGTGCCATTCATTACCGCGTATGAAGGGCTGCGTCGCGCGGGCATGCCGACGGCGGACAGCGTCGTTCTTGTGTGCGGCGGCAACGGAAAGGTTGGCCAGGCTACGATTCAGATCGCCACTGCACTTGGCGCGCGCGTGTTTGCGGTGGAGCGCGGCGATGAACCGTATCGCGGCCATGCCAGCGGCGCCGTGCGCATGATCGATGCCAGCCGGGAAAACATTTCCGCCGTGGTCCGTGATGAAACCGGCGGTCACGGTGCCGACATCGTCTACAACACCGTGGGCAGCCCATATTTCGAGCGGGCAAACATGGCCATGTCCATCGGCGCCACGCAGATCTTTATCTCGACAATCGAAAAACTGGTGCCGTTCGACATCTTTGCGTTTTATCGCGGCCAACATACGTATGTGGGTGTCGATACGCTCGCGCTGGACAGCGTGGCATGCGCGAAGATTCTCGATGCCCTGGCGCCGATGTTCGCCTCCGGCGCGCTGAAGCCATTCCCCGTGCTACCTGAGTACACGTATGCGCTGGCCGATGCCGGGGACGCCTATCGCACCGTACTGCTCGGGGCGCTGGAACGTGTGGTGCTGAAGCCATGAATACCACCCGATTTGCCCAGGCGCCGGCGTACTTCCCCGCCAATCACGAAGGCATGCACTGCTTGCGGCTGCAAGGACACGAGGCCGGAGCGTCCGAGGCGCTGTGGATGGGCGTGTCGATCATCCTGCCGGGCGGGCATACGTCGCTCGATGCCTCGCCGGTCGAAAAGCACTACGTCGTACTGGAAGGGGAGGTCAGCGTGCGTACCCCCACCGAGGAAGCCGTGCTCCAGCGGTTCGATTCCGTGCGGCTGGCGCCAGGAGAAGCTCGCCAGGTTCGGAACCTTTCGAATCTTCCGGCCATGCTCCTGCTAGCCATGCCTTACCCGCCAGCCGCCGCGCCGTGATTTTTTCCCCGGATTTGCAAACGTTTGCAGTTCCGGGATCACCTGCATCCATAACTACATAGAGGAGACCCCCAGATGCAAAGAAAAAGGACGCTCAGACGACGCCACGTTATCCCGATCGCGCTGATGTCGGCGGGTATCGCGACGGACGCCATCGCGGAAAACGGCGTGACGATCTACGGCCGGCTCAACACAGCAATCGAGTATTCGCGCGCCAGCACCGCCACGGACGGCACGAAACTCGGCGGCACGGCACGGGTGACCAACAATCGCTCCGTGTTCGGCTTTCGTGGCGAAGAAGACCTGGGCGGCTCGCTCAAGGCCGTCTGGCAGATCGAAAGCAATGTTTCGCTCGATACCGGCCAGGGCCAGATCGCGGGCCGCAACTCGCGCATCGGCCTGCAGGGCGAGTACGGACTGCTGTTCATGGGCCACTGGCAAACGCCCTACACCGAATCGACGGCCGGCTTCGATCCGTACTACCCGACCACCGCCGGTTATATGGCGTTGATCGGCAACGGGTCGACATCCAGCTCGGACAACGTGCAGGACACCAGCTCTTTCGACCGGCGCCAGAAGAACATCATCCAGTACCGCTCCCCGCAACTGGCAGGCGCCAGCATCTGGCTGGGCTGGGGGCTGCCCGAGGAAAAAACGACTGTGCCACGCAATCCCGCGCTGTACTCGGCGGCGGTGGTTTATGAGCGCGGTCCGCTCAACGCAACTGTGGCGTACGAAATCCATCAGCACTACCAGGCGGCGGGCCGCAACGACGATGCGCTGAAGGTGGGGTTGGCGTACCAGTTGTTTCCAGGAACGAGGATTGCCGCGCTCTACGAGCACCTGCACTACCGCACCGATACGGGAGACCTGCAGCGCAATGGTTACTACGCATCGCTGGTGCAGAAGCTGGGGCCGGGCAGCGTGCGCGTGGGCTTTGCGTTTGCGCCTAACGGCACCGGGTCATCCACCGACACGATCGGCTTCTTCCGCAGCGGCCCGGAGACAGGCGCGACGCAGTTCACGGTCGGCTACGACTATCCGCTGTCGAAGCGCACGGCGCTGTATGCCTACTACAGCCGCATCAACAACAAGAAGAACGCGATCTACGACTTTGCCATCAATGAACTCGGCGTTAGCGCCGGTGCCGATCCGCAGACGTTTGCGCTCGGCATGCGGCACTTCTTCTGACGCCTGGACCTGACATCGCATTGCGAGGAGACAATCATGACCCGAATGATTTTTCGCCCCCTTGTCGCGCTCACTTTCGTTGCGGCCGCGGCCCTGGCAACGCAGGCCGTGGCGCAGCCGCAATATCCGGCCAAGCCGATCCGCCTGGTCGTGCCGTTCTCGGCCGGCAGCGCCACTGACATCCTGGCGCGCATCGTCGGAACGAAGATGGGTGAATCCGGCCACTGGCAGGTGGTGGTCGACAACCGCCCCGGCGCGGGCGGCACGCTCGGCGCCACCACGGTGGCAAAGTCGGCGCCGGACGGCTACACGCTGATTCTGGTGTCGGTGGGCCATGCCATCAACGCCACGCTGTATCCCAAACTCGGCTATGACACGCTCAAGGACTTCGCACCGGTATCGCTGGTGGCCTCCGTGCCAAACGTACTGGTGGTCAATGCCGCCAGCCCCTATAAATCGGTCCGTGACGTCGTTGCCGCAGCCAAGGCAAAGCCCGGCTCCATGAACTTCAATTCCGCTGGCTCGGGCAGTTCCACGCATCTGAGCGGCGAGATGTTCAAGATGCAGGCGGGCATCGACATCATGCACATTCCGTACAAGGGCACAGGCGAGGCACTGACCGATGTGATGGCCGGACGTGGAGACATGATGTTTGCCCCAACCGTGTCGGCGATGCCGTTCGTCAAGCAGGGCAAGCTGCGTGCGCTGGCCGTGACCACGCCCAAGCGCGCCGGTGCGCTGCCCGACATCCCGACCATTGCGGAATCGGGCCTGCCTGGCTATGCGTTCGATTCGTGGTTTGGTGTGCTGGCGCCAGCGGGTACGCCCAAGGAGATCGTCAACGCGCTCAACGCCGAGATCGGCAAGGCGCTGGCATCGCCCGACGTGCGCGAACGCCTGGCCGCGCAGGGTGCCGAGCCGCGCACCAGCACACCGCAGGAATTCGCCAGCTATATCCAGGCGGAAATCACCAAACTGGCACCCGTGGTCAAGCAATCGGGTGTGCGGGCCGGCGAGTAACCGGCAAGCAGGCGGCTGACGCTAGAATGGCGCATTACCAACTGCCAATCTGGCGTCCGCCGCCCATGCCCGAACGCAAGCGTGTGACCATCAAAGACCTGGCCGCCGAGGTCGATGTCCACTATTCCACGGTGTCGCGCGTCATGAACCCCGCCACCCGCCATCTCGTGGCGGAAGAAGTGGCCACGCGGATCCTGAAACTGGCGGAGCTGCGCGGCTTCCGGCCCAACCGGATTGCGGCGGGGTTGCGCACCCAGCGCTCGGGACTGATTGGCGTGATCCTGCCCGACATCGCGAACCCGGTATTTCCGCCAATCCTGGCTGGAATCGAGGCGGTGCTTGCCAAACAGGGTTACGTGCCGATCGTCGTCAACGCAGGGGGAGATCGCACGCGACAGCGCTTCGTGATCGACCAGATGCTGGCCAGGCAGGTGGAAGGGCTGATCCTGGCCACTGCCGAGCGTGACGATCCATTGCTCGACTATTGCCTGAAAGTTGGCATCCCGGTGGTGATGGTGAATCGTGGCGAGCACACCGGGCGAGCGTCGTGCGTGGTCAGTGACAGTCTGCTGGCAATGCAGCTCACCGTCGATCACCTGGTGTCGCTGGGACACCGCTGCATTGGCCACATCGCTGGCCCGGCCAGCACGTCCACCGGTTATCTGCGCAAGGAGGGATTCCTGCAAGCGGTAAAGCAGCATCGGCTAAAGCGCAGCGAATTCATGGTCGTGGAGGCCGATGGCTACGGGCGCGACGCCGGTCGCAAGGCGTGCGCCGAATTGTTTGAGGCGCTGCCATGCCTGACCGCCATCGCGGCAGGCAACGACCTTGTAGCGATGGGCTGCTACGACTATCTGCGTGAGCAGGGCGTTCGTTGTCCCGAAGACGTCTCCGTGGTCGGCCACAACGACATGCCTTTCGTCGATGCACTGACGCCGCCGCTGACCACAGTCCGCATTCCCGTCCACGACATGGGCGAACAGGCAGCGGAGCTGCTGCTGCGCCAGATCGACAAACCTCACACCGCCACGGTCGTGGTCGAGTTGCGCCCGGAGCTGATCGTGCGCGGGTCCACGGCAGCGCCCAGACCCGCAGCCTAGGCGCGCGGGTTCAGCGAGCGACGCGCGGCGGCCTGCCTTCCAATGCGTCTTCCAGCAAATCGCGGATACCGTCGTACGCCAGCGGACGAGGATTGGGATACTGGTCGCGCAGCGCGAGTGTGCAGATGATCTCGATGTCGTCGTGCGACATGCCCAGTTCCCGCAGGGACCTGGGCGCTCCGAGCGAACTGGCCAGTTCAAACACCGCACGTGGGCCATCGCCGTGGGTCGCGCCCAGCGATTCGGCGATGGCCGTCATGGCCTGCGCCGTGGCCGGAGCGTTATAGGCCAACGCATGCGGCAGGACGATCGTATGAACTTCCGCGTGCGGCAGGTTCAGCGTGCCGCCCAGGGTGTGGCACAGCTTGTGATGCAGCCCCACGGTCACGCTGCCCAGCACGGCACCGCACAACCAGGTTCCATATAGCGCATCGGTGCGGGCATCGCGCAGCGCGTCGGCAGGGGACGCGGGATTGGCGATCACCGGTAGCGCTCGCCCGAGCGCGGCAATGCCGTCGCGCGACATCCATTGCGTGACCGGATTGCGGTCCGCGGCGTACAACCCTTCGGCGGCATGGGCGATGGCATTCATGCCGCTCGTCACGCTGATGGCGGGCGGTAGCGCCAGCGAAAGCTCGGGGTCATAGATGACGGTCTTTGGCAGCACGCGCGGGTCACGGCCGGTGCGTTTGCGGCCGGCTTCGGTCAGGCCATAGATCGGCGTCATCTCGGAGCCCGCGTAGGTGGTGGGGATGGCGATCACCGGCAGGCTCGATTCCAGTGCAATGGCCTTGCCCAGGCCGATGGTCGATCCTCCGCCAATGGCGACGGAGCAGTCGGCGCCGCACTCGGCGGCAATCTCGCGTGCCCGTCGCGCCTGCTCGACGGGCACGTGCATGACCGCGCCATCGAAAATGCCCGCGCAGCGCGCGCCAAGCAGCGCTGCCACGCGTTCGGCAAGATGGCGTTGGCCGGGTGTGCAAAGCACCAGCGCGCGGCGGGCGCCTAGCGCGTCGACTTCATCGGCAAGCCGTGCAAGGCTGCCAGGGCCGAAAACGACGCGTTGGGGATACGTCTGATAGACGAACGGTTGCATGGCGGAAGTTGTCATGACGGCGGGGAGGGCGTCTTGCTGAGAGCGGATCATTGTCGGGCCATTTTGCATTGGCTGCAAAGACCGGATGGCAGTGATGGCCGCATCGATTGGTGCGTGGTCGTCAAATCGGAAACTGCGTCGTCGACAACACCTGCTTGAGAACCATGAACGAGCGGATTTGCCGCACGCCGGGCAGGTAGAGCAACTGCTCCGCGTGCAGACGATTGAAGCTGTCACTGTCCTTTGTGCGCACGAGCATGAAATAGTCGAATTCGCCGGTGACGACGTGGCATTCCATGCAGCCGGACACCTTTTGCGCGGCGGTCTCGAACTGCGCAAACGATTCGGGCGTGGAGCGGTCAAGCACCACGCCGATCATCACGAGCATCCCGGCATCGAGCGCCTTCGGATCCAGCAACGCCACGATGCCGCGAATCAGGCCCATTTCCTTCAGCCGCTCCACGCGCCGCAGGCACGCTGGCGGACTGAGGTTGACCTTGGCGGCCAATGCCACGTTGGAGATCGAGGCGTCGCGCTGCAGGGCGCGCAGGATCGCCTTGTCGGCGCGATCCAGTGCGTCGATATGCGGCGCGGCGGGCGGGGCGTCCGGCGAGGCAAGCTGGCCGGATTTACTGCGAAATTTTGTTTCTTTAATAGGCACGGCAGCGGAATATTTAAAGGAAAGGATGCGGGGTCGTCTATTAATAGTGTTGAGAAAGATTGGATTTTGCAAGCACGTTTCGTGGCTTTTTTTCTAGCATTGAGTCCACCGGGGATCGCCCCCTCAACCTGGAGTTGCCACCATGAATCTGAAGCGCTTTGCTCGCCATCCCCTGACGTTTGGCCCTACACCGATCCAGCCACTGAAGCGGCTGTCCGATCACCTCGGCGGCAAGGTGGAGTTGTATGCCAAGCGGGAGGACTGCAATAGCGGCCTGGCCTTTGGGGGCAACAAGACCCGCAAGCTCGAATATCTGATTCCCGACGCGCTGGCGCAGGGTTGCGACACGCTGGTGTCCATCGGCGGCATCCAGTCCAACCAGACACGTCAGGTGGCTGCAGTTGCCGCGCATCTGGGGCTGAAATGCGTGCTGGTGCAGGAAAACTGGGTCAACTATTCCGACGCCGTGTATGACCGCGTCGGCAACATCCAGATGTCGCGCATGATGGGCGCGGACGTGCGGCTGGTTGCCGACGGCTTCGACATCGGCATCCGCCGCAGTTGGGAAGAGGCGATGGAAAGCGTGCGGCAGGCGGGTGGCAAGCCGTATCCGATTCCCGCCGGCTGCTCCGAGCATCCGCTAGGCGGCCTCGGCTTCGTCGGCTTTGCGGAGGAAGTACGCGCGCAGGAAGCCGAACTGGGGTTCAAGTTCGACTACATCGTCGTGTGCTCCGTGACGGGCAGCACGCAGGCCGGCATGGTGGTGGGCTTTGCCGCTGACGGCCGCGCCGACAGCGTGATTGGCATCGACGCTTCGGCCAAGCCCGAGCAGACCCGCGCGCAGATCCTGCGTATCGCAAAGCATACGGCGGGGCTGGTGGAACTGAACCGCGACATCGTCGATGCGGATGTCGTGCTCGACACGCGCTATGCCGGTCCTGAATATGGCCTGCCGTCGGAGGGCACGCTGGAAGCGATCCGCACCTGCGCAAGGTACGAAGGGGTGATGACCGATCCGGTCTACGAAGGCAAATCGATGCACGGGATGATCGATATGGTCCGGCGAGGCGAGTTCCCGGCCGGCTCGCGCGTGCTCTACGCCCATCTGGGCGGCGCGCCGGCATTGAGCGCCTACAGCTTCCTGTTCCGCAACGGCTGAGGCTGGCGCGCCCGCATCGCGCGCCGCGATGGTGCGCGATGCCCCGCTTCGGGGACTGCGGCAGCCCGTTCGGACCCATTCGGCCGCCGCTGACGCCTCTTTTTGGCGACAAATCTTGCATACAAGCATGGCATACCACTTGCTCAAGTGGTTGCCGTGAACGCAACGAACGATAACTCTCCCGCCGACATTGCCAACCGCATTACCGAGGCAATGCTTGGCCAGAAGCTGCTCCCAGGCTCCCGCCTGGGGGAGCAGGAACTTGCCACGCTGTTTGGCGTGAGCCGGACGCTGGTGCGTGAAGCGCTGTCGCGGCTGGCGGCCCGTGGCATGGTGACAGTCAGCGCGCGGCGGGGCTGGTTCCTGGTGGAACCGGGCGCCGAAGACATCCGGTCGGCATTCGATGCGCGCCGCATCATCGAAACCGGGCTGCTGCGCGAGATCAGTCCGGAGCGGCCGCCGAGCACGCAGGCCATCCATTCACTCAAAGTCCATATCGCACGCGAAAAGGCTGCGCTCGGCGGCGAAGACGCCAGCGTGCGCAGCTTTCTGCTTGGCGATTTTCACGTTTGCCTGTGCGCGTCGCTGGGCTATGGCCTGCTGGTCGACACGCTGCGCGACCTGACCGCGCGCACGACGCTGGTGGCCAGCCGCAACCAGTCTGCCGACGATGCCGGCCGCTCGTGCCGTCAGCACGAAGACATCGTCAACGCATTGGTCGAAGGCGACGGGGCGCTGGCCGCGCGCCTGATGGCCGAGCACCTGTCCGAGGTGCATACGAGCCTGGACGCCGTGGGTCCCGCCGATCCGCTTGCCCACTTGCGCCAGGCGCTGGCACCGGTCGCTCCGGCCAGCCGGCCAGATCCTGCTTTTCCCGCCGCGGATGATTCCGCGGACAACGCTTCGTCCCCTTCGTCTCCTTCATCTCCTTCATCTCCCTTTCGAAACTGAGGAAATCACGCGATGTTTCATGTCAAAGCAATCACGAAGTTCTCTCGTCGCGGCCTGATGATCGCCGCACTGGCCGGATGCTGCGTCGCCGCCTTGCCGATGCAGGCGCAAGCCGACACGCTGGCGGACGTCACCAAGGCTGGCGTGCTGCGCGTGGCAGTGCCGCAGGATTTCCCGCCGTTCGGCTCGGTCGGTGCCGACATGGCGCCGCAGGGTCTTGATATCGATGTGGCCGCGCTGATGGCCAAGAAGATGGGTGTGAAGCTGCAACTGGTGCCCGTGACCAGTACCAACCGCGTGCCGTACCTGCAGACGCGCAAGGTGGATCTGGTGATCTCCAGCATGGGCAAGAATCCCGAGCGCGAGAAAGTGCTCGACTTCTCTGAAGCCTATGCACCGTTCTTCAATGGCGTGTTCGGGCCGGCGGATCTTGCGGTCAAGAGTGCGGCCGATCTGGCGGGCAAGACCGTCGGCGTCACGCGCGGCGCCGTGGAAGACCTGGAACTGAGCAAGATCGCGCCGTCCAGCGCGATCATCAAGCGCTATGAAGACAACAACGCCACGATTTCGGCGTTCCTGTCGGGCCAGGTGCAATTGATCGCCACCGGCAACGTCGTGGCATCGACGCTGATCGCCAAGCATCCGCCCAAGGCGCCCGAGACCAAGTTCCTGATCAAGAATTCGCCGTGCTTCATCGGCATGAACAAGGGCGAGCGCGCGCTGCAGGACAAGGTCAACGCCATCCTGGCGGAAGCCAAGAAGGATGGGTCGCTGAACACGCTGTCGATCAAGTGGCTGCTGCGCCCGCTGCCGGCACAGCTCTGACAAGCGCGCGCCAGATACAAGCATGGCTTACGCGTTCGATTTCGTGTCGGTGCTGGACTATACCGACGTGCTGCTCAAGGGCATCGCCGTCACGGCGCAACTCACGCTGACGGGAGGCGTGCTCGGCGTGGCCGTCGCCGTGGCCGGTGCCTGGGCCAAGACCCAGGGACCAGCGTGGTTGCGCGCCGTCGTCAGCACCTATGTGGAGCTGATCCGGAACACGCCGTTCCTGATCCAGCTGTTCTTCATCTTCTTCGGCCTGCCCAGCCTTGGCGTGCATCTGCCCGAAATGGTGGCGGCATCGCTGGCGATGGTCATCAACCTGGGTGCGTACGGGACCGAAATCGTTCGCGCTGGCCTGGCCGCCACGCCGCGCGGCCAGTTCGAGGCGGGGGCGAGCCTGGCCATGTCACCGTTTCAGGTGTTCAGGCATGTGGTGTTGCGGCCGGCGCTGCAGAAGATCTGGCCGGCGCTGTCCAGCCAGGTGGTGATCGTCATGCTGGGTTCGGCGGTCTGTTCGCAGATCGCCGCGCAAGACCTGACGTATGCGGCCAACTTTATCCAGGGGCGTAACTTCCGCGCCTTCGAGGTATATCTGGTCAGCACGGCGATCTACCTGCTGCTGGCGATCGCACTGCGGCAGTTGCTGCGCGGCATCGGCAGGCAGCTTTTTGCGCGGAGGGCGGGATGATCGAGTTTTCGTCGTGGGACATCGTTCGCAACCTGCTGCTGGCGGCGCGTTGGACGGTACTGCTTTCCCTGGTGGCATTTGCGGGTGGCGGCATCGTCGGCCTGTTGGTGTTGCTGATGCGCACCGGCAAGCGGCCGTGGGCGAGGCGACTGGCGCAGGCCTATATCGAGCTGTTCCAGGGTACGCCGCTGCTGATGCAGCTATTTCTCGCATTCTTCGGCCTTGCGCTGTTCGGCATCGAGGTGCCGGCATGGCTGGCCGCGGGGCTGGCGCTGACGTTCTGGACGTCCGCCTTCCTGGCCGAAATCTGGCGCGGTTGCGTGGAAGCGATTCCGCGTGGCCAGTGGGAGGCATCGGGCAGCCTGGCCATGAACTATGTGCAGCAGATGCGCTACGTGGTACTGCCGCAAGCGCTGCGGATTGCCGTGGCGCCGACGGTCGGCTTTGGCGTCCAGGTCATCAAGGGCACCGCGCTGGCGTCGATCATCGGTTTCACCGAGCTGTCCAAGGCGGGCACGATGATCGTGAACGCCACGTTCCAACCGTTCACCGTATATGCCGCCGTGGCGCTGATGTACTTCGCGCTGTGCTGGCCGCTTTCGCAATACAGCAAGATGCTGGAGAGGAAATTTCATGCCGCTCATCGCCATTGATCAGGTTCGCAAGTCCTTTGGCAGCAACGAGGTCCTGAAGGGCGTATCGCTTTCCGTGGAACCGGGCGAGGTCATCGCCATCATCGGCAAGAGCGGTTCGGGCAAGAGCACGTTGCTACGGTGCATCAATGGGCTGGAGAGCATCGATTCAGGCGCCATCACCGTGGCGGGCGCCCATCTGGCCGACAGCGAGCTGCAATTGCGCGCGCTGCGGCTGAAGGTGGGCATGATCTTCCAGCAGTTCAATCTCTTTCCGCACCTGAGCGCGGGGCGCAACGTGATGTTGTCGCCGATGATCGTCAAGGGCGTGCCGGAGGCCAAGGCCCGTGAACTGGCCGAGCTGAATTTGGCGAGGGTCGGGCTTTCCGCCAAGTTCGACGCGTATCCGGATCAGCTGTCGGGTGGTCAACAGCAGCGGGTTGCCATTGCGCGCGCGCTGGCGATGCAACCGACCGCATTGCTATGCGACGAAATCACGTCGGCGCTTGACCCGGAACTCGTCAACGAGGTGCTGCAGGTCGTGCGCGGACTGGCCGCCGACGGCATGACCTTGCTGATGGTGACGCACGAAATGCGCTTTGCACGCGAGGTGTGCGACCGCGTGGTCTTCATGCATCAGGGCAAGGTCCACGAAATCGGCGCGCCGGACGAAGTGTTCAGCCGGCCGCAGACGCCCGAGCTGCAGCAATTCCTGGGAATGGTCGAAGCCTGATCGCGTCGCGGCCGATCAGGCCGCGCTTTTGCCCCGCGCCTTCTCGCGCCGCCGCCGCGCCACCATGTTCAGCCCTTCCACGGCCGTCGAGAACGCCATCGCCGTATAGATATAGCCCTTGGGCACGTGATGTCCGAGACCGTCGGCAATCAGCGTCATGCCGATCATGATCAGGAAGGCCAGCGCCAGCATGACGATGGTGGGGTTGCGGTTGATGAAGTTGGCCAGCGGCGTGGCGGCCACCAGCATCACGGTCACGGCGGCGATCACGGCCACGAACATGATCGGCACGTGATCGGTCATGCCGACCGCGGTGATGATGCTGTCGATCGAAAACACGAGATCCAGCACCAGGATCTGCCCGATGGCGGCGGCAAAACCCGGTACCGCGCGGGCCTTGGCGGCTTCGTCCTCATGCTCCGGCTCCGGCGCCACGTGCTGATGGATCTCCCGCGTGGCTTTCCAGACCAGAAAGGCGCCACCGGCGATCAGAATGATGTCCCGCCAGGAAATTCCCTTGCCCAGGATCGTGAAAACCGGTTCGGTCAGGGCGACGATGACTGCAATGGTCGCCAGCAGGGCCAGCCGCAGGATCAGCGCCAGGCCGATACCGATACGCCGCGCCTTTTCCCGGGTTTCTTCGGGCAGCTTGTTGGTCAGGATGGAAATGAAGATCAGGTTGTCGATGCCGAGCACGATCTCCATAGCGACCAGCGTGGCCAGGGCGGCCCAGGCGGAAGGATCGCGTACCAGTGCGAGCAGTGTTTCCATGCGGACTCCAGATCTCCGGGGACGGTGAGCGACAGGCCGGGAGGCGGCCCGCAAGGGGACAACAGCCCACATGGTAGCGCACACCTTGGCGCCCGCGAAGCCGGTACAGCGTGCACTGCACGCCAGATCATGCAGATCGAGGTTGTCGAACAGCGATTGTGAAATATAGTATGTGATATACCAAAGCATCCCAACGCATCACTATCACCACAATCGAGGAGACAACCCATGAAAATCTGTATCTACGGGGCGGGGGCCATTGGTGGCTACATGGGCGCCCAGCTGGCGCTGGCGGGTGCCGACGTCAGCTTTATCGCGCGCGGGCCGCACCTGGCGGCCATGCAGGCTAACGGGGTACGGCTGCTGATCGAGGGGCAGGAGCGCGTGGCCAAGGTCCGCTGCACCAGCGATCCGCGGGAACTGGGTCCGCAGGACTACGTGTTCATCACGCTCAAGGCGCACCAGGTGCCGGGGGTAGTGGACCTGATGCAGCCGCTGCTGGGGCCGGAAACCGCCGTGGTGACGGGCGTGAACGGCATTCCTTACTGGTATTTCCACAAGCACGGCGGTGAATTTGCCGGCAGGACGCTGGAAAGCGTGGACCCTGGCGGCAAGCAATGGCAGGGCCTGGGCCCGGAGCGCGCCATTGGCTGCGTGCTGTATCCGGCGGCCGAGATCGTCGCGCCGGGCGTGATCAAGCACGTCTATGGCAAAAAATTTCCGATTGGTGAGCCGGATGGCAGCCGTTCGGAGCGCATCACGCGGTTGTCCGAGGCGATGATCCAGGCGGATCTGGATGCGCCGGTGCGCGACAACATCCGGGACGAAATCTGGCTCAAGCTGTGGGGCAACCTCTGTTTCAACCCGATCAGCGCACTGACGCATGGCACGCTGGACGTCATCACGTCAGACCCCGCCACGCGGGCGCTGTCCAAACAGATGATGCTCGAGGCGAAGGACATCGCCGAAAGCTTCGGCGTGCATTTCCGCGTCGATGTCGAGCGCCGGATCGATGGCGCCGGCGCGGTGGGTGCGCACAAGACGTCGATGCTGCAGGACCTTGAGGCGGGCAGGGCGATGGAGATCGATCCGCTGCTGACCGTGGTCCAGGAAATGGGCAGGATGATCGGCCAGCCAACACCGATGATCGATGCGGTGCTGGGGCTGATCAAGCAGCGCGATCGCATGGCCCAGGCGGTGCCGGCAGGCAACGCCGAACCGGTGAAGGTCGCCCGGGCCGCCTGACGCGCGAAGGGCAATGACCTTCGGCAGTGCCGTCATTGTGATATACCATATACGAAAGGCCGGACTCGTCCCTTCGAGATCGTCGCCGTAGTCCAATGTCCGAGATTGATGAGCAGAGCGCATGGCGCCATGCCACACTGGACTTCATGACGTTCACGAAGGGACGGCCGCCACCGGACGCCAGACCGGCTTCCGGGGCACCGGCCACTGACGAGTGCATTCATGTCTGCCCAAAGCCAACCCGAAGTCCAGCCGCAAGGGCTGTCCCTGTCGCTGCAACCTATCAACGCCGGTGCCAGCCTGCGCGACCAGGCCTACGCGATGCTGCGCCAGGCCATCGCCGACGCCGACATCTACCAGTCGCGCGAAGAGGTGCGACTCGACGAGCGCGTGCTGTCCGAAGCGCTGGGCGTAAGTCGCACGCCGATCCGCGAGGCCATGACGCTGCTGGAGCAGGAAGGATTCCTGCGTACGGTGCCGCGCCGGGGTATCTACATCACGCGCAAGACCAAGCGTGAAATCGTCGAGATGATCCAGGTCTGGGCCGCGCTGGAAAGCATGGCCGCGCGTCTGGCCACACAGAATGCCACCGACGAGGAAATCGGCAAGCTGCGCCATATGTTCGACAGCTTCCGCGACACCACGCCGGCCGAGCATATCGAGGAATATTCCGACGCCAATATCGTGTTTCACCAGGCGATCGTGCAGCTGTCGAAGTCGCAGATCATCATGGACCAGATCAAGAACATCTTTGTCCATGTGCGCGCGATTCGAAAGATGACGATTTCGCAGAGCGATCGCGCGGCGCGTTCCATTGTCGATCACCTGCGGATTATCGAAGCGCTGGAAAAGCGCGACACGGAACTGGCCGAACGGCTGGTCCGCCAGCATTCGCTGGACCTGGCCGAGTACGTGGAAAAGAACTGCGACTTCCTGGACTGACG
>DAIOET010000006.1:0-44787 GCA_036746135.1 Cupriavidus sp.
CCACGGTGGACGATTTCATCGCATCGGAATAGCGGTAGTCATCGGTGGCGCCAGCTTTGCGGCCGAACACCGCGTTGAGCTGGGGCCCGAACGCGGCGCGTGCCGATGGGCCGACGTGGTGGCACGATGCACAGCGTGTGGTGAAGATGTCCTTGCCGGACTGGATGTCTCCGGCGTGGGCATTGGCCGCGCCGAGCAGCGCCAATGCCGTCAATACTGCGTATTTCATTGCAAATCGGAAAGTCAGTCGTTGCCAGCCGGATAGCTCGCCACTTCAATCAGGTTGCCATCGGGATCGCGGCAATACACCGATGTGATCGGGCCCAGCGCGCCGGTACGCTGCGCCGGCCCGGCTTCCACCGCTACCCTGTGCGCCAGGAAATGTGCCACCACTTCCTGCGGCGGCATCTTCGTGATGAAGCACAGGTCGTCGCTGCCGGACGTGGGATGCACGCCCGTAAACCACGCGACGGTATCTTCACCGATAGGCCGCAGATTGATCTTCTGCTGCCCGAATTTCACCGATACACGCTTGCCCGAGCGCGATTCAAAATCTTCGCGCCGCATGCCCAGCACCTGTTCATACCAGGCCGCGCTGGCCTCCACATCTTTCACGTTGAGCACGATATGGTCGAAGCGTTCGATCGCGAGCGTCATGGTGGTCCTTTGTGATCTGGAGGGGCACGTTTTATGTAACAGCATGTGTAGCTGTGCAGTGCAAGGCGTAATGTACACCGGCCCGGAAAGAGGCGGCTTTTATACTGCCCGGCCGGTCAACCACCGCGCCCCAAGTCATGCGCAGAATCTCCTGGCTCTTCATGAGCCTAGTCATCGCTGCACTGATCCAAGTGCCCCATGCGTTCGCGGCCGACTCCGCCTCTGAAGCGGCGGCGCAGCAAATCCCCGTCCTGACGCACGCCGAAGCCGTTAGCGAACTGAAGCGCCTGCAGTCCGAGCAGGATCGCGTAAAACAGCAGGCGTCCGGCACCTCCGGCAACGTCAAGCTGGGCGATCTCAACGACGCACTGAAGCAGCTTGACGATGATGTCGACAAGCTCACCGCATCGCTCACGCCGCAACGCGCGCAATTGCAGGCCCAGGTAGACCTGCTCGGGCCGCCGCCCGATGCCGGCACCGCCAAGGAAGCCCCCGCCGTTGTAAAACAGCGCGCCGAACTCAAGGCGCGCAGAGACCAGCTCGACGACGAACTGAAGCAGGCCGCCGACAGCAAGGACAACATCGCTCACCTGCGGGACCAGCTAGGCAAGCTGCAGCGCAGCCGCCTCAAGGATCAGCTCGCGCTGCGCTCCGAAAGCATCCTGAACCCGGATTTCTGGATACCGCTGTTCAAGGTCTCCGAGGAAGACCGCGAGCGGCTTGGCAATTTCACCGACGATATCGGGCCGATGATCCGGCAGGCGTGGGAGCCGTCGCAACGCGGCAAGACCATCATCCTGCTGGCCGTTGCGCTGGCCGTGTGGTCGCTCGGCCGCCGTCTGCTCGAACGCGGGCTGGCCTGGTTCTGCCTGTCGCAGTTGCCTGAGACACGCCTGCGCCGCAGCGCACTGGCGCTGGCGACCGCGCTGACCACGGTGGTCACGACGGCCTTAGCGGTTCGCATCGTCTACGCGGCGTTCACGGGCGGCGATTACGTCGCGCCTGCGTTGCAGGACCTGATGAACGAGATCGCCAAGCTGACGATGACCAGCGCGCTCATCGCCGGCCTGGGACGCGCGCTGCTATGCACGCGCCATCCGAGCTGGCGGCTGCCAGCACTGGCCGATCCCGTGGCGCTGGCCATGAAGCCCTTCCCTACGGTGCTGGCTGGCCTGCTGCTGCTTGCAGGCACGCTGGAGCAGCTCAATCGCATGGCCGACACCACGGTGCAGGTTACGCTGCTCGGCCGCGGTCTGGTCTCACTGGTTGTGGTATTGACGATCGGCGCCGCGCTGCTGCGCGCCAACCGGGTGCGCAGCGAACTCGTGGCGGCCGGTGAACGGCCCGAGGAACGCGCCACGCTGGCCGGACTGATTCACGCCGCGGTCACGGTCATCGTGACGGTGTCGCTGATCGCCTTGCTGATCGGCTACATCAGCTTTGCGCGCTTCCTGACCTACGAACTGGTCTGGTTCGACATCGTGCTGTGCAGCCTCTATCTGCTGACCCAGCTGACGCGCGATATCTGCGAGGCGTTGTTCTCGGCCAACCACCGCAGTGGCCGCGTGATCAAGCAGTTGTTCGGGGTAGGCGACACGCATCTGGAGCAGGTATCGACAGTGCTGTCCGGCATCGGCGCCAGCGTGCTGCTTCTGCTGGCCGTGCTGGCCCTGCTGACGGGTGGATTCGGCACCACGCCGGCCGACCTGCTCAACAGCCTGCTGACCGTGCTTGGCGGCGAGCGCCTGCGCAGCATGAACATCATGCCGGACCGCATTCTCAATGCGGTGATCGCGTTGACGGTGGGCATCTGGCTGCTGCGCTCGGTGCGCCGCTGGCTCGACGCCGAACTGCTGCCCAAGCTGTGCTCCGAGCCTGGGCTGCGCGCGTCGCTGATCACGCTGTTCAGCAATGTCGGCTATGTGCTGCTGGTGCTGCTGACGCTGTCGCTGCTCGGCGTGAAGTGGGAAAACCTGGCGTGGATCGTCAGCGCGCTATCGGTGGGTATCGGTTTCGGCCTGCAGGAGATCGTGAAGAATTTTGTGTCCGGGCTGATCCTGCTGACCGAGCGCCCCGTGAAGGTTGGCGACATGGTCAGCCTGGCCGGCGTGGAGGGCGATATCCGCCGCATCAACGTGCGCGCCACGGAGATTCAACTCGGCGACCGCTCCACGGTGATCGTGCCGAACTCGCAGCTGATCTCGCAGAACGTGCGCAACGTCACGATGAGCAACAGCACCCAGGGCGTGGCCACGCTGCAACTGACCTTCCCGCTCAATACCGACCCGGAGGTAGTGCGCGACCTGCTGCTCGACGTCTACCGCGAGCACGAAACGATCCTCGATATCCCGGCTCCATCGGTCACGTTCAACCAGCTTGCGCCGAACGGCATCACGCTGAGCGTGACAGGCTACGTCGGCAGCCCGCGTATTGCCGCCGGCACCAAGAGCGATCTGCTGTTCGAAATCCTGAAGCGCCTGCGCGCGGCCAACATATCGCTGTCCGAGCCACAAACGCTGCGCGTGGAAAACATGGCGGCGGCCCTGGGCACCTGAGACATCTGAGCCACCTGGCGGGACGGGCGGGGGAACATCATCCCCCGCCCGTCTCGTGCCCGGTCCAGTAGTCGGCACCGTCATCGTGCGTGGAAAGCACAATCTTCTGCCGGCAATGCTGGCACGTGTAGACAAAGACTTGCTTGCCGGCGTGCGTCATTGCATCACCGGACCGCGCCAGGCGCGGATGAGGCGGAACATAACCGGGACGACCCAGCAGGTTCTTGCAAAGATCGCAAGGAACCATCGTGCTCTCCAGACTCTGACTTCGGACACTGCAACAACCATGTCCGCTTTTCCCGCAGACATTGCTGCAACGCAACAGGAATCAGTATAGGCGCACGATCGTTCTATCGCCACGGGCTTTCCGGCCAGTAGACGGCTTCCTCGTTTTTTATTTCCGTTCCGCAGCAAAGCGGTCTGTTGCCGCCAGCAACTGGTCCATGATGCCCGGCTCGGTCCAGGCGTGGCCCGCGCCTTCGATCAGATGGAAGTCCGCATCGGGCCACGCCTGGTGCAGCGCGTAGGCGTAGCGCACCGGGCACGGCATGTCGTAGCGGCCGTGCACGATCACGCCGGGGATGCCGGCCAGCTTGTGGGCGTCGCGGATCAGCTGGCCGTCCTCTAGCCAGCCCCGATGCGTGAAGTAATGGTTTTCGATGCGCGCGAAGGCCAGCGCAAAATGCCCCTCGTCGTGCTTGGCGCTGTTGTCGGGATTCGGCAGCAGCGTGATCGTCTCGCCTTCCCATACGCTCCAGGCACGCGCAGCTTCGACCTGCTTGTCCTCGTCGTCGCCGGTCAGCAGCTTCCGGTAAGCGGCCATCATGTCGCCGCGCTCTGCCTCTGGCACCGGTGCCTGAAAGCGCTCCCACTTGTCGGGGAACATTTCCGAGACACCGAACTGGTAATACCAGTCGAGCTCGGCCTGCGACACCGTGTACACACCCCGCAGCACCAGCTCGCTGACGCGCCGCGGATGGGTCTGCGCGTAGGCCAGCGCCAGGGTCGAGCCCCACGAACCGCCGAATACGAGCCATTGTTCCACGCCGATCAACTGGCGCAGCTTTTCGATATCGTCGACCAGATGCCAGGTGGTATTCGCTTCCAGCGATGCGTGGGGCGTGGAATCTCCGCATCCACGCTGGTCGAACAGCAGCACGTCGTATCGCGCGGGATCGAACAGGCGCCGATGGTCGGGCGAGATGCCGCCGCCTGGCCCGCCGTGCAGGAACACCGCCGGCTTGGCGCCGCGCGTGCCGACACGTTCGAAATACAGGACATGACCGTCGCCCACGTCGAGCGTGCCGGTCTCATAGGGTTCGATTTCGGGATAGAGCGTGCGGAGGTCGGACATGAAATGTTTCGTGTCGTGATCATTCGAAACAAAAGTGTAGCCCCCGACGAGCCGTGTTGGCTTTAAGTTTCGTTTAAGTCTGCGGCCCTAGATTTGAGCCGTACCGCAACCGAACCCCCAAGAGGTAACGCCATGACTCCCCAAGACGTGCAAGCACTGGAAGCCTTCCTGAGCCAACTGACCCAGGCGCGCGTGGATACCAAGGACCCGCAGGCCGCGGCGCTGATCGCCGATGCCGCGGCGCGTCAGCCCGATGCCGCCTACCTGCTGGTGCAACGGTCGATGCTGCTCGATCGCGCGTTGCAGAACGCGCAGGCGCAGATCGCCTCGCTGCAAACCCAGCTGCAGGCCGCGCAGGCCGCGAGCGGCAACGGCGGGCGCGGGTTCATCGACAACGACAATGCCTGGGGTAACAGTGCCGGGCGGATTCCGCAGCCGGCGCCGGCGCCCGCGCCCTATCAGCCAGCACCGCAATTCCAGCCGCCCCAATATCAGGCGGCACCGGCCCAGCAGCAGGCGCGTCCCGGCTTTCTGGGTGGCGGATTCGGCAGCACGCTGGGCAGTATCGCCACCACGGCAGCCGGCGTGGCAGGCGGCGCCATGCTGTTCCAGGGCATCGAGAACCTGTTCCACCGGGGCAGCGGCAGCGGCGGCGGCTTTTTTGGTGGCCAGCCGGCGACTGGCTCGGAGACGGTCGTCAACAACTTCTATGGCGACGACAATGGATCGGGCGGCGGGCAGCGCGACAACACGCTTCTGGCCGATAACGGCAACCTCGACAACGGGCTGGACGATTACCTCGACAACAACCAGGACGACGACTCGTCGTACTTCTAAGCGCCCGAAGTTCATCGCTCTCCCCGCCTGCGCGGGGGAGCGGGTGGTCCACCGCACCGTGTAGGACTGCGCCCGGTTGCAAGTGGCGGCGCGCAGGGGCACGATCATCCAGATCCGATCGGAGCCGGTGCCATGAAGACGTTCCACTGCAATCGCTGCGGCAACCTTGTGTTCTTCGAGAACGTCGTCTGCGAGCGCTGTCAGGCGACGCTGGGCTTCATCCCGGCGCTATCGCAGATCGCGGCGTTCGAGGGCAACGATGAAAGCGGCTGGCGCAGCCTGCATCCGGAAGCCAAGGATGAGATGTTCCGCCGCTGCCACAACTACCAGGCGGAGGCGGTCTGCAACTGGATGGTGCCCGCCGACGACCCCAGCCCGCTATGCGATGCCTGCAAGCTCACGCATACGATTCCGAACCTCGATATTCCCGACAACCGGCTTTACTGGTACCGGCTGGAAACCGCCAAGCGGCGCCTGCTGTATACGCTGCTGTCACTGGGGCTGCCGGTCATCTCGCGTGAAGACGATCCCGTGTCCGGGCTGCAGTTCGACTTCCTGGCCGATACCGACCCGCTCGATCCGGCGATGACCGGCCATGACAACGGCCTCATCACGATCAATATCGCGGAGGCCGACGACGCGCACCGCGAGCAGACCCGCAGTCAGATGGGCGAAGCCTATCGCACGCTGCTCGGGCATTTCCGTCACGAGGTGGGGCATTTCTACTTCAACCGGCTGATCGCCGGCACGCGATGGCTTGAGCCGTTCCGCCGGCTGTTCGGCAACGAAGGCGCCGACTATGGGGAGGCATTGAAGCGCCACTACGATCAGGGCGTGCCCGCTGACTGGCAAGCGTCGTATATCAGCGCCTATGCAACGATGCATCCGTGGGAAGACTGGGCCGAGACGTGGGCGCACTACCTGCATATGGTCGACACGCTGGACACCGCCGTGTCATGCGGGCTGGTACTCAAGCCGGAAAGTCCGCAGGAGCCGACGCTGACCGATCAGACACCCGTGGAAGATGCCAGTTTCCGCAGCCTGATGAACCGCTGGTTTCCGCTCACCTATGTACTGAACAGCCTGAACCGCAGCCTGGGCGTGCCGGACGGCTATCCGTTCACGCTGTCGCCCACGGTGGTGGCCAAGCTGGAATTCGTGCATCGCGTGATCGATGCCGCGGCACGGGAGCGGACTGCCCCCGCGCCGTCGGCAAGTACATCCGGCAGTACGCCGGCCAGTACCTCGAAACCTACGCCGTCACGGTAATGTCACGGCGCGGCGTGCTCGCCAGCGACCACGCGAATACCGCCAGGCCGCCCAGTGCCAGCAGCGCGCCAACCCAGCCGGTGGACGTCCAGCCCATGCCGGCGGCAATGGTCACTCCACCCAGCCAGGCGCCCAGCGCGTTGGCCATGTTGAAGGCCGAGTGATTGAGCGCGGCGGCCAGTGTCTGTGCATCGCCGGCCACGTCCATCAACCGGATCTGCAGCGGCGGCCCCAGTGCCACCGCCGTACCCACCAGCATCACGTTCAGCGATGCCAGCCAGGCATGGTGCGCCGTGAATACAAACGCGCCGAGCACCAGCGCCGACCACACCAGCACGCCGCCCACGGTGGGCATCAGCGCGCGGTCGGCCAGCTTTGCACCGGCCAGGTTACCCGCCACCATGCCCACGCCAAACAGCGCCAGCACGACAGGTATTCCGCTGGCCGGTATGTGCGCCACTTCGAGCATGGTCGGCTTGACGTAGCTGAACACGGCAAACATGCCGCCGAATCCAATCGCCCCAATGCCGAGCGTGAACCAGACCTGCTTGCGCGCCAGCGCGGACAGTTCGCGCAGCGGGCTGGCATGGCGGTCGGCCGGCACGAACGGTACCCAGCGCCAGACCAGCAGCACCGTGAGCGCACCGATGGCGCCAACGATCATGAACGCTGCTCGCCAGCCCAGCCACGTGCCGATGCCGGCCGCGATCGGCACGCCAACCAGCGTTGCGACGGTCAGGCCGAGCATGACCAGGCCAACCGCCTGCGCGCGACGCTCGCGCGCCACCAGGCTGGCCGCGACCAGTGCGGCCACGCCAAAGTAGGTGCCATGCGGAAAGCCGGTCAGCAGCCGCAGCACCATCATCGACATATAGCTGGGCGCCAGGGCGCTGGCGACGTTGCCAATGGCAAAGAACGCCATCAGCGCAATCAGCAGGTTGCGGCGCGGCCAGCGCGCGCCCAGCACTGCCAGCAGCGGCGCGCCGATCACCACGCCCAGCGCGTAGGCGCTGATCAGGTGGCCAGCTTCGGGAATGGTGATGGCGAGGTCGCGGGCGGCATCGGGCAGCAGGCCCATGATCACGAATTCGCCAGTGCCGATGCCAAAGCTGCCTACACCCAGCGCCAGCAGTGCACGGCGGTCGGCGGATCGGTTGCGTGATTCGGAATCGGTGTTCGGGGCGAGGTCGGGGACGTTGTCAAAATTTCCGGAAGGGGCGGTCATGAGAAGAGAAACGCGAGACTTTTTTTCATGGCATTGCGCCGCGCACTGGTGGGCGGGATCTTGCGTCCTGCCTCGTGAAATCCAGCGTGCTCCGGGTGCGGCGTGGTGAAGCTACGTAGTACTACGTCGTGCCACCGGGGGCAGCCACCTCTACGTAAGGGCGCTATTGTGAAGCAAAACGGCGGAAGCTGCCGGC
This sequence comes from Cupriavidus sp., assembly GCA_036746135.1. Lineage (GTDB taxonomy): Bacteria > Pseudomonadota > Gammaproteobacteria > Burkholderiales > Burkholderiaceae > Cupriavidus. Next base: position 8,094 of record DAIOET010000006.1, read on the forward strand.
CGTGCCACAAAGCCCCTTTATATCGGTCCCGTATTGGTCCTGCATTCGGCGATATCGGGCACGTGCGGCACTGTGGGATAGGGCACAACGAGCATTGCGAAGCGTGCCGTTGCCGCCCTATGCTGAAGATATGCGGCGCCGGGTACCGTACCCACGAAGCACGGGGCCGGGTGCCGCGCGTATCGTCGTGTGGGAGGGGATATGTCCCTGCGTAATTCACTGCTTTTATCGGCCATCGGCCTGGCCTGGACACTACCCGCCCTCGGGCAGGGATGCCAGCACGACATGCAATGCAAGGGCGACCGCATATGCAATATGGGCACGTGCACGGCGCCCGACGCTGACGGTCCGGACGCCGCCGCATCATCCCCTTCGTCGACAAAATCGCTGCCAACGATCAAGCTGTCTCCCCAGCAGCCATCAAAGTCGCAGCCCCAATCGCAGCCCCCGCAGGCCCCGCCGCAGCCGGTACCGCAGTTGGCACCGCAGCAGCAACAGGTCAGCGTGCCACACAGCTGCTGCACCGTGGCAGGCAAGCTGCGGCTGGCACCACAGCAATCCGGCGATGCGCCGCTGGTAGCTGGCGACAGTTGCCAGGGCTTTACCTCGTCGGGCAAGCCCGTGCCCGGCACCGCGTGCAACTAGCACGGCGAGCGGCGCGCACACTGGACTTCATTGAGCGTTCTGTAGCTGCCGGCGCTGGGGTGCCGGCAGATGGAAACTCATGCCACCGCCGCCGCGATCGACTCCCGTAACCATTGGTGCGCGGGGTCGCGGTGCAGCCGCTCATGCCATAGCATCGACATCTCGTAGCCAGGCACTTCCACAGGTGCCTCAACCACCTGCAGCGCGGCGTTGTTGGCCACCAGCCGGGCCGGCAGCATCGCCACCAGGTCAGTGCTGGCCACGACCGATGCCACATACAGGAAATGGGGAACGGACAGGACCACGCGGCGCGACAGGCCGGCGGCGGCCAGCGCTTCGTCGGTGACCCCGAAAAACCCGCCGCCGTCCGGAGACACGATCACGTGTTCGAGCGCGCAGAACTGGGCGGCCGATGGCTTGCGCTTCAGGCGCGGATGTCCGGCGCGCCCGACCAATACATAGCGCTCCGTGAACAATGCCCTGCGGTGCAGGGTTTCCGGCGATTCCACAGTGGTATGAAACGCCAGGTCGATGTCGCCCTGCTCCGCCTGGCGCGCAAGCCTTGGCGGCACCATTTCGACGACGGCCAGGCGCGCGGCGGGGGCCGCCTGACGCAGCGCTGCCAGCGCGGGTAACAGTACGGTCGACTCGCTGTAGTCGGTGGCCGCGATTCGCCATGTATTGGTCGCCGCAGCCGGATCGAACGGATGCTCGGGAGACACCGCACGCTCCAGCGCGGCCAGTGCCTCGCGCAGCGGCTCGCGCAACGATTCGGCGCGTGCCGTGGGACGCATGCCGCGCGGCCCCGGCAGCAGCAGTGGATCGTCGAAGATCTCGCGCAACCTGGCAAGATGCACGCTGACCGACGGCTGGGAATAGTGCAGGCGCTCGGCCGCGCGCGTGACGTTGTGCTCCGACAGCAGTACATCGAGCGTAACCAGCAGATTCAGATCGAGCCGACGCAAATTAATCATGGCGATACCGGTAGCTTCTGGAATTGACGATCAATATACCGGAGCCGCCCCGATACACCGAACCTGCCAATTCGAGAAAATCACCAGGAATATCGATTTGTGACGCATTCGATATAAAATCCCGGTCGTGCCCGGCCGTGGTGGTCAGGGCCACGACGGAGAAAAACATGAGAACGGGAAAACTTGTTGTTGGCCTTGCTCTGGTGGGCCTGCTGGCAGGCTGCGAGTCGATGGACAGCACCATGTCGTCGATCGGCACCTTCATGGATGGCGCCGATGACGTGGCCAATCTGGATTTCCGCATGCTGGCCGACGCCCAGCCGGCGTCGCTGGGCGATATCTGGTCTGACTGGAAAAAGAACGAAATCACGGCCAAGAAGAAGTGGGACAAGCAGGCCATCCAGGTCAACGGCACCGTGGCCCGCGTCACCAAGGTCGATGGCCTGAGCAGCTCCAGCGACAAGATCGCGGTCTACTTCAAGGACGAAGCAAACCCGCAGTGCACAGGCAAGGCACTGATGCGCGATGCGCTGATCGTCAACGAAAAGCGCATCAGCAATCTCAATACGGGTGACAAGATCAAGGTGACCGGCGTGCTGGCAACCCGCGATTCGGAAATGGCCAACAACAGCAACACCACGTGCTATTTCGCGTTTGCCAAGTCGAAGATCGAACCGCTGCCAGCCACCACGGCCGCTCCGGCTTCGGCCCCGGCGGCCAAGCCCGCCCGTACCGCGGCAACCAAGTCCACGAAGACGAGCAAGAAGTAAGACCGCGCCAGGGGCGGCGGCAACCCAATGCGGTGCCGGGCCCCGGAATTACTGATTGCAATAGCTGGCATCCCGGAGATTCATTTCTCATATAGCTCGGCCAGCCATATCCTGCCTCCATTGACTTGACACATCTGCTACAGGAGGCAGTCATGAACGTACTGATCGTCTACGCCCATCCCGAACCGACATCGCTGAACGGCTCGCTCAGGGACTTCGCGGTGCAACGGCTGCAAGCGGCCGGACACCAGGTGCAGGTATCGGATCTTTATGCGATGCAATGGAAGGCGCCGATCGATGCGGGCGACACGCTAGAGCGGCGCCCTGGCGGTGCGCCATTCCATCCTTCGCTCGATTCGCTGCACGCATTCGAAAACGGCGTGCAGAGTCCCGATATCGCGCACGAGCAAGAGAAGCTGCGCTGGGCCGACGCGCTGATTCTGCAGTTCCCGCTCTGGTGGTTTTCGATGCCGGCGATCCTGAAGGGCTGGGTCGAGCGCGTGTACGCATACGGCTTTGCGTATGGCGTGGGGGAGCACTCCGATGCACGCTGGGGCGACCGGTATGGCGAAGGTAGTCTGGCCGGCAAGCGCGCGATGCTGATGGTGACGACGGGTGGATGGGAGTCCCACTACAGCCCGCGCGGCATCAACGGACCGATCGACGACATCCTGTTCCCGATCCACCACGGCATTCTGTACTACCCGGGTTTCGATGTGCTGCCGCCGTTCCTGGTCTATCGCACCGGAAAGATGGACGCGGCGCGCTATCAGGCCACCACCGATGCCCTCGGCCAGCGCCTGGACCAACTGTTCACGACCACGCCGCTGGCGTTTCGTCCGCAGAACAGTGGCGCCTACGAAATTCCGGCGCTCACGCTGCGGGATGACATCGCGCCGGGCCAGACCGGTTTTGCCACCCACCTTGCCACGGCGGCATAAGGCGGGAGTCCGCTGGCGCTATCGGTCGCGGGTCAGGCTTACGCCGGCATCGACCGTGCCGTAGGCGGTCACGCTCGATTGCCGTTCTCCGGTATCGGAAACCGTGGTGCATCCCTGAATCGAAACCAGCAGAAGGAAGATGCCGATCGTGCTGCAAATGGCTCGCATGGTGTGGCCTGAATCGTATTGACTCCGGCTTCGACGGCCTGAGAGGCCGGGAAGTTCATCTCCCGGCTTTTTGCATTGCCGCTCAGGCGGCTTGCGGAGCACCTGCCTCGCGTGCGAGCTGGCGATAGTGACGGGTATGGCGGTACAGCCCGTAAAGGCTAGTCGCCGTAAAGCCGAGCTGCTGGACGAACAGTCCGTACGTGCCGGTCACGAGTGCAAAGGCACTCCAGACCAGGTTCGAACAAAGGTACGCCATCCATCCCCAGCGCGAGGCGCGATTATGCAGCGCGACCAGGAATGATCCACTCATGGCCAGGGCGCACCCCGACCATTCCAGTCCAGTCAGTAATTGCGGGATCTGAGCGGCAAGCTCCATGAAATTTGTCTCCGGTTTGTGTTCATTTTTTGTATGCAAAACGGAGACTACCGAAATCACGATCATCACGCAAGAGGAATGTCCCGACGGCCGGACGATGCTAGAGCCCCGAGACTCGGCGGCCGCAAACGGCAGCGCTACAATGCGCGCTCATCGTCTTCGGGAACCGTTGCCATGCCGCTGGACCACGACGCGCTTCTATTGCTCGTCACGCGCGAAATGCCTTTCGGCAAGCACAAGGGCACGTTGATTGCAGACCTGCCGGGCAACTATCTGAACTGGTTTGCGCGCGAGGGCTTTCCTCCCGGCGAAATCGGCAGGCTGCTGGCGCTGATGCATGAACTGGACCACAACGGGCTCTCGGATCTGCTCAAGCCCTTGCGGGAAAAGGCTCCCCGGCGCTGACGCGCCCGGAGGGGCGGCCGTCCGGCCGAGCGCCAGCGGAATCGAGGCACTCGGCACGGCAAGAGCGGTCGCTACGACTTCTTCTGATTTGCAGTCGTGCGTGCTGCTGAAATGGCAGCATCGCGTTCCTTCGCCGCGGATGCCTTCGCTTCCTCATAGACCTTCTTGGCCTCGGCAACCTTGGTGTTGTATGTCTTGCGTGCCGCCGCGATCTCCTGACGCATCTGGACAATCTCGTCGCTAGGTGGCTGGGACTTTGCTCCGCTCGTCGTTTGCCCGATAGCGGGCAGTGCGGACAATCCAAGGACGACAGCGGCTAGGATGGCTACGCGCTTCATACTCTTGCTCCAGAGTTATCGTCCCGACACAGTAGACGATCGATTCCGGCATGCCATTGGACCAAGGTGCCGTACTGGAGAAGATCCATCTAGCCCCCTCCTTCGAAGGGGCTGCCATGCGTGTTATTTGACGGCCTGCGCGGGCGTTGGCTGGTTCGCGGTACCGGGAGGAATCTGGTAGCTCCACGTTTCGCTGATGGGCTTGCCATTGACCACCAGCGCTTCGCGCATTTCCACCACCTTGTTCGGATCCTTGACCCGGATGCGCAGCGTCACGCGATAGCCCTTGGTCACGGGATTCGGCTGCAGCACGTTTTCGATGACCTCGACGTTGTCACCCACGCTGAACTGCGCTTGAACCGGCGTGTTCGGTGGCAAGGTCGCCAGCGGCCCGCCCTCGAAATCGATCACGAACCCAAGACTGCCGTCCAGGTGACGAATCAGGTTCTTCTGCGTAATCTCGCCCGCCGTGCGCAGCGTCTGCTTGACCCATGCCAGGTCCTTGGCGAACATGCCGCGCTCGTCCATCGTCCAGTGGATCGTGTAGTCGGCCTTGATCGGCGTGCCCTTGGGCGGCAACTGATCCGGCGTCCAGAACGACACGATGTTGTCGTTCGTTTCGTCGGGCGTGGGAATCTCCACCAGCTCCACCTTGCCCTTGCCCCAATCGCCCTGCGGCTCGATCCACGCGCTTGGGCGCAAGTCGTAACGGTCCTTCAGGTCCTCGTACTGCGAGAAATCGCGGCCGCGCTGCATCAAGCCGAAACCGCGCGGATTGTTCACCTGGAACATGCTCAGCGCCACGTACTTCGGATTGTTCAGCGGACGCCAGAGCCATTCGCCGTCACCGGTATGGATCGACAGCCCGTTCGAGTCATGCAGCGCGGGGCGGAAGTTGTTGGCGTCGCGCATCTGCTGCGGCCCGAACAGGAACATGCTGGTCAGCGGCGCGATGCCTACCTTCTTCACCGGGCCGCGCATGAACACGCGCGCCTGCACTTTCAGCACCGCATCCGAGTCGGGACGGAGCTCAAAGCGATAAGCGCCGGTGGCATTCTGCGAATCGAGCAGCGCGTAGAACACCAGATGCTTGTCCTCGGGCTTCGGGCGTTCGATCCAGAATTCGCGGAAGGCCGGAAACTCCTCGGGTTCGGACAGGCCCGTATTGATCGCCAGACCGCGCGCGGACAGACCATAGACCTGGCCCTTGCCAATCACGCGGAAATAGCTGGCGCCCAGGATGCTCATCACTTCGTCGAGCTTGTCGGCGCGGTTGATCGGGTACAGCACGCGAAAACCGGCATAGCCAAGCTTGTTCGTCGCGGCCTTGTCGAGCTTGAGATCGCCGAAGTCAAACCGGCTTGGTTCGTACTTGATCTCATGCACGCGGCTGTCGACGATCTCGTTGATGCGCACAGGGGTGCTGAAGTGCATGCCCTGGTGGTAAAAGCCGAGCTTGAACGGCGTGCCCTGCCCTTTCCACTCCACGTTATCCATCTTCGGCTGGATCTTGATGTAGTCGCCGAACTGCATCTGCGCGAACACGGGCGGCAGATTGCTGGCGGGCGCCGCGTAGGGCTGCTCGGACAGCTTCTTTGCGCGGGCTGTCACGTCGTCGAGCGAAAACGCATGCGCCGGCGCCACGCCGATCAGGCAGCCGGCAAGCGCGATGCCCGGCAAGACAATTTTCATCCTGTTACGAAACGACGCGGCACGACGGACGACGAAAGCGGTAACCACCAAGCGATCTCCAGGTTGAGATGTGGAAAAAGCCACAAAGCAGCCATTCTAAGCACTGTAAGGCTGTAAACTTGCGGCGCAGTTCAGAAACATAACCGATTTCGCCTGACGCGCCTGTCAGACACGCGGCGACAGTCAGGCATTCGCTCCTGCAGCACTATGGCGGGGCGAAGATCCCGGCACTGCGCCCATCCGAGACAACGAACAATGCGACTGCTTTCCCTGCTGGCCGTTGCGGCCAGCCTTGCCTGCGCGCCCACGTTTGCCGGCGCCGCCCCTGAAGCCAACACCTCCGCACCCGTCGCCGCATCAATGGCTGACAAGGGGGCATTCGTCAACGATCTGATCGCGCGAATGACGCTCGATGAGAAGATCGGCCAGCTCCGGCTGATCAGCATCGGCCCCGAAATGCCCGCGAAGAAGCTGATGGAGGAAATCACGGCGGGCCGCGTTGGCGGGACCTTCAACTCGGTCACCCGCAAGGACAACCGCCCGTTGCAGGAAGCAGCCACGCGCAGCCGCCTGAAGATTCCCATCTTCTTTGCCTATGACGTGGTGCACGGCCATCGCACCGTGTTCCCGATCAGCCTGGGCCTGGCATCGAGCTGGGACATGAACGTGGTGGAAAAAGCCGCCCGCATTTCAGGCCTGGAGGCTGCGTCCGATGGCCTCGACGCCACGTTCGCGCCGATGGTCGACATCTCGCGCGACCCGCGCTGGGGCCGTACGTCGGAAGGCTTTGGCGAAGATCCGTACCTGGTATCGCAATGCTCGCGTGCCAGCGTGCAGGGCTTCCAGGGCAGCTCGCCGGCCAACGCCGACAGCGTGATGGCCTTCGTCAAGCATTTCGCGCTCTATGGCGCCGTGGAAGGCGGACGCGACTACAACACCGTCGACATGAGCCCGCAGCGCATGTACAACGACTACCTGCCGCCCTACCGGGCCGGCCTGGATGCCGGCGCGGGCGGCGTGATGATCGCGCTGAACTCGGTCAACGGCCAACCCGCCACTTCCAACAAATGGCTGCTGCGCGACCTGCTGCGCAAGGAATGGGGCTTCAAGGGCGTGACGGTCAGCGACCACGGCGCGATTGACGAGCTGCTGCGCCACGGCGTGGCCAGCACCGGCCGCGACGCCGCACGGCTGGCCATCGAGGCCGGCGTGGACATGAGCATGGCCGATACGCGCTATCTGGAGCAGTTGCCCACACTGGTCAAATCGGGTGCCGTTCCGATGCAACTGATCGACGAGGCCGTGCGCGAGGTACTGAGCGCCAAGTACGACATGGGGCTGTTCCAGGACCCGTTCCGGCGCATCGGTACGGCGGAAACGGACCCCGCGGACGTCAATGCGGAAGCCCGGCTGCACCGCGCCGAGGCGCGCGACGCCGCGCGCAAGTCGATGGTACTGCTGGAAAACCGCAACAAGACGCTGCCGCTGAAGAAGGCCGGCACCGTGGCCGTGATCGGCCCGCTGGCCGATGCCCAGATCGACATGATGGGTAGCTGGTCCGCTGCCGGCGTGGCCCGGCAATCGGTAACGCTGCTGCAGGGCATGCGCGACGCGCTGGCCGGCAAGGGCCAGGTCGTCTACGCACGCGGCGCCAATATCACCGACGACGAGCGCGTAGTCGGCTACCTGAACTTCCTGAACTGGGACAACCCCGAAGTGGTGCAGGACAAGCGCTCGCCGGGCGACCTGATCGAGGAAGCCGTGCGCGTGGCGCGCGGCGCCGATACCATCGTGGCGGCAGTGGGCGAAACGCGCGGCATGTCGCACGAGGCATCGAGCCGTTCGAGCCTTGGCCTGACCGGCAGCCAGCTCGCGCTGCTCAAGGCGCTCAAGAGCACTGGCAAGCCAATCGTGCTGGTGCTGATGAACGGCCGCCCGTTGACCATCAACTGGGAAAAGGAAAACGCCGACGCGATTCTGGAAGCGTGGTATCCCGGCACCGAGGGCGGACACGCAATTGCGGACCTGCTGTTCGGCGACGCCAACCCCTCGGGCAAACTGCCCATCACGTTTCCGCGTTCGCTGGGCCAGATCCCGACCTACTACAACGCACCGCGCATCGGCCGGCCGTTCACGCCGGGCAAGGCGCCGAACTACACGTCACAGTATTTCGAGGAAGAGTACGGCCCGCTCTACCCATTTGGTTATGGCCTGAGCTACACGACCTTCAGCATGTCGGACGTGCGGCTGTCCGGCAGCAAGCTGGCCCGTAACGGCAAGCTCACGGCCAGCGTCACCGTGAAAAATACGGGCGACCGCGCCGGAGAAGCCGTGGTGCAGCTATACCTGCAGGACGTGATGGCATCCACCGTGCGGCCGGTCAAAGAGCTCAAGGACTTCCGCAAGGTCATGCTCGCGCCGGGAGAATCGCGCGTGATCGCGTTCCCGATCAGCGAAGACCAGCTCAGGTTCTACAACGCGAAGCTCGAATACGTGGCCGAGCCAGGAGACTTCAACGTTCAGGTGGGCTTCGACTCCGCTGCCGTGAAGGAGGCCAGATTCACACTGGAGTGAGCGTGAGCGCCGCTTTAGCGGTTGCCGTCCAGCAGTTCGTTCAGCACCTCGTCGAACGCGGCCTGCGCGTCTTCCAGCGCCTGCAGCGCCGCGTCAAAGGTCTGCAGGGCGATCTTGGACGGCTTGCCGCTGCCCTGCGGCAAATACTGGCTCTGCAGCGCGGTAAATGCCACCTGCACCTGGCGCGTGGCATTTACCACGCGCTCCATTGCTTGCGCCTCTTCGGCGCGTTTCTGTTCGTCGTTCATGCAACAGCCCCCGGTGGGCGTGGTTCGATATGCGGCATATCGTACAAGAACTTGCGGGCGCACTGGCTGGTCCAACGCCGCATTGCCCGATTTTCGGGTAGGCTGGACGCGGATGTTCGGCCATTGGCCCTCTCCATGACCCCCTAGCGCCCTCATGTCATCGTCGTCGTTTTTGCGCAGGACGCTGGCCGCCACGCTTGTGACTGCCGGCGGCTTCGCCTGTTATTGGACCTATCTCGCCGTCAACCAGGAGCGGCTGCTGTTCGACGCACGCCGGCGCCCGCCACGCGACTTGCCGGACGGAATCAATGCCTACTCGCACGCCGTTCCCGGCGGCCTGTTCCGTGGCTATACCTTCCATGCAGACCATGAAGGGGTGCGCGACCTGCTGTTCTACCTGCCGGGCCGCGGCGAAGACGTACTGGAAACGCTGCAGTTCATGCACTGGCTGCCCGCCGGCATGGGCTTTGCCACCTTCGACTACCGGGGACTGGGCCATTCCGACGGCATGCCATCGGAGGCTGCCGCCGTAGCCGATGCCAGTCAGTTCCTGCTGCATATCCGCCGCGCCTTCCCGGGCGTGCGCGTGCACGTGGTGGGCCGCTCGCTGGGTACCGGCGTGGCGATCCAGCTCGCCGATCTGCAGGATTTCGAGAGCCTGCAGTTGATCACCCCCTATGACTCGCTGCTGGAAATCGTGCGCAAGCGCTTTCCGCTGGTGCCGCTGCGCCAGTTGATGCGCCACCATTTCGATTCGATCTCCCACTGCAAGAAGGTAGTCCAGAGCACCAAGGTCCTGCTGGCGGAACGTGACGACGTGGTGCCCCACGAGTGCTCCGAGCGGCTGATGGCCGCATGGCCCGGCCCCGTATCCGTGCAGACAATCGCGGGAACGGACCACTACACGATTGTCGAGCGCGCCGAAACCTGGCTTGCACTCTGCGAATTCGCGCAGCAGGTGCCCCATCAGCCGCCCGAGCGCGTGCCCCAGGCGCCGCCCGCGGATGTAACAGAGACCGGTTTGCCGTTGCCGCTTTCCGCAGCACGGTAGAATGCGCGCCATGAAAAAATTCGTAGTCAAGGCCGCAGGCGTGACCGCAGCCCTGGCAGCCACCGGCGTGCTGATTGCCGGTTTCGCTGCCGTGGTCAGCCTGAAGCAGTTGCCTTCCGTCGACGTACTGCGCGACTACCATCCCCAGGTACCACTACGCGTCTTCACCCGGGACGACGTGCAGATTGGCGAATTCGGCACCGAGCATCGAGAGTTCATTCCCATCGAGCGGATGCCGAAGCTGATGTCCGACGCACTTCTGGCCGCCGAGGATGACCAGTTCTACAACCACGTGGGCGTGGACGTGGCCGGCCTGGTCCGTGCCGCGCTGGCGAATATCGGCGAAGGCTACGCGCAGGGTGCCTCCACCATCACGATGCAGGTGGCGCGCAACTTCTACCTGTCGCGCGAGAAGACGCTGGCGCGCAAGTGGTATGAAATCCTGCTGGCGTTCGAGATCGATCGCTCGCTGCCCAAGGAGCGCGTCCTCGAGCTGTACATGAACCAGGTCTACCTGGGCGAGCATGCGTATGGCTTTGGCAGCGCCGCGCAAACCTATTTCGGCAAGCCGGTCGCGCAGCTGTCCCTGGCGGAAACCGCCATGCTCGCGGGCCTGCCCAAGGCGCCGTCGACGATGAATCCGGTGGTCAACCTGCCGCGCGCCAAGCGCCGCCAGGAATATGTGCTCGGCCGCATGCTGGCGCTGGGCATGATCACGCAGGACCAGTATCGCGATGCACGCAACGCGCAGATCGTCGTCAACCACGATGCCAATGGCCGTTTCGACGGACATGCGGAATACGTCGCCGAACTCGCCCGCCAGCTGGCGCACGACCGCTTTGGCGACGAAGCCTACACACGCGGCATCAACGTCTACACGACGGTCTCGGCCATGCACCAGACGCAGGCGTACGACGCCGTGCAGGCAGGCATCGAACGCTATGGCAAACGCCACGGCGCCGCAAAGTCCGCCACCGAGGCCATGCCGCAGGCCGCCCTGGTATCGCTCGACGCGCGCACCGGCGCGATCGAGGCGATGGTAGGCGGCACCGACTTTGCCAAGAACCGCTTCAACCACGCAACGCAGGCGCAGCGCCAGCCCGGCTCGACGTTCAAGCCATTCGTCTATTCGGCGGCGCTGGAGCGCGGCATCTCGCCTGGCACGTTGATCAACGACGCGCCGCTCGACAATTCGCCGCGCTGGCAGCCGTCGAATGACGACGGCCGCTTCGTCGGTCCCATCACGGTACGCGACGCGCTGGCCGAGTCGCGCAACCTGCCGGCCATCCGCACATTGCAGGCCATCGGTATTCCGTACGCGATCGACTTCGCGGGCAAGTTCGGCTTCTCGACCAAGCGCCTGCCGCCGTATCTGCCGATGGCGCTCGGCACGGGCACCACATCACCGCTGCGGCTGGCCGCGGCGTACGGCGTGTTTGCCAACCAGGGCCATCGCATCGAGCCTTACCTGATCGAGAAAATCACCGACGGCGACGGCAACGTGCTGTTCGCCGTGGACTCCGCCGAGCCGCCGCGCGTGATTTCCGAACGCAATGCCTTTGTCATGAACAGCCTGCTGCAAAGCGTGGTGGACGAAGGCACCGGTACCGGCGTGAAGCGCTACCTGCGCCGCGACGACGTGGCGGGCAAGACTGGCACCACCAATGAATCGGTCGATGGCTGGTTCGCGGGATACGCGGGACAGGTCGTCACCGTCGCGTGGATGGGCTACGACGACAATCGCACCCTGGGCCGCCGGGAATTTGGCGCCACCACGGCCCTGCCGATCTGGGCAGCGTATATGGAAGGCCGCCTGGCCGGCGTGCCCGAGGCGAGCTTCCAGGCGCCGCCGCAACTGGCCCGGTTCAATAACGACTGGGCCTACGCCGAGAACGCCGACGGCACCCACGGCATGGCGGCGCTGGGCTTCCCGCCGCCGCCCGCCGTGCCGGACCTGCCCGCGGATGGCGCCATGCCGGGTGCGCCGGTGACGCCGGTCCCCACGCCGGCCGCGCTCGGCGTACCCGCCCCTGCCAGCGCGCCGCGTGCCAGCGGCGTCGCCCTTTGACATCATCGATGCCCGCCTACGCCACACCGCTGATCTGGGCGGTCGCCACGCTCGCCACCGTTGGCGTGCTATTCCGGCCGTTCCGGCTGCCGGAGCCGTTCTGGGCCATGACGGGGGCCTTGCTGCTGTGCGTCGCCGGGCTTCTGTCATGGCGCGATGCACTGCAGGCCGTGGCCCGCGGCAACGATGTCTATCTGTTCCTGGCGGGGATGATGCTGATCTCCGAACTCGCGCGGAAGACCGGCCTGTTCGATCATGTGGCCGCATTGGCGGTGCGCAGCGCGCGTGGATCCGCGCGACGGCTGTTCGTGCTGGTCTATGGCTTCGGCATTGCCGTGACGGCGTTCATGTCCAACGACGCTACGGCGGTTGTGCTGACACCTGCCGTGCTGGCGGCCACGCGCGCGGCGCGGGTCAGGCATCCGCTGCCCTATCTGTATGCCTGCGCGTTCATCGCCAACGCCGCGAGCTTCGTGCTGCCTATCTCGAACCCGGCCAATCTGGTGCTGTTCGGTGAACGCATGCCGCCGCTGATGAGCTGGCTTGGCCGCTTCACGCTGCCGTCGATCGTGGCCATCGTCATGACGTTTGTGGCGCTGTACTGGACGCAGCGCAAGGCGCTGGCGGAGCCGATCGCGGCCGACGTCGAGACGCCGCCGCTGTCCTTGCAGGCGTGGCTGACCACCGCCGGCATCATCCTCACCGGCGTGGCTTTGCTCACGGCCTCGCTACGCGGCCTGGACCTGGGATGGCCCACGTTCATCGGCGGCGCCGCAACGCTGCTGGCAGTCTGCGCCACGCAGCCGCGCCTGCTGCGCCCGGCGCTGGCCGAAGTGTCCTGGGGCGTGCTGCCGATGGTGGCCGGCCTGTTCGTGCTGGTGGCCGGCCTCTCGCAGACCGGCTTGACCGATCAACTCGCGCACTGGGTGCGGGATCTGTCGATGCGCCAGGGGACGGACGCCGTGATCGGCGCGGGCCTGGCCGGCGCATTGGTAGGCGTGGTGAGCAACATCGTCAACAACCTGCCCGCGGGTCTGTTCGCCGCTTCGGCATTGGCGGCGGGACACGCCTCGGACACGGTAACGGCGGCGGTGCTGATTGGGGTGGACCTGGGTCCAAACCTTTCCGTCACCGGATCACTTGCCACGCTGCTCTGGCTGACTGCGCTACGCCGCGAAGGGCACACCATCAGCGCCGGCACCTTCCTGAAGACCGGCGCCATTGTGATGCCGCTGGCGCTGCTGCCGGCACTGGCCGTGCTTCGCTAAAGCCCCGCCCCCGGTTTTCGCTTATAGTGAAGCACCGCGCACCGCGCGCCTTTCCCGCCTGACGACCGGCACCCCACATGTCACACAAGGATCACCCGGACGGAGCCGAAACGCCTGCTCACACGCCGGTATCGGACCGCATTCGCGCCCGGATTGCAGCAGCTGGCGAGCGCTTTCACGCCAACGACAACATCGCGCGCCATATCGAACACGGCGAGCTGGACGCGCTGCAGGCCGAGGTGGAAGCCCGCATGGAAGAGGTCCTGCGCACGCTTGTCATCGATGTCGACAACGATCACAACACGCGCGAAACGGCCCGCCGCGTGGCAAAGATGTACCTCAAGGAAATCTTTGCAGGCCGCTATGCCAAGGCGCCGCAGGTCACCGAGTTCCCGAACGTCGAACAGCTCAACGAGTTGATGATCGTTGGCCCGATTCGCGTGCGCAGCGCCTGCTCGCACCATCTGTGCCCGATCATCGGCAGCCTGTGGGTTGGCGTGATGCCGAACCGGCATTCGAACCTGATCGGCCTGTCGAAGTACGCGCGATTGGCCGAATGGATCATGTGCCGCCCGCAGATCCAGGAAGAAGCCGTGGCGCAAGTGGCAGACCTGCTGCAGGAAAAGATGAACCCCGACGGCCTTGCCATCGTGATGGAGGCGGAGCACTTCTGCATGCACTGGCGCGGCGTGCGTGACACGGATGCCAAGATGACCAACAGTGTCATGCGCGGCTCTTTTCTCAAGGATGACAAGCTGCGCCGGGAATTCCTGACGCTGCTGAACCTGAACCGGCGCTAAGCCGCCACGGAACCGCAAGAGGCCTCCCATGCTCGTTCGCCTGCTCTACGCCAGCCGCGCCAGGGAACCACTGGTCACCGATGTGCTGGATGCCATCCTGGAAACCAGCCTGGCACAGAACCCGCGCCACGGAATAACCGGCGTGCTGTGCCATAGCAACAGCGTTTTTCTGCAGGCGCTGGAAGGCAGCCGCGAAGCGGTCTCCCGCCTCTACCTGAATATCGGCAAGGACAGCCGCCACCACGACGTGATGTTGTTGCACTACGAGGAAATTGCCGAACGGGCTTTTTCGGGGTGGTCGATGGGGCGCGTGAACGCCGGCAAGATCAACGCCGCCACGCTGCTCAAGTATTCCGCGCAGGGTGAACTCGACCCTTACCGCATGCCTGGTGCGGCATCGCTTGCGCTCCTGCAGGAACTGATTGCGGGTGCCTCGATCGTCGGGCGCAGTCACGAGCGCGGCCGGAACTGATCTCGCGCCGGCCGCGACTGTCTTCTCACTGCGAAAGCTGGCCGAAAAGCCCGCACTCCAGATCGCTCTCGAACTCTTCCACCCATGAAGAGCCGGGACCGGCGTCATAGACGCTCTCCGCACCGGTACGCTGCCTTCGAACCGTCACCTGACGGGCCGCTGCGCCATTGGCATCGGAAATCTCGAAGTCCTGGATCGCCAGACCAACCTGTCTGAACACGGCCTCGACGTCCTGCCGTTCCTCGGGGGGAAATTCGTCGAATTGACGCATCGTCATGGCACACCTCCGCTCGGGGTCCTGCGGCGCAGCGCCGGGTTACACGGAACCACGCTGCGCGCGGCCACAGGATGCCACTTTTCCGCATTGTCCGTGATGCACTGCGAAAGACCCTGGTGCCGCCGAATATATTGGCTCGTCAGCGCCACACCATTTCGAAAGTGTCCGGTGCTGGTCGCCGGCGGCGGCAGCGGACCAGTGCAACGCCCGACACCCTACGCCGATCCCCCCAACCTCCGCCGAGACGCACGCCTCAATCGACTTTGCAGGTTGACGAACCTGAGCTTGCTGCCAAGCTGCTGGGCCATGACCATGTGGGGCTGCGCCATTGGGCGCGCTGGTCGGCAGGCGCGCTCCTGATTGACTGCGAGCACGATACCGTCGAACGGTGCCGCCAGGTGGAATCGCTTTGCGAACCGGCAAGCTGCCTGAAGCAGGACATCGCATCCGCGGGGAACGCGCTGCACGCAGCCGTCCTGGCGTTCGGCGGGGAACTGGCAAGCTCCAACCGCTAGGGGCATTTGCACGGGGCGGCGCGGGAGACGATAATGACGCGTCCGGCACCTGACATGGGAGCATTTCCTCGCGGGTCCAGGGCTTTCTAAGAACAGCGTAAGCCGTCCCTCCCGCCTCCATGCAGTCCCAACAAGGTCTTCCACGCCCCCAGCGTACCTGGGCCATCCTGACAGTGTTCTGCGGCCTCGTCATGGCCGTGCTCGACGGATCGATTGCCAACATCGCACTGCCTTCCATTTCGCGTGAACTCCACAGCGATCCGGCGCGCACGATCTGGGTAGTGAACGCCTACCAACTGACGGTCACGGTTTGTTTGCTGCCGCTGTCGTCGCTGGGCGACATCCTCGGATACAAGCGCGTGTACCGCGTTGGCCTTGCCACCTTCCTGGTGGGGTCCCTGCTTTGCGCGCTGTCCGTCAACTTGCCGATGCTGGTGGCCGCCCGCGTGATTCAGGGCGTTGGCGGTGCGGGCATCATGAGCGTCAACACCGCGCTTGTGCGCGTGATCTACCCCCCGACGCGGCTTGGCCGCGGCATTGGACTCAACGCCCTGGTCGTTGGCGTGACGATTGCCGTGGGCCCGTCGTTAGGCGCGTTGATTCTAGGTCTGGCCAGTTGGCCCTGGCTCTTTGCGGTGAACGTCCCAGTCGCCATCTTCGCCCTGGCCCTGTCCCGCCGTGCCTTACCCGAGACGCCCCCGCAACCGCGCCCCTTCGACTACTCGAGCGCCGTATTGTCGGCAGTGGTGATCGGACTGTTCATCCTCGGTGTCGATGGCCTTGGGCATGCCCCATTGCGCATCGCCGGCGGCTGCGGCCTCGTGCTGGCGCTGGCCCTGGGCTGGCTGCTGGTGCGCCGGCAGCACGGCCAGCCTGCGCCGCTGGTCCCCGTGGACCTGTTTGCCAGCCGCGCCTTCAGGCTGGCCGTGGGCACGTCGTTCTGCTCCTTCATGACGCAGATGCTGGCCTTCGTGTCGCTGCCGTTCTATCTCGAATACCAGCTTGGCCGCAGCCTGCAGGAAACGGGGCTGCTGATCACCCCGTGGCCGCTGATGGTGGCCGTCATGGCGGCGCTTTCCGGCCGGCTAGCGGATCGATACTCGGCCAGCGTCCTGGCCGGGGCCGGGCTGGTGATGCTGGCCGGTGGCCTGCTCAGCCTTGCCGTGCTGGGACCTGATGCCGGGAGCCTCGACATTGCTTGGCGCACCGCGTTGTGCGGCGTCGGCTTCGGCTTTTTTCAGTCGCCCAACAACCGCGCCATGATCAACGCCACGCCACATGAGCGTAGTGGCGGCGCAAGCGGGGCGCAGGCCACCACACGCCTGCTTGGCCAGACCACGGGCACCGCGGTTGTGGCGCTGCTGTTCAGCCTCGATCGGGGTGACGCAGCCCGCACCGCGCTCTATGTTGCGGCCAGCGTCGCCACCATCGGCGCGCTCGTCAGCCTGAGCCGGCTGCGTGATCGCTGAAAGACAATCGCTGAAAGATCGAGGCGCGGCCATCCTCACGCGCCACGGGCTGGCGCGGCGGCGCACGCCTTCGGGGTGCTAGCCGCCGGCCGGACGTTTGCGGTTACTCCGCCTTCGCGCCGGACTCCTTGACCACCTTGGCCCATTTGGCGATTTCGCCGCGCTGATATTCCGCCAATTTCTCGGGCGTTCCGAGCACGGGGTCAAGGCCCAGCGTCTTCAGCTTGGCCTGGACGTCGGGCAGCGTGAAGATGCGGTTCAGCTCCGCGTTGAGCTTTGCCACCACATCCTTTGGCGTGTTGGCGGGAGCAAAGATGGCGAACCAGGAGGTGGCCTCGTAGCCCGGCAGCCCCTGTTCCGCGATGGTGGGAATGTCCGGCGCCGAGGCCGAGCGTTGCGCGCTGGTCACCCCGAGCGCGCGCAGCTTGCCCTCTTTCACCACCGGCAGCGCCGATGGCAGGTTGTCAAACATCATCGTGATATGGCCGCCCAGCAGGTCCGGAATGGCCATCGCCCTGCCCTTGTACGGCACATGCACGATCTTCGTGCCCGCCATCGTATTGAACAGCTCGCCGGCCACATGCAACGAGGTACCCACGCCAGGCGTACCGAATGTGAGTTGCCCCGGTTTCGACTTAGCCAGCGCAATCAGCTCCTGCACATTCTTGGCCGGCACGCTCGGATGTACCACCAGTACATTGGGCGTGGACGCCAGCAGGATCACAGGCACGAAGTCCTTGACCATGTCGTACGGCATCTTGCTGTAGAGCGCGCCATTGATCGAATGCGTGCCAACCGTGCCGAGTGCCAGCGTGTAACCATCCGGCGCCGCCTTGGCCACCATTTCGCCACCGATGTTGCCGCCGGCGCCGGGCTTGTTGTCAACCACAACGGGCTGTCCGAGCGAGATTTTCTCGGAGAAGATGCGTGACAGGATGTCGGGCGCGCCTCCGCTCGGGAAGCCCACCACGACCCGGATCGGCTTGGACGGATACGCATCGGCGTGTACCGATGGCGCAGTCATCATGGCGGCCGTGGCGGCCAGTATCGCCAGCACCTCGCGGCGCCGGAACATTCGAGCACGCATCATCTGTCTCCTGGATCTTTCTTATAGGGAACTGCTACTACACGGCGATATTGCCGAATGCCTTGCTGACCTGGTCGTGCAGGCGGCGCATGCCACGCAGCCAGCGATCATAGTCCTGTCCCTTGCGCCGATAGTATTCGAGAACCTCGGGATGCGGCAGGATCAGGAAGCTCTCGTTCGCCACGCCCTCCAACGTTTTCTCGGCCACGTGCTCCGCCGTGACGGAACCCTCCTGCAGGAACCCCTTTCGCTCGCCGTCGTCGCCAAACAGCATTTTCGTCTGCACGCCTTGCGGACAGATACAGCTCACGCCGATGCCACGATCGCCGTAGGTAATCGACAGCCATTCGGCAAAACCGATCGCGGCATGCTTGGTCACGGCGTAAGGCGCCGAACCGATCTGCGAAAGCAGGCCGGCCGCGGATACGGTGTTGACGAAGTACCCGTCACCGCGCTCCAGCATCTGCGGCAGCACTGCGCGCGCGGCGTGGATATGCGCCATCACATTGATTTCCCAGATGCGCTGCCACTCGTCGGCCGTCGCATCGAGCCCCTTGCGCAGAATGATGCCGGCATTTGAGCAGAACACGTCGACCTGGCCAAAGCGCTGCGTGGCCACATCCACTAGCCCCTGTACCGCCGCTGCATCGGCCACGTCCACACGTTGCGAGAAGACCTGGCATGCGGGCGCGGCGGCGGCAGCTTCCGCAGCCACTTGCGCGGCGCCTGCCGCATCGATATCGGCCACGGCCACGCCACGTGCACCGGCGCGAGCAAATGCCAGCACCAGCGCACGGCCGATACCCGTGCCGCCACCGGTCACGATTACGGTCTTGTTGCGAATCTCCATCGATCTCTCCTTCGCTTTATGTTTCGTGTGTTTCGTGTGTTTTTGGTAATCGGTCATGCCGGCTGCCAGAGCCGGGCGGCCAACGTTTCGGCAAGTTCACGAATACGCGGACCGAGGTTGCCTTCCAGCACTTCGGGCGACAGCCGTGTCGAAGCGCCGCCGATATTGATCGCCAGGACTTCCGAGCCTTCGGCCAGCCGCACCGGTGCCGCCGCGCCACTGACCGAGCGGTCCCACTCCGCATGTGCCACGCAGAAGCCGCGCCGCGCGTGCTCGCGCATGGCGCGTTCGAGCTTGCTGCGGATGCCGGCCCAGCGCGCGCCGTGATGGCGTTCCAGCTCAGCCATGATCACCGCGCGTCGTGGCGCCGGCAGCCCCGCCAGCCAGGCCCGGCCCATCGCCGACGTAGCCATCGGCAAGCGCGAGCCGGGCGTCAGACGCATCACCAACGCACCGCGCGGCTGGCACACCTCCAGGTAAAGCATGTCGTGCCGGTCCGGCGCGGCCAGCGCGACGGTACAGCCGGTGGCAAACGCCAGCGACTGCATCAAGGGCTGCGCGATATTGCGGATGCCGGCACCGGACAAGTATCGCTGGCCCGGCAGCATGGCGCCTTGACCGATCCGGTACTTCTCCTGCGCCGGGACATAGACCAGATAGCCCAGGGTTGCCAGCGTGTAGGTCAGGCGCGATACCGTAGGTCGGGGAATACCCGTACGGCGCGACAGTTCGGCATTACCCAGGAAGTCGTCGTCGGGTCCAAAGGCGCGCAGCAGCTCCACGCCCCGCGCAAGCGCCGTCACGAAATTGCGGTCTTCGCCATCCGCCGGGCATGCGACTTCGCCCGACACCAGTGCGGCATCGAGCGGCTGCGGAATCGAGGTCGTGCGCTTCATGAGCGATTGATATCAGTTTCCGTGCCCGGCCGAGGCCGCTATGTAGCGAAAACATGCGAGTCAGAAGCCGTATTCATATCGAACGATCAGGAGGGCGCCCCAATTTTTGAGGCATAGAAGCGTCGGCCACCCCAGGGACGTGAGATGGGGTCGAGAGTTCGAGAAAGGGTGACCCTTGGCCATTCGCGTTGTCGGGAGCAACGTACAACACGTACGCCCTCAAAGTCGACTGAAAGCCACTTACGATCATGCACGATTTGCCCGCGAAGATGCCAATATTGATGCCCATGAGCATCGTTTTCGATGACACGAGCGATGCCGTGCGAACGACAGTTACCATCGACGACGCCTTGTATGAACAGGCTCTGGAAGCGGCCGAGCCAGGTGGACATGACCGATCTGTTTCGCGAGGCCATTAAGAGGTTTGTATGTATGTAGGCGGCCAAGCGCCTGGCCGCCCTGAGATGACTGTCCTGATCGACACATCGATTTGGGTCCCACATGTCACGAAGCGCAACGAGGCGCTGGTGACGCTGATTCTCGGGGATCTCGCCTTGATACACCCCAGGGTGTTGGCGGAACTGGCTTGCGGCATGCCCCCTGCGCCACGACAACGTACGCTGGGAGATATCGCGCTTCTCCAGTCAGCCAAGCAGGTTACGCTGAAAGAGGTCATGGACGTCGAGCGCGAGAAGCTATTCGGCCTCGGCTACGGGTTGGCACAGATCTCGCCGCTCGCCGCAACGTTGGTCACACCAGGCGCACAACTGCGGACGCTGGACAAACGGCTTCGCGATCTCGCTGTGCAATTCAGGATCGACTATCGACCAAGCGTGCACTAATGAATCCTGCCGCAACGTCACCGCTCGCGCGACCAAGCAAGACCCGATTCAACGTTCCAAGGGTGTGGAGGGGCTATCAGGCTGCGGCCTTTTTCGTTCCGTCGCGCGAAAACCGCGATCGCGGGCCATGAAGGCTTCCAACATGTGCGGAATGAGGGTGATGGCATCCACTGCCTCGCCATAGGTCTGCGCATGCAGCTGGGCATACCGGTCCAACTCGGCCTTGAGTGCTATCGTGCAAGAGAAGGTCAGCTTCGCGCTTTCGCTCCTGGGCAATGGCCCAAGCCGTAGCGTTTTCCTGGTGCTCATGGTGATACCTCCCGCTTCAAGACAATGGGTGGATACGGCCGCAGCACCAGGTCCCGATTCACTATGATGCGAACTGGCAGGCCAGGCCGCGCTGTCAGCGTAGATTGGATATCCAGATTGCGCCGAGTTGCCTCCTGCCCCGCCTGGTTCACGCTACTCTGCAGACCGCTGCGGCCAGCAATGATGACGCGATTGCCATTGCGATTCTCCGGGGCCGCCAATTCCGCAGCGACCCCCAGGAGTGTCGTCAGGGCGGCGCCCGCGAAGACGCGCCCCCAGTGCCGCTCGATGCCATCTTCCAGCCCCGTATAACCGGCCGGATCGGCTCCGATGAGGTTGTCCAGCGTAAGCGAGGACGTATCCGGCAGGATGATGCGTTGCCAGACCACCTGCACCCTATTCTGTCCGTAGCTGAGTTGGCTGTTGTACTTCCCGATCATGCGTGCGCCCTGGGGAATCAACAGGTGGCGGCCTGTCGCTGTGTCATAGACCGGCTCTGTCACCGTGCCGATCACCTCGCCGGGCAGATCCGAACGGATACCAGTCACGAGCGCTGCCGGTATGACAGTGCCGGCCATCACCTGGTAAGGTGACATCGGCCTCAGCAACTGCCCCGCATTGCGGGTTGCCGTCACCACGCCTTGCTGGAACGCCTCTTTCTGGTCTTGCCGGTTTTGCACGGCCACGGGATCGGTCGGCTGCGCAGCCGTTGACGCCGGTCCGGGCGCTTGCGGATCGAACACAGCGGCCAGTCGCGACTCGCGTGTGGATGTCGACGGTATCGCCACGGGCGGCTCGGATCCGACCGTCGATCGCTGCGTGCTGCTGCGAAAAAATATGGGAGAACTCGCCGCTGCCTCCGCCTCCTTTTGCAGCGCGTCCCGCTCGGCAAAAACCAGATCCTGACCAGGTGGTGCGTCACTGACCACGAACGACGGCTGCGCGTTCACAATAGCGGGCCCAAGGTCACCGGGCAGCGGGGGTCCAAGCTGCGGGACTTCCCCCCTGCCAACATCGGCCGCAGGTAACTTGGCGTAGTCCGCAGGCAACTGATCTAGCGCAGGCGATCTGGAAACGCGATCGGCATCATCAAGTTCAGTCGGCTCACCCAGGGTCCGATGCCCGGTCGCCTGCAGCGACCACATCGTCGCCCCCAGCACGGCAGCCACCAGGCCGCCTGCCAGGGCGACGAGCACGCGCCGGTTCAACCGTGTCACCGGACGCGGCTGGGCGCGCAACGCCAATGATTCGGGCGTCTCCTTGCTCACGGTTGACGACCCCAGGTCTGAGGCATTGTCCGGGTTCATGGTCAATGCCCCCCTGCGATGCCATCCGTACGCTCGATGCGCACGACATCGCCCGCCGTCTCCCCGCCTCCACCCAAACGCAACTCGGCAGCGCCGAAGAGCCGGTCCACGATGTAGTACGGTGGACGAAAGCGGTAATTCACCAGTTGCCCATCTCCCTGCGCCCCAATCACGAAAAGCGGCGGCAGTTCGCCTTGCCCGATGCGCGGCGGAAACTGGATGTAGACCTTCGCGCCGTCGTCGAAGGCAAGTAGCGGCTTCCAGGGGGGATTGGCGCCACGGATGGTGTAGCGAAAGCGAAGGCTTTCGAGCGAAAGGCCGGTATCGACCGGGGCGGCGGCCTGAGCCGCCTGTGCCTGGCGCTGCAAGGCCAGCATGCGATCCTTCGGATAGTCCCACGACACCGAGGCCATCCACGCCTTTGCGGTCGCGGTCAGCTCGATCAAGTAAGTCCGCCTGCTGGTCATCACCACCAGATTGGTCGTCAGGCCGGCGCGCACCGGCTTGACCAGCACCTTGACACGCAATTCGTCCCCCGCACCCGTCGCGGTATCGCCCACCATCCAGCGCACGGTGTCGCCGGCGGCGACCGTCACCAGTTCTTCGCCAGGCTGCAAGGCAATGACGGTGACACGGCCCGGTGAGGCGTAGACTTGGTAGAGCGCCCCGTCGGCGTATGGCCAGACCTGGATGGCGTTGACATAGCCCTCGAGCGTGGGCGCAACCCTTGCTTCCTCATTGGCGAGCGACACACGCAGAGTCTCGTCCGCCGGCTCCCGTGCGGTCGCGACCTCGTCGGCCGGCACGATTGGCTTCATCTGGGCCGGCATCGGAAGCACCTTGGGCACCTCCACCACTTCAACGGGCGGCGGCGGCTCAGGCAGTGGATGCGCCTGTACCCCTTCATCGAGCGAGATCGCAGGCGGTGTTTTGCCCTGGGTGGCGCAGCCCGACAGGGCCGCCAAGGCCACCGCAAGCACGTAACGGCGTCGGAACAGGTGCAGCAGTGTCATGATTTGGCTCCTTCGATGGCGTCCAGCTCACGGCTCCACGACAGCCCCTTGACGTAGATACCCAAGGGGTTTGCGCGCAGGCGCGCTTCGGTGCGCGGCGCTTGCACCGCAACGGTAATGACAGCGGTCCACCGCTCGGTGGTGACCGGTGCCCCATTGGCAAAGTGCTGTTCGCGCCAGCGCACGTTGAAGGACGTGTCGCTGGCCCGCACCACGCTCGTGATCTGCACGGTCACTGATTCCTTGCCAATGCGTGCAAACGGATTCTGGGTTCGGGCGTAATCGTTGAGCACGGCCGCACCGCGGTCCGTGGCGTAGTCGTAAGCGTCGAGCCAGTTTTGGCGCACGACGACAGCGTCGATGGAGACCGACCGCACCAGCGTGACGAAGCGCGCGAGGTGAAAACCGATCTGCGCGTCATTCGGCTGATACGGCGCAGCCGCTTCGCCAACGGCACGCACCTGGCCAGCTTGGTCCACCTCCACCACGTAGGGCGTGACCATCGATTGGGCTGAGCGCCAGACCAGCCCCCCCGCCATCCCTAGGGCCAGGATGAGGCAGCCGAAGGCCATCAGCCGCCAGTGCCTGGCCTGCAGGCGCGCCGAGCCGATACGCTCATCCCATACCTGTGCGGCAGCCTGGTACGGCGTCGCAGGCTGCGGCGTCTCGGCATAACGTGTGCGTGGTCGCTTGAACCGCATGGTTTGTTTTCCTTATGCATCCGTGTCGCGCAAGCTCGGGCCACTGCCCGCGCCTCCGCCGTCCCCGTCCCGCAAGGTGTGGGCGACGGTGGTGGCGGCATGCGAGAGTTGCTGGCGACGGTGCAGGCGTTTGGCCCAGGCCGGCTGCCGTCGATCGGCAGTGGATCGGGCATCGCCGACAGCGCTTGCCCGTGTGGCGGCATCGCCTGCATCCTGGCTTTCCTCGCCACCCCCTGTCCCACTCGCCGCGCGTGCTACGCCGGACCGCGCCCCTGCCGCTGCCCCCGCCCCGCTCCCACGCTGCCGTCCCGCCAGCCGATCCGCGCTGGCGACGTGGCTTGACCCGGCCGCCCCGCCACTGAAGCCGCCACCGACGGTGGACGACCCGCGCGCAACAGCCGCCACGGCACCCAGCGCCCCACCCGTTGCCCGCTGCGCTACGGCCGGTGCCAGGCGTGCGCCTGCGGCGACTGCGCCCCCTATCCCCGTTGCGGCTGCACCAACCGCGGTGGCCGCACTTGCCGCACCCAGCGTCGCACCCGACATCGCTCCCGCCCCCAGTTGAGGCGCCCCGGACACTAGCCCCGTGGCGATGCCCGGCCCAAAGATCCCCAGCGCGAGCATCGCGAGCGAGGCCAGCATCACAATCAGTGCAGCGTCGATGGAGGGGCCGCCTGACGCGGTCGGGAACTCACGGAACAGCGCCGTCCCGATCCCCACGATCACGGCCAGCACCAGTACCTTGATGCCGGACGCCATCACATTGCCCAGCACCTTCTCGGCGAGAAATGCGGTCTTGTTCCAGAGGGCAAACGGCACCAGGACGAAGCCCGCAAGCGTGGTCAGCTTGAACTCGATCAGCGTCACGAACAGCTGGATCGCCAGCACGAAGAAGCAGGCGATCACGGTGAACCACGCCAGGAGCAGCACGGCAATCGGCGCAACATTGCTGAAGACCTCAGGAAACCCCGCCAGGCTATCGATTTGCGAGAGAATGGGCCGCCCGGCATCGATGCCGGACTTGGCCAGATGGCCCGGCTGGATGAACGTCGCCAAGTTCAAGGTGGAGCCGGCTGCCTTAAGCCCAAGCCCGGCGAACGAGCGGAACACGATGCCGGCCAGCCCATTGAAGTTGCCGATGAGATAGGCAAATGCTCCGACATAGAGCACCTTGCGAATGAGCCGGGCCATCACGTCCTCGCCCTGCCCGCTTGCATGACCCAATGCCCAGAACAGGCCCGCCAGGGTCATGTCGATGGCGACCAGCGTCGCGCTCAGAAACGCCACTTCGCCGTGCAGCAAGCCGAAGCCCGAGTCGATGTAGCGCGAGAAGATGTCGAGAAAGCGGTCGATGACGCCAACATCGTTCATGGCGTCGTACCGTTGCAGGCGATCGACAAGCCGCCTGGAAGGTCTGTAAGGCCTGGAAGACCGTGATCAGCAGGCATCCTAAACATGGCCTTGGCCTCTCATTGATCGTAAAAGTGCACGGCCTGCGGGGTGTACGCGGTGCCGTTACCCAGGAAGCGCCGCGACGTTTCCCGGCCGCGTTCCGCCGCGGCCGTCTGCCGGGCCAGCTCAAGCGACACGGCGCGATACTGGGTCAGCTGCAGCTGCTGCGCCTGGACACCCTGTTGCGCCTGCAGGGCGAGCAACTGGTTCGTGACCTGCATGGCCTGCAGTGCGCCGGCCGCTGACTGGCTGCGACCGACCAGATCGGCCAGCACTCGCTCGTCCTGGGTTAGGTTTTGGGACACCTGCGCTTGCATGCGCATGGCTGTCTGCAGCCCGCTAAGCGTGTTTTGCCACCGTTCGTGCGCATCGCGCACCATCTGATGCTCGCTTACGGCCGCCGCGTACTGATGTGGATAAATACGGGCGAGATCCCGGTCCATGCGCTGCAGCTCAAAGGCCAGGCCCTGTGCATCGGCGATCAGGCGGCCGGTCATCGCCTGGTTCGTGCGCAATCGGCCGACGACGTCAACCGGCAGGCTCGCCAAGTTGCGGGCCTGGTTGCGCAACGTCTGCGCTTCATTCTGGAGCTGGCGGATCTGGTTCTGCGTCACGTCAAGCGTGCGCACGGCCGTCAGCGTGTTCTGCAGTAGGTTGGCAGGATCGAACACAGTCACGGCGGCCACCGGTTGCGTGGCGAGGAGCGAGCCCGTCAGTACGCTGGCAAGCGAAGCGATGAACGTAAGTAGCTTCACGGCGCAATCTCCTGGATATGAGTGGCGAGAAAAGGCGTAGCCGAAGCCGAGGAACCCGCGGACGCAGCCAGCGAGGAAAAAGGGGGAGAAGGGGTAGATGGGCTAAAAGGCGCAGTCAGCGCAGAAGGGGCCGAGGCCAGCAGTTCTGAAGCCCAATCGAGTTGGCGATCACGCAGCCACGCGCCGGCGAAGCCCGGTACGCCGGTATCCCGCAGCACGCGGTCGATATCACGCTGATCCTTCGGGGAAGACGCACTGGTGAATGCCAGCGCTACCGGACCCAGATCGAGATCGAACAGGCGATTGCCCAGACGGGATTGGTAGTAGTAGTCGCGCTTGGGCTCGGCCGTGGCGACGATGTCGATCTGCCGCCCGTTTAGGCCGAAACCTTCATAGATCGAGCGGATCTGCGGCTCGGTTGCCTGTGGGTTGGGCAAAAAGATGCGGCTCGCGCAGCTTTCGATGATGGCCGGTGCGATACTCGAATCCTGGATGTCCGCCAGTGACTGCGTCGCAAAAATAACGCTCACATTCTTCTTGCGCAGCGTTTTGAGCCACTGCCTGATGCGCGCGGCGAACACCGGGGTATCGAGATACAACCAGGACTCATCGAGGATCAGCAGCGTCGGGGCACCGTCGAATCGGGCCTCCAGCCGCGCGAACAGGTAACCCAGCACGGCCAGCACCGCCGCCTTGCTGTGC
Organism: Cupriavidus sp.; assembly: GCA_036746135.1. Taxonomy (GTDB): domain Bacteria; phylum Pseudomonadota; class Gammaproteobacteria; order Burkholderiales; family Burkholderiaceae; genus Cupriavidus. Next base: position 35,059 of record DAIOET010000006.1, read on the forward strand.
ATCAGCTCTTCCATTTCGAAGCATTGCACGTCAGCCGTGCCCAGCCGGTCTTGGTCGGCGTCCAGCAACTTGCCATGCGCCCCGCCCAGCACGTAGGGCGCAAGCGCCTGGCGTAAGGCGTTGGACTGCAGCAGGACTGATAGGCCCGTGAGCGTGCGCTCCTCGCGCGGCGCGCCGGCGAGGCTGCCAAGTGCCGACCAGATGGCTGCCTTCTCTTCGGGGCCGACGGCCACACCTTCCTGCGACAACCGGTCTTCTACCCATTCCGCCGCCCAGGTAAGGCAGCCCTCGCGGTCGATGCCCGCCAGCGGCTGGAAAGCCATGTCGCCATCCGCCCCCAGGTCATACTGTTCACCGCCAAGTCCCAGGATTGTGGCCCGCATGGATCGCCCCATGTCGAAGGCGAAGATGCGTGAACGGGGATAGCGGCGAAACTGCATCGCCAGCGTGGCGAGCAGGACCGACTTGCCCATGCCCGTTGGCCCCGCAACCAGCGTATGCCCCACATCTCCGACATGTGTTACCAGCCGGAACGGGGTCGTGCCATCTGTGCGCGTGACAACCAGCGGCGGACCTTCGAGGTGCGCGTTGCGCGCGGGTCCCGCCCATACCGCCGACACTGGCATCAGGTGTGCGAGATTCAACGTCGAGACGATCGATTGGCGCACATTCGCGTAGGCGTTACCCGGCACGGATGACAACCACGCTTCGACGGCGTTCAACGTCTCCGGCATCGTCACGAAGCCGCGCGCCTGGATAACACGCTCCACCTGTCGCAGCTTCTCGTCGGCCACTGCGGCGTCGGTGTCGAGGACTGTCACCGTAGCGGTGACATAGCCAAAGGCCACCTGGTCGCTACCGAGCGCCTGCAGGGCGGTGTCCGCGTCCGCCGCCTTGTTGCTGGCATCGGTGTCAACCAGTGGACTTTCCTGCTGGAAGATGGTTTCGCGCAGCAGCGCCGCGACATTCTTGCGCTTGGCAAACCACTGCCTGCGCAGGCGACGCAAGGCGCGCTCGGCATCCGTCTTGTCCAGGCAGAGAAAACGCGTGGACCAGCGGTAGGCGAAACCGAGCCGGTTCAGGTCATCCAAAATTCCCGGCCAGGTCGCGCTTGGGAATCCGCGCACTGTCGCCACGCGCAGGTGGGCTGCTCCGAGCCTCGGGGCCAGGCCGCCGGCCAGTGGCAGATCAGCCAGGAGCACATCGAGGTGAAACGGCACCTCGGGGACGGCAATTCGGTAGCGCCGCGTCGAGACCGCGCCGTGCAGACAAGTCAGCGTCTCGCTGTCATCGAGCCACGCAAGCTCCGGCATCACGCCGTCGAGCAGGTCGTAGATCCGGTCGGTCTCCACGATGAAGGCTGTCAGACGTTCACGCCAGTCGACGCCTTCGGTTGGCCGATTCTCGTACAGCCATCCGGCTGCCCGCGCGCGGGCTTCTTCGGGCGGCAGGTATTGCAGCGTCAGGTGGTACTGACTCTCGAAATGATGCCCTGCCGCCTCAAACGTGGCGCGCCGCTCCTCATCCACCAACCAAGACAACGGCTCCGGAAAATCCGATTGCGGGTAACCCGCAGCGGCCAGTCGCTCGGCCTGCACGTACAAGGCCCAGCCCGAACCCAACCGGCGAAGCGCGTTGTTGACGCGCGCCGTCGTGGCGATCAACTCGCCGGGCGTCGCGCTGTCCAGGTCCGGCCCGCGAAAGCGGCCCGTGCGTTGGAATGAACCATCCTTGTTCAACACGACACCTGGCGCGACGAGCCCTGCCCAAGGCAACCAGTCGCAAAGCAATGCCGGGCGTCGACGGAATTCGGCTAGGTTCATCATGGCTCGTTCTCACACGTCCAACAGCGCTTTGTGCTTGATATGCCGGGCGAACACCGGCATGAACTGCGGGTCAACGCGCGCGGCCCACGCCGCCAACGCGTGGCCGACGACCCACAGCACCACCCCTGGGATCCATAGTTGCAGGCCCAGGCCGACGGCCGCTGCGAGCGTGCCGTTGGCAATCGCCACCGTGCGCGGCGCGCCGCCCAGGAAGATCGGTTCCGTCAACGCACGGTGCAGCGGCACCTCGAACCCGATGGCCAGGCGTACGGAAGAAAAGTCGTCGTCGGCATTCATACAACGGCGCCGCCCGAGAAGCTGAAGAACGACAGGAAGAACGAGGACGCCGCAAAAGCGATGGACAGACCAAAGACGATCTGCAACAGCTTGCGAAAGCCTCCCGCCGTGTCCCCGAAGGCCAGGGTCAATCCCGTGGCGATGATGATGATCACCGCGATGATGCGTGCCACCGGGCCCTGGATCGAATCCAGAATCGATTGCAAGGGTCTTTCCCATGGCATGGAAGAGCCTGCGGCCGTTGCCCTCCCAGCCAGCGCCAGCAGGCAAGCGCCCAGCAGCGCGCGATGCAGTCGAGCTGTAGACACACCGAGACGACCGCATCGGCCGCGCAGTGCCGAGCCCGATGGCCGCCACATCCGGTGTCTTGGCACAGAAAAGCCGGGATACGTCACGACAGGTCTCCTTCACGATCGGTCGCCAACGCGCGCGCGGCGTTCACCGTCGCCGGGGCGGTGCATCGGGAGGTGGTGCTTGGGTCCGTCTGTGCGTCTTCCAGGCGATAGCCTGCATCGTGGAAGCCGACGACGCGGGCGATCGATTCGATGCGGCGCCGATGGCCACGGCCGGCGAGGTAAATGACGATGTTGACTGCCTCGGCGATCAATACACGTGGCGCGTGGACCGCCACCTCCAGGATCAGTTGCTCCAGGCGCAACAGCGCGCCTTGCGTGGATCCCGCGTGGATGGTCGCGACACCGCCGGGGTGCCCCGTGCCCCATACCTTGATCAGATCCAACGCCTCGCCACCGCGCACTTCGCCGACGACCACGCGATCCGGGCGCAGGCGCATCGCCGCGCGCACCAACTCAGCCATGGATACGACCCCGGCGCGGGTGCGCATTGCCACATGATCACGCGCCGTGCATTGCAACTCGACAGTGTCTTCGAGCACCAACACGCGATCCCCCGTGGTGGCGACCTCGGCCAGCAAGGCATTGGCCAGCGTGGTTTTGCCGGTACTGGTGCCACCTGCGATGAGGATGTTCTGGCGCGCGCGCACTGCCTGGCGCAAGCACTCTCCGTGCGCCGCGCTCATCATCCCGTCATCGATGTACCGTGCAAGGGGAATGACGCTTGCCGCTCGCTTGCGCAACGCGAAAGCCGGCGCGCTCGCGGCGGGCGGCAAGATTCCCTCGAAGCGCTCCCCCGTGTCTGGCAGTTCGGCGCTCAGAAGGGGCTGGCTGCGATGGACCTCCGCGCCGACGTGTGCTGCCACGAGCCGGATGATGCGTTCGCCGTCTCCCGGTGGCAATGACGCACCCAGCGGTGCCCGCCCGCTGGACAGCCGGTCCACCCACAGCGCGCCATCCGGGTTGAGCATGACTTCCACGACGTCCGGGTCGTCCAGAGCGGCGGCGATCAGCGGTCCCATTGCCGTGCGCAGCATGCGGATACGTCGATCGAGTGAGGTGGTGGTGAAGGCTAGTTGTCGCGCGCTCATGAGAGATTCTCCTGCGCCGCTGCCGGGTCCGAGGCAACAGCGTCCAGTTGTGCCGCCTCCGGCCCGAGGTCCTCGACCACGTCCTGGACCAGGCTGCGCCCGCGCACCAGGTGGCGTGCAAGCTGTTCGACAAATTGTTCGAAGCGCGCCTTGCCCTGGGCACGTGCGGCCTCCTGGTGTACTTGCGCCACCGGGATCGTCACGGTCAGGTAGTAGCGGACGTAGAGCGCCACCGTTTCGATCAGGACGTTCTGATCCCGTTCAAGCCGCTCAAACTGACGCGACAAGCGGTCCAGGCGCCTGGCTATCGCCGCCTCCCGTTGGTCCCCGGCGTCTGGCGAGAGCCAGGAGGCTAACGCCGCCGCAACGATCGACGATTTCGATACGCCCTTCTTGGTCGCCAGTTCGTCGAGGCGTCTGGCGTGCTCGGGAGAGATGAAGAGATTCAGGCGATATTGGCTCATCGGTCGACTCCGTCGTTTGCCACGCAGGCGGCCAGTGGTGCCGCGCCCGGCGTGCCCGGTATCGTCGGTGCAGTCGGCTCTGTCGAGCCCGCCAGGGCAAACGTGAATTCGTCGTCGAGCAGCGCCAGGTCATTGGCGCCCGCGTGACGATCGAAGCGGTATACCGCTTCCTCATCGCCCCCCGGCGCCAGAGACGCCTTCCCCTCCTCGCCGAGACTGGCGGCGCGTAGCACTTCCACGCATGGCGGCGTGGCCGGGTCCACCGCCGGTGCGTGGGCGGTCCAGTCGTCAGGTCGCGCGGGTGGTACGTCGGCATAGCGTCCACGCCCGAGGACGGGTGGCGGTAGCACGCGCTGCTTGAAATTGGCATCCGCGTAGTAGCGCAACTTCTTTGCCCGGATCGGTGGGCAGCCTCCTGCCATCACGATGGCCTCGTCGGACGGCAGTTGCATCACTTCGCCAGCGGTCAATAGCGGGCGGGCAAACTCCTGCCGTGACACCATCAGGTGCCCCAGCCAGGGGGCAAGCCGATGGCCAGCGTAATTGTGTTGGCCGCGCAACTCGGTGGCCGTGCCCAAGGTTTCCGAGATGCGCTTTGCCGTGCGTTCGTCGTTTGCCGCGAACGTCACGCGCACATGACAGTTGTCGAGGATTGCATGGTTCTGGCCATACGCCCGATCGATCTGGTTCAGCGACTGGGCAATCAAGACGCTGCGAATGCCGTAACCCGCCATGAAGGCCAACGCTGTCTCGAAGAAATCGAGCCGTCCGAGCGCCGGAAACTCGTCGAGCATCAGCAGCAACCGGTGACGACGGGTAATGCCGTCGCTGCCATCCAGGGATTCGGTCAGTCGCCTGCCAATCTGGTTGAGGATCAGCCGGATCAGCGGCTTGGTGCGACTGATGTCCGAAGGTGGTATCACCAGGTACAACGAGATCGGATGATCGGTGTCGATGAGATCGGCAATCCGCCAGTCACAGCGCGCCGTCACTGCTGCCACTGTCGGGTCACGAAATAGGCCCAGAAAGCTCATCGCGGTGGACAACACCCCCGACCGTTCGTTCTCTGACTTGTTCAGCACCTCACGCGCGGCGGACGCAACCACCGGGTGTGGCGCATCGCCCAGATGCGGGATCGTCATCATCCGATGCAGGGTCAGCGTGAAGGCTGACGCCGGGTCGGACAGGAAGTTGGCAACGCCGCGCAGCGTCTTGTCGGCTCCTGCGTAAAGCACATGCAGAATGGCGCCGACCAGCAGCGCATGACTGGTCTTTTCCCAGTGATTTCGCCGCTCCAGCGCGCCTTCCGGGTCCACCAGGACATCCGCGATGTTCTGCACATCGCGCACCTCATGCGCACCACGACGGACCTCGAGAAGCGGGTTATAGGCGGCGGAGCGCGCATCCGTTGGATTAAACAACAGGCAATGCGAGAAGCGCGATCGCCAGCCAGCGGTCAGGGTCCAGTTTTCCCCCTTGATGTCATGGACTACGACCGACGCGGGCCAGCTCAGCAGGGTCGGCACGACCAGGCCGACACCCTTGCCGGAGCGCGTTGGCGCGAAGGCCAAGACGTGTTCGGGGCCGTCGTGACGTAGGTACTGGCCGCCAAACCGCCCGAGAAAGACCCCTGCAGGCCGCGTGAGTCCGACCTTGCCGATATCGTCGGCATGTGCCCAGCGCGCCGATCCGTGGGTCGTCGCCACCGTTGGCTGTCGCGAACGCCAGACCGACATGGCAATCGCCACCGCCACCGCGAGCATTGCGCCAGTGCTGGCGATAACGCCGCCAGTATTGAACACCCGCGGCGCGTACGCATCGTAGCGAAACCACCATTCGAATAGTCGCCACGGGTGATAGACGGGCGTGGCAAAGAGTGCGAACCATGGCGGACCCAGACGGGCCTGGTACCCCAGGGAGGAGGCCGTCCACTGTGTCCCCATCCACACGCCGAGCGTCACCAGGCCGAGCACGACAACAATCTGGCCAACCTGCACACCTTGGCCTTGCGCTTCCGCTTTCTTTTGCACAGACACCTCGCGACGTTGGCACGACAACGTGCCGTTGACTCAAGATTGGTGTGCCGCTCGACAACGGTCAAAGACCGTTATCGGGACAAAGATGGCGGAAATCGCAAGAATGCATGGCGTAACGCGAGACGCGCCATCGTTGCAAGCGCTGGCGCGTTATGGCGTGTCGCCCCATCTCGGACACGCATCGAAACGGGCCCCATTGGAAGGTCAGAGCGCGGGTGGGGTCTAGTGCGCGCCAATGCCCAGGAACTGTTGGCTCGTGGCCACCGCAACACGCCTGCAGAGCGCGTCACCGAGTTCCTCGTGGTTGATCCTGCATTGCTCTCGCAGCGTCTTGAGCCGCTCGGGGTTGGCCAGCAGCGACTCCACCGTATCCGACGGTCCAGCGCGACGGCAAGCCCCACAAGCAACCGTCAGCAACGTCAACAGAATTAGCGTGGTGACCTTCATATCTCGACATCCTCATAGGTTCGTGGGTTCGAGACATCGATACGCCCGTCCAGGACGGGCGGCCGGCCAGCACGGGCGCGCATGATGAAGCGCGCCAACGTGGGAGACGGTTCCCCATCGAGATACAGCAAATAGGTCGTGACCGGCGGCACGCGTCCTGCGAGCGGCCGGGCAACCACACCCAACTTGCGGCTGGCCAACACGTGTGACGCGCCGACCAGACCCAGGGCAAGGCCCGCCGACACCAGTGTCATCATCAGTTCCGGCGATGCGACACGATCGGCGATGAGCGGTTCCTGATCCCCGCGGCTTAGCACGCGATCCACGAGCCCAGCATGGCCCTCCCACGCTTGCGAATCGCACAGAACCAAGGGATAGCGCAGCAGTTCCTCTCGCGGAATATGGCGGTAAGCAAGCAAGGGATGACGCGCGGGCACGGCGACAACCAGTGGCTCGCTCCACAGCGGGTGAGCACTGATGCCATCGCCAACGTCGTCGCTCAGGGAGAAGCCGACGTCGTACCGCCCGTCGTGCAACCCCTCGACTTGCTGCGACAGCGATACTTCGAACAACCGGAGCTCCACTTCCGGATCTTCCTGCCGACACAGCGCAAGTAGCGCCGGAAGCTGCGAACGGGCGCTGGCGTCGGACACCGCGATACGTAACTGGTCATGAAAGCCGTTGGCCCCGGCCTGCGCGCTGTCGCGCGCCTGCTCCAGCGCGGCGAAGATACGCGGCACCTGCCGCAGAAACAACTGACCGGCACGGGTCAGGCGGGTTCTTCGCGTGGTCCGCAAGAACAGTTGTACACCCAGTTCATCCTCCAGTTCCCGAATGGTCCGGGAAAGCGGCGACTGTTCCATGTGCAAACGCTCGGCCGCCCGAGCGAAATGAAGCTCTTCAGCGACGGCCATGAAACAGCGGAGATGGCGCAGTTCCATCCTGGTCTTTCTTCGCGTATTGCGCATACGCATGTCCTTACTTCTGGTGTGCCTGACAGATCCTCATGCCTTTCGGCGGACCCACAGCACGACTTTGCAAACGTCCAACCGCTACCTGCAAAACAGATAAGGCCAGCGCCACTACTCCCGCAAACAGGTTCCCGCAAACATATTTATCAGATTTTCGGATCTCCTTTTCCAAATAACCTGGCAATTCCTCCCCAATCCTTATTCCATATTAGCGCCTTTTTCAATCTCCACATTTCGCATGATGGAAGGAACGTGCGCAACCACGTCATGCAGAATGGCAGATACGAGGAAGATCCCCCCACACTCCCCGAAGATAAGTACGTTTTATCGAAGGTTGCGGATTTAATCAAAAAACAGAAGATCTGTTCAATATTAGATTCATTCATGTTCGTATGAATAAATATCCGGATGTTTTTAATCAACGGCCGCCCTCAATTGCATAGGATTTGATCTCCCCAATAATGCATCCCACCCGCGCCATGCGCCCCCGAGTTGGGATTTCAATTGATCGATCAACATGAGCTCCACCCCGTTAGCCCGCTCCATCCTGGCAAGCGCATCGTTGGCGACCTGCCTGACCCTTTCACCCGCTGCTATGGCCTTTGGCGTCACTGATGCGCATGGCCGATCCACCTTTAACGCCGTGCATCAATGGGCGGCAGATGCCGGCTTCGTCGTCATTTGGCAGCTCCTGAACAAATCCGGCACGGTCGATTTTCCAGCACCTCCACGGGAGGTGGACAAGGATTTCGAAATCGCCGTCCAAGCGCTCGTCACTGGCGCAGCATATGGACACGCCAACATGTATTGCATTCCGCCGATGGAGTTTCAGCCGGAGGCACTAATCGATTATCACACGCGATTGGTCTACGTTATTGGACAACCTACTGGTCGGAGCTGCCCCGGCCCCAGGCGATGACTCAGAAGTATTCTCATTTAGGCCACCCGCTATTTTGCTTGGAAATAGATCCTATTCACTGAATAAGGAATAAGTTTTGAACATGGATAACGAATATCATCACATCAGGCACGAAGCATCCACGGACCCCATTAGCGTGAAGGCCGTTCTTGAAACACCGAAAGGCGTGTTATTCGTCAGGAATCCGCAGGGGGAATGGGAATTGCCTGGTGGCCGCCCAGACCCTGGTGAGGAATTGGAGGCGGCGTTAATACGGGAAGTTAGGAAGGAATGCGGACTCCTTATCACGAGGCTGCTCTACCTCGGCAGTCATTCCTGCGAGATCGTCCCCGGCAAGCGTGCGCTACTCGTGTTCTTTCGCTGTGGCTTCTTCGGCGCGGACCCGGTTCTGAGTCCTGAGGATACGGACTATTCGTGGATCGACGTGACGGCCGAAAAGCCCTGCAGGCTCGCCGACCCTTACTGGGATGCCTGTCACAAGCCATAGATCAGGCCTGATCACGGCGACCGTTTCCGAACCTTCCATGTCCTTCCCTGCCTCCCATATGGCCATCGCGACAACCGGGCGTTGCACCCGCATTCAACTGATTGACTACATCTCGCCAGAAACGGAGATTCAACCATGCAAATTTGCCTTGATGTTCGGCAGTCGACATGCACAAGCAGACCTGTCGCGTGTTGCGATAGACCTCTTCCACTCCGGACACTTCGAGATGCTCATTATCGCTGGGGGCAGGACTCGTGGGGCCAGAAGCAGTGAGGCACGGGAGATCTCCAATCGCCTAGTTGCCCAAGGCCTGCCGCGCAAGAGAATCATCCTGGAAGAGACCTCATCCAACACGGGCGAGAATGTCCGCAATGCGCGCAAGCTCATGAAGCACGCCGGCATCAGCGAGCTCTTGCTGATTGGAAACATTTACGCCAAACGTCGCTACGCGATGACCGTCAAGAAGCAGTGGCCTGAGATCACGCGCTTATCGTGCGCGACGATTGGTTATTTCGGCGTCGCGCGAGAGCAATGGTGGAAGTCCCCGTCCCTGAGGTTTCGCATCTTTTCGGAGGCCAGGAAAATCGAGGCATACCTGGAACGCGGATTTTTGACGGAAGTGGACGTGATCAATCGCACCTTCGTGCTGCAAGGCGCGGCAACTCCTGCCCCCGGACAACGAAGCGGCTCGTAAAAGCCGCCCCGCCCCAAGCGCTGTCCTGCCCTGTCTTCCTTACTCAGGACAGGCACTCACCGCTGTCGCGCGCACCACTGCGCGCGCCGTCGGTGAAACCATCGCGAGAGCTGATGCGTCCACCGTCGGTGTAAGGATCCGGCT
>DAIOET010000007.1:0-32412 GCA_036746135.1 Cupriavidus sp.
ATTGCGGGCCGGAGGGTATCTACGTCAGCACACTCGGTGGCGCGGGTCCCGACGGTACCGAGGGCACGCCAGGCATCTTCATCATGGACTGTGAGACGTTCGAGGTGCTGGGCCGCTGGGAGATCGATCGCGGCACGCAGGACAAACACTACGACTTCTGGTGGAACCTGCCGCGCGACTACATGGTATCGAGCGAATGGGCGTTGCCGCCGCAGTTCGAAAACGGGCTGGTGCCCGAAGACCTGCTGGGCAACCGCTATGGCCACCGGCTCCATTTCTGGGACTTGCGCGCGCGGCGCAATGTGCAGACGATCGATCTCGGCGCGCAGCATCAGATGGCTCTGGAAGTCCGGCCCGCGCACGATCCGGTGCGCGAGTACGGCTTTGTCGGCGTGGTGGTCGACACGACGAACCTCGAAGGATCGATCTGGACGTGGTGGCGCGAAAACGGCCAGTTCCATATCGAGAAGACGGCGACGATTGCACCCGAGCCGGCCGCCGCGGACGATCTTCCTCCGTTGCTCAAGGGCTTTGGTGCCGTGCCGCCGCTGGTGACCGATATCGATCTTTCGCTCGACGATCGCTTTCTGTACGTGTCGTGCTGGGGCACCGGCGAGATGCGCCAGTACGATGTCAGCGATCCGCGCAAGCCCAGGCTTTCCGGATCGGTGCATGTCGGCGGCATCGTACGCCGCACGCCGCATCCCGATGGCAAACCATTTGCGGGCGGCCCGCAAATGGTGGAGATCAGCCGCGACGGCAAGCGTGTCTACTGGACCAATTCGCTGTACTCCACCTGGGACAACCAGTTCTATCCGGACGGCGTGCCGGGCACGCAGGTCATGGCCCATGCGGCGCCCGAAGGTGGCCTGACCCTTGACGAGCGCTTCCGCGTGACATTCCCCGACGGTTATCGCGCGCACCAGATCCGGCTCGAAGGGGGCGACTGTTCGACGGATTCGTTCTGCTACACGTCGGTCAAGCCAGCGGCAAACGCTTGACCACGGCATGGGAGCAGGCCGGCCTGTGGGCCGCCGTTGTGGCGAGCGGCCTGTACCACGGCATCAACCCCGCGATGGGCTGGCCGCTGGCCGTCTCCGGGGCGATGCTGGCGCGTAGCGCGCGCGGGTTGCCGCTCGCGCTCGGTGCCCTCGGCGCGGGACATGCGCTCGCCGTGCTGGCCTTGACGTTGCCATTCGGCCTGCTGGTGTCGCTGGCGGCATGGCAGACGCAGATCCGGCTTGCGGCCGCGTTGCTGGTCACGATCTATGGCGTGGGCTTGCTGGTGTGGCGTCGTCATCCACGGATGCTGGCGCGCATCCGTCCATCGCGGCTGGTCCTGTGGTCGTTTGCGGTAGCCATCGCGCACGGTGCCGGTTTGATGCTGGTGCCGATCTACCTGGGGCTGTGTTCCGTGCAGGCCGATAGCGGACACCAGGCCGTCAATGCGCTGGCGCTCGGCAATGCCGGCACCGCGCTGCTGGTGGCTGTCGCGCACACGCTGGCGATGCTGTTGGCGGGCGGGGCGCTGGCCTGGCTGACATGGCGCTACCTGGGCGCGCAGTTTGTCGCGCGTAGCTGGTTCAACCTCGATCTGGTGTGGGCCGTCAGTCTGGTGCTGGTGGGTGGTGCGTCGCTGGTGCTGCTTGTTGCGGGCTGAGTGGCCGTCAAGGAAAAAGGCCGTGCGATGTCAACGGTCCGGCGATGCGGTGACACCGCCGGACAAGGGCCGATAACCGTGGCGGCTAGCCTTCGCGCAATGCGGGCAGTGCATCGACAGTCGTCACCGTGGCGATGGCGCTCAGGTTCTTCAGCGCATGACGATGATCGTCGTCGCTGCGGGCTGCGCAAGCGTCTTCCACCACAATGACCTGATAGTCCCGGTCGTGTGCATCGCGTGCGGTCGACTCCACGGCCCAGGTGGTGCTAACCCCGGTCAGTACCACGCGATTCACGCGGTGCGCGCGCAGGATTGCTTCCAGCGCCGTGCCATAGAACGCGCTGATCCGATGCTTGGCAACCACGCTGTCGGCCGGCTGCACGTCAAGACCGTCCACCAGCGCCGTGCCCCATGCACCCAGCGTCAGCGCGCCGGCCGCATGGGCCTTGCCGAAGAAGGGCGAGTCCTTCGGATGCTCCGCATAGCTCGCGGAAAAACCCACCTTCACGAAGATGACCGGCCACTGCCGCGCACGCGCGTGCGCGATGACGGCATTGTTGGCGGCTACCAGGTTGCGTGCCGCCGCCTGTGCCGCCGTGCCACCGCCGGCCAGCTTGCCTTCGGCGTGGACGATGTCGTTGATCAGGTCCAGCACGATGAGCGCGGTGTTCATGGCCACCCTCCCGAGTTCAGTCGTCGCTCTTGTAGCGCCCGTCCAGTTCGTCGTACAGCGGCTTACGGACCAGCCGCTGGCGCTCGCCGAACGGCGCGACGATGGCGGGGTCCTCGTTCATCTGGCCGTTGGTCTGCAGCAGATCGAGCGCCTGCTGCATGCCGCGCACCGCGCCTTGCAGCGCGGCGTTGGCGTACAGCACCAGGCCGTAGCCCAGACGCTCCAGCGCGTCGCGGCCCTGCACGGGCGTCTTGCCGCCAATCACGATGTTGATCAGCAGCGGCGTCGTGAACAGTCCGGGCAGACGCTCGATGTCCTTCAGGTCTTCGATCGCTTCAAGAAACAGGATGTCGGCGCCAGCCTCGGCAAACCGATGTCCGCGATCGATGGCATCGTCGATGCCGTGCACGGCCGCCGCATCGGTGCGGGCCACGATCAGGAAGTTGGGATCGTCGCGCGCATCGGTGGCCGCGCGGATCTTGCCTACCATCTCGCCAGTGCTGACCACGTGCTTGCCGGCAAAATGGCCGCACTTCTTTGGCATGACCTGATCTTCGAGCTGAATCGCATCGGCACCGGCCCGCTCCAGCGTGCGCACCGCGTGGTGCACGTTCAGCGCATTGCCAAAGCCGGTGTCGGAGTCCACCAGCAGCGGCAGGTCCACGGCATCGCGCACGCGCGCCGTGTGCTCGGCCATGTCGCTCAAGCCGATGAAGCCAAGGTCGGGCAGGCCGAACGACATGTTCGTGACGCCGGCTCCGGTCAGGTACACGGCCTGGAAACCGAGGTCTTCAATCACGCGGGCGCTCATGGCGTTGAACGCGCCGGGCATCAGCAACGCCTTGCGTGCCGCCACCTGTTGCCGAAAGGCCTGTCTGCGGGATGATGCTTTGGAGGTCATGGGGTGTGCTCCAGTCAGGGCGGAATGCCGTCGGGCATTCCGTTGCGCGAGGGATTGGCGAAAGCGGGCGCGCAACGCAGGCTGAAGATTACACCCTGACGGTCAACGCTTCAGGTATTCCTTCAGCGGGTCCAGCCATTCGATGGTGCGGGGCGCCTTGAGCAGCGATGGCAGGGCAGCCTCATAGTCCTTGCGGTATGGCTTGGCCAGATGATGCGCCTTGAAATAGTCCGCGGAGCAGGCCCACGTCTCGTAGACCACCAGCGTGTCCGGGTCATCGGATGCGCGGTGCAGTGTGGTGTTGATGAAGTCCGGCTCGCCGGACATGGTCTCCAGAACATGCTGCAGTTGGGTCAGCAGTTGTTCTCGGTGTTCGGGCTTGCCCGGCAGGCGCACGACGAAAGAAACGATATCGCTCATGATGTTTTTCCTGGTCGTGTGGTCAGGCCGCGGCCTTCAGTTCGGCCAGTGCCTGGCGGCCGGCCTTCAACTCGCGTGCCACCTGGGCCACGCGCGCGCCAAGGTGTTCGGCCGTGCGCAGGTCCGCCAGCGGCGGGGATACTTCGGCGCTGACGTCGGCATCCGATTGCGCGGCGGCGCCGATGAAGAATCCGTGCCGGTTCAGCGTGTCTTCGGTCGACTTCGAGTTGTTGTGTCCCGATGCCAGGCCCAGGTTGACCCAATGCATGTGATGCTGGGCAGCGAAGATCGCCATCTGCTGCAGCGTCACGAGCTTGTCGCCGGCGCGTGAGGCGGCGTTGGTGAAGCCGGCGGCAACCTTGTCGGCCCAGCGGAAGCCCTTGGCGAACACGTTGCGCGAGGTGGCGTCCATGAATCCCTTGAACTGGGCGGAAGCGCTGCCCATGTAGGTCGGGGCGCCGAAGATGATGGCGTCGACCTGCTCCAGCGTTGCCCAGTGCTGCTCGATCTCGTCGACGCTGATCAGCAGGCTCGTTGCGCCCGGGGTGCTGGCGGCGCCGCGTGCCACGGCCTGGGCTTGCCTGGCCGTGTGGCCGTAGCCGCTGTGGTACACGATCGCAACTTGAACGGGGGTGGTCATGATGTCTGGCTCCGGGTGAGAGGAAGGTGAAGCCAGTATGGTTGGCGCGATCTGTTACCGGTAGCCGTAGATGCGGAGAAGGATCTTCAACCGCTGGTTGAAGACCCGGACCGCTTACCGTTCGCCGTTCGTCGTCGACGAACCTATGACCTAGAGCGGCGCCGCCACTTTCGCGGCAGGCGCGCTCGCGGCCGCCGGGGCCTTGTTCTGGCTGCTGCCGTAGGCGAAGTAGCGCGCCTTGGCGCCTTTGCCCCAGTACGCCACGGTGAACTGGTTGCCGTCGCGCGCGTAGAGCAATTCCAGCGTGCCGTTGGACGCCGCCCATTCGGCATAAGCGTTCTGGGCGTTCGCATCGGTCTTGCGTTTCGATTCGTAGCGCGCGTCGAGCTTGTGGCTGACATCTTCCAGCGCGGCCTTGTCGAAGGTCAGCGTCACCAGCGTCACAATGTCCTGCGCGTCGCAATTCACGACCGCACGGGTCAGGCCGGTCAGGTTGAAGCGTTCGAGGTGCTTCAGCTCGAATGCGTCGCCGCCTGCCCACGGTGTCTTGCCGGTTTTCTCGCGGTTCGGGCCCGGGGTCAGCTTCGCGCACTGGGTCTTGCCAAGCTCCAGCCCAAGCGGCGCGGCGATGCCACCGACCGTGGATTGCGCGTTGGCAGCGGTGGCCAGGCACGCGGCGGCCAACAGGAATACCTTCTTCATAGGGAATGCTTCCAAACGATGACTCCGGATTTTACGGCTTTCCGGTGGGCCGACTTGAGCCGGCGGGCGTCAGCCGCCGCTTAGCTGCCGCGCCAGCAGACCGGCATGCGGCGTCAGGGCGCCAAAGTCGCGTGCGCAAAGATAGAGCCGCCGCGTGGCCCAGGGCTCGGACAGCGGCAGGATGGCCAGACCGCGCGGCATCGACCTGGCCAGGGCATCGGACACGATCGAGATGCCGATGCCTTGTTCGACCAGCATTGCAACATGCTCCACGTTGCGCAGTTGCACACGATAGTGAAGCTGATGCCCGAGCCGTGATGCACGCTCGGCCAGGTGGGTTTCAAGCGCGGTGTCCGCCACACCGACGATCGGCTCGCCGATGATGTCCGCGAAGGCCACATTGGCTTGCGCGGCAATCCGGTGCGTACGGCTGGCAACCACCACGAGCTGGTCCTGCGCGATGCGATGGGTCTGCAGGTTCGAGAAATCGGTGATGTCGGCAACGATGCCAAGGTCGGCCCGGCCTTCGACCAGCGCCTGCACGATTTCCGCACTGGGGCGCTCGCCAAGATCGACCGACAGGTCCGGGTGCGCCGCGAGAAAGCGGCAGAGATGCGGCGGCAGGAAGGCGGCCAGCGCAGCGGTGTTCGTCAGCAGGCGGATGCGGCCCTTGAGACCGGTGGCAAAGCTGCGTAGCTCGCCGCGCATCTGCTCCACCTGGCCCAGGATCGAGCGCGCGTGCCGGACCAGCGCTTCGCCCGCGGCCGTGGGCCGCACGCCACGGCGGTTGCGCTCCAGCAGCGGGGCGCCCAGCGCCGCTTCCATGCCGGCGATGCGTTCGCTGACGGACGCCAGCGCCAGATGCATCGACCGTGCGCCCTGGGTCAGGCTGCCGCATTCCACGACGCTCAGGAACAGCCGCATATCGGTCAGGTCGAAGCGCACCGCAATGATCCCCTGCTTTCGGTTTTGCCGAAGTCTAGCACCGGAATTGCCAGATTGCGGGGGCACGGATGGCTGGCTAGCATTCGGTGCATGGACCCCATTCTTCTGGTTTTCTGCGCGGGATTTGTCGCCGGCGCCATGAACGCGCTGGCCGGCGGCGGCTCGTTCGTCAGCCTGCCCGCCATGATCGCGGCCGGTGTGCCACCGGTTCAGGCGAATACTTCGAGCACGGTCGCGCTGTTTCCGGGTGGCCTGGCCAGTGCCTGGGCTTATCGCGACGGCCTGGGTCCGGTCGGTTCCGTGCCGCTGAGAGCGCTGCTGGTGGCAACCCTGTGCGGGGGCCTGGTCGGCGCGGTGCTGCTGTTGCACACCTCATCGGCGGCTTTCACGTTCGTGCTGCCGTGGCTGCTGCTGATCGCCTGTATCGCGCTGGCGTTCGGACGACAGCTTGGCGAAGCACTGCGCACGCGCTGGCACATCCACGCGCACGCGGTGCTGGCGGTGCAGTTTGCGCTCGGCATCTATGGCGGGTATTTCGGCGGCGCGGTCGGGATCATGATGATCGCCATGTGGGGTCTGCTCGACAGCCGCGACCTCAAGAACCTCAACGCACCGCGCACGCTGATGGTCAGCGCGGCCAATGCCGTGGCGGTGATTGCGTTCGTCCTGGCCAATGCGGTGCGATGGCCGGAAACGCTCGCCATGCTGATCGGCGCCATCCTGGGCGGATACGGCGGTGCGTTGCTTGGCAGGATGACGCCGCCGCGTGTGGTACGTACCGGCACGCTGCTGGCCACGTCGTGCATCACGCTGGCCTTTTTTCTGAAGACGTACGCGCCGGGGCTGTTTCGATAGGCGAATGGCGCGCCTGGGGTGGGCGCGCCAGCGATCATTGCGTCGAATCGAACAAGGCGGCGTCCATCAGCGCAATCGTCAGCCCGATCAACAGTGCCACCGCCGATGCGATGAACCAGCGCACGGTCTTGCGGTATTCGGGAATGCTGTCGTCCTCGATGCGCAGCGCGCGAAACAATGCAAGGATCTGCAGCGCCACGGCGGCGATCAGGCAGAGCGCGGCCACAAGGGCGCCGGCATTCCAGTGGCCAGGGCTTTCGAATCCCCAGAAGCGCCAGAACGCGAGCGAGAACCCCAGCAGCACGGTGATGGCCGTGATGATGCCCTGACGAAAGCCCGACGGCACCGTCGGCGGCGGTGGGGCGGGCGGCGGCAGTTGCGGCGCGGCGCCCGGGTTCTGTTGCGGCGGGATGTCGGGTGTCGGCATCCGCGCGCTCAACGTCCAGGTTCCGGCATCTGCACCACGGCGAGCGTGGCGATATTGCCGCCGATCACGCGGCTGCGGTGGCCTTTGCCACCGGTGTCCTCCAGCAGCAGCGCACTGCCCGGCACCAGGGCGCGGCGTTCGCCGTCCGATGCTTCGAATTCCATTTCGCCGTCGAGCAGGAAGATCCACATGCGAATCGGCGAGGGGTGGAGGTCTCCCACCCAGCCGGTGGGCACGACCAGGAATCCCTGCCGCACGGCCTCGTCCATGCGTGACACCCGAAAGGCCGGCGCGGGCGGCGCAAAGTTGCGCTCGCTCATCTCGAACGAGAGCGCGCCGAAGTGCGATTCGCCCGCTTCATCGTTGTAGATTCGGCCGAACGCCAATGTCGAATGGCCGACCGGCTGGCCCCTGGTTGCGGTCATGGCATGTCTCCCGCCCGCGTTGTGATCTACCCAGTCTAGTTCGGGCGCATGGCGGCGCAATGTCAGGCGGGGGCACGAGCATCGATCCGCCAGCAGGCGGCCGTGAACCGGACCATGCCGTCCCGCACGTACGGTTCGAACGCGGCGCGCACCGTACCGATGACGGCCGACCGAAGCGGCTCGTCGGCGGTCTGCAACCGTTGTCCCACGCTGCCAAGCCAGCCGATATAGCCAATCAGATCGGGCTCGGCAATCGTGCAGGCGACATCGATTGGCTCGATGTCGACGTCCGACCATCCGGCCTGCGCCAGGATCGCGGCAACGCGCGCCCGATCGGCGAACGCGAACTGCCCCGGAGCATTTGGCTGCCGCACGGGCAGGTCGGGCAGCAGCGATGCGGCTGCACGCTCGCCGGTGGTCATGAAGGCGTTTTCGTCGGGACTGCGCCACGCGACCAGGCGCATGGCCGCACCGGGCCGCGCTGCACGGCGCAGGTTGGTGAAGGCCGCCACGGGGTCGTCGAAGAACATCACGCCGAAGCGCGACACGATACGGTCGAAGCTGGCCGGGGAAAATGCGTGGGTTTGCGCATCGGCTTCGACAAAGCGTGCCGCGATGCCCGCCTGCGCGGCACGCTCGCGTGCCAGTGCCAGCATCGGCGCGGAAATGTCGACGCCGATGCACTCACCCTGATCGCCCGTACGCTGCGCCGCAGCAAGCGTGGTGGCGCCGGTGCCGCAGCCGACATCGAGCACACGCTGGCCCGCGCCGGCCGGCAGCGCGTCCATCAGAATCGGTTCGAACGGTTCGAACATGCGGTCCATCGTGGCCTGGTTCACGACCCATGCGCGGCCGCCCGTGCTGTTCCAGAGGACGCTCTGGTCGCGGTTGGCCTGAGGATTGGCGTTCATGTCGGTGGCTTTTGGAAGGAGGAAGCTACACTGTGCCAGTTCAAGTCGACTTGAGGTCAAGGTGAAAATGCTCGACATCGGGGACGTGGCGCGGCAATCGGGCGTGCCGGCTTCCGCATTGCGTTTCTATGAGACCAAGGGGCTGATTGCCGCGGCCGGACGCAACGGCTTGCGGCGGCAGTTTCATCCCGACGTGCTGGATCGTCTGGCGCTGGTGGCGTTGGGGCGTGCCGTGGGATTCTCGCTCGACGAAATCGCCGGCATGCTGGCACATGATGGACAGCTGCACATCGACCGCGAAGTGCTTTCCGGCAAGGCGGACGATCTCGACCGCACGATCCGCCAGCTCACCGCGATGCGGGATGGCCTGCGGCATGCTGCCGCTTGTCCGGCACCCAGCCATATGGCCTGCCCGACGTTCCAGCGCATCCTGCGGGCCGCGGCGGCGGGCGCCATTGGCGAGCGGGGCAGACATGCCGCACCGCGCAAATAGCCGCGGCGTCGCTACTCAGCCGTGCACGCGCCGCGTGATGGCGCGTGCAAACCAGTCATCGAGCATCGCCTTTTCGTAGCGCAGCGGATCGCTGTAGCCATACAGGTTCACGCCCCAGTTGAAGTTCATATTGTTGATGTGTTCTTCACTGGTGGCGATCGTTTCATCGCCGCGCTTCAGCGCATAGCGCAGCGTCATGCGCGGCCATGTGGCGTCGCGCACCACGCGAACTTCACTGGAATACCGCCAGTCGATATAGCCGGCCAGGTCGATGTCCAGGACTTCGATCGACAGCGAGTAACCCGGCGGCAGTTCTCGCGCGGCCAGCTTCTGCAGATGCTGGCGAATCGCATTGAGCACCTGCGGGTCGCTGCCGTAACCGTAGTGCCTCGATGCGTCCTGATAGGTTTCCGGATGGATGAAAGTGACCGTGAGCGCGGTGGGCGACTCGGCGGCGATGGCCGTACCCAGTGTGGCAAGCATGGCCACGAGCTGGGCGGAAATGCGGACAGAAAAGCGAGACATGGTTCCCCGCCCCCGAAGATCGACACGGCTGCCGCGACAAGTGCGGACGCGGCTTCCAGCCGGTGAAGCGTGCGCCTCTATCAGCTTAGTACAAGCCGCGAGCGGCTATCATCGGAGCCTTGTTTCACGGAGATCGAGTATGACGAAAGCACAGCAATACCTGCGCGAAGCCATCCGCCTGGCGCGCGAGAACATGGACGCGGGCGGGCGCCCGTTCGGTGCGGTGATCGTGCGGGACGGCGAAGTCCTGGTGACGGCCGTCAACGAGATCCATAAAACCAACGATCCGACATCGCATGCCGAACTCAACGCCATTCGCGCCGCCAGCCACAAGCTCGGCAGCCCGAGCCTGGCCGGTTGTGCGGTGTACGCCAGCGGCCATCCGTGCCCGATGTGCATGGCGGCGATGCGGATGTCCGGTGTGACGGAAGTGGCGTATGCCTATTCGAACGACGATGGCGAACCGTTTGGCCTGTCGACGGCTGCCATCTATGCGGATCTGGCAAAGCCGTTCGCCGAGCAGTCGATGGCGATCGCGTACGTGCCCGTGCGCCAGGACGGCGAGGCGGATCTATACGAGGAGTGGAAGCGCAGGCAAGGCTGATTCGCCGCTGCCCAGAATGGCTCCCTCTTGCGCGGGGCAAAGGAGGGAGCTATCCACGTAAGGCGGCAACGCTCAGTCGAGCGTAATCTTGCCAGCCTTGACGATCTGCGCGTAGCGCGTGGTATCGCGCTCGATCAGCTTGCGAAACTCTTCCTGCGTGCCGCCCACCGGAATAAAGCCGAGTTCCGTGAGTTTCTTGGCCACATCGGCGCTGCGCGTGGCGGCCGCGATTTCCCGGGCCATGCGGTCGATCACCGGCTGCGGCGTGCCCGCGGGGGCCAGCAGGCCCGTCCACGAACTCATCACAAAGCCCGGAAAACCGGACTCTTCCATCGTCGGGATATTCGGCTCGCCGGGCCAGCGCTTGGCCGACGCTACCGCAAGCACGTTGATCTTGCCGGACTTCACATGGGGCATCGGCACCAGCAGCGGATCGAAGGCCACGGAGACCTCGCCGGCGACCAGGGCCGGCAGAATCGGCGCGCTGCCGTTGTACGGAATGTGGGTCATCTTGACCTTCGATTCCATCGCAAGCCGCTCGCCGGTCAGGTGCGCGGAACTTCCGACGCCGCTGGAGCCGAAGGTCAGCGTGTCAGGGTGCTTCTTGCCATAGTCCACCAGTTCGGTGACGGTCTTGACGGGCACCTTCTTGCTGGCGAACAGGAACAGCGGCAGCTCGGCCATTTCGGACACCGGCGTCAGATCCGACGGCTTGTAGCTGAGTTTCGAGTACAGTGACATGTTCGCGCTATACGCGGCCAGCACCGATACGAAGGTGTAGCCATCGGGTGCCGAGCGCGCGGCCACGCCCACGCCCAGCGTGCTGTTGGCGCCGGGCTTGTTCTCGATGATGATGGGCTGGCCCAGGCTTTGCGACACCCTCTCGAACACCACGCGCGCTACGGTGTCGGTGGACCCGCCCGGCGTGTACGGCACGATGACCTTGATCGGCTTGGTGGGCCACGCATCGGCCGCGAAGGCCAGCTGGGTGGTGGACAGGGTGGCGATGGCAACGGCCATCCCGCACGCAAGGCGCACGGCTTGACGCTTGATACGCACTACATCTCCTTCACTGATTTTTTTCCGCGCCCGGTGGCAACGCCCCAGGCTATTTGGGCCGGACATGGCCAGCCTCGCGGATTATCGGTGAGGAAATCGGGAACCGAAGTCAGGGTCAGCCCCGGTTTTGCGACGCATTGTGCGATAGCCGCACCGCCGGCCTGCAGGGCAGGCCAGGGTGATCAGTGCGCGAACGACAGGTCTGCCGCGGCGACGGGCGTCACGCGCGGGCCGAAGCTTTCGATGCCGGCCAGCGTCAGGTTGTGGTGCCGGATGATCTGCGCGGCGGTCAGCGCCGCATTGTCCACCGTGGTATGGCCATCCGCCACGAGCGTGACCGGATAGCCGAGCGCCAGCGCCCGGCGCGTGGTGGTATCGATGCAGTAATCGCTCTGCATGCCGCAGATCACCAGCGACGATACGCCGTGCGTCCGCAGTGTGGCGGCAAGCTCGGTGCCGTGGAAAGAATCGGGAGTGGTCTTGCGGATGCGCAGGTCGGAGTCTTGCGCGTGCAACCCTTGCACCAGTTGCCAGCGGTCCGAGCCGTACTTCAGGTAGTCGGAAGCCGATTCATGCTGAACGAAGATGACCGGCACGCCGGACCTGCGCGCCTTCGCAGAGACGTCGTTGATGCGTGCAACGGTGGCTTGCCAGTCGAAGCAGGCCTCGTCCCCTTCGCAGAGGCCTTGCTGGACATCGATGACGATCAGCGCCGTGGTCATGATCGCGTTCCCCGGATTGGAAAGCGCAATCATGCCACAGCCCCGCTGTCAGTCGATGCGCGCGCCGGAACTCACCACCACGGGCTTCCACGCCTGGTACTCGGCCACCACGAATTTGCCGAACGCATCCGGTGCCAGGTTCATAGCCTCGGCGCCCTGCTGCGCGAGCTTGCTGCGCATGTCGGGCTGTGACAGCGCGTCCGTCACGGTCTTGTTCAGCCTGGCGACGATCTCGGGCGGCGTGTTCTTCGGCGCGAACAGGCCGAACCACGCACCGGTCACCAGGTTCTGCACACCGGCCTCCGCCATCGTCGGCACATCGGGCAATGCGGCGGACCGCTTGCGCGACGTCACGGCCAGCGCGCGTAGCTGCCCGCCACGGATATGCGCGATCACCGACGGCACCGTGGCGAACATGAACTGCACCCGACCGGCCAGCAGGTCGTTGAGTGCATCGGCGCCCTTGTACGGCACGTGGGTGGTTTTGGCGCCGGTACGCTCATTGAACAGCACACCGGACAGGTGCGCGGCCGTACCCACGCCGGTGGAACTGAAGTTGAGCTGGTTCGGATGCGCGCGGGCGTAGGTGATGAATTCCTGCACGGTCTTGGCCGGCACGCTGGGACTTACCACCATGACGTTGGGTACGTCGGCAATCGGCGCCACCGGTTGCAGGTCGGTTTGCGGATTGACCTTGAGCCGGCTGTACAGCGTGGGATTGATGGCCACGGGGCCGACCGAAGTGGCCAGCAGCGTGTAGCCGTCGGGGTCGCTGCGGCCGACGAAGTCGGTGCCGATGTTGCCGCCCGCGCCGGGCCGGTTTTCCACCACCACGCTCTGGCCCAGTGCCTTGCTCATCTGCTGGGCCACTTCGCGGGCCAGGATGTCCGTGGTGCCGCCCGCGGTGAATGCCACCACCACGCGAATCGGTTTGGACGGATAGGGTTGCTGCGCATGGGCTGCTGCGGCGCAAAAAAGCAGCACGCCGGCGGCTGAGCGCCGCAGGAAGTCTTTCATCGCTGTCTCCGTATGTCTCTTGTCGTGGGGCCATCCTTTCGGGAAAGGGACACCCTGTAGAGCATCTTAGAAAGATGCCGGCACGGAGCTTTGACGAAACAGAAACGCAGCGTTCTCAGCGGGCCATCAGCGGGGTTTCAGAAAATGCTGTTCCATCGCGGCGCAGCGGCTCAGGTATTCGAGCAGTCTGCCCACGGCCGACGGCAGGCTTTCGCGGTCGCGCACGCAGACGTAGAACTCGCGCTCCGCCCAGTCGTCCTTCAGCGTCAGAAGCGAAAGGCCCATCATCTGCAGGTAGTTGCGCGCGATGCCCTCCGGCACCACGGCCAGGCCCAGCCCCTCGCGCACCATGCGGCAGCGCGCCTCGAAGTTCGAAACCTGCGTCTTGACGGTCAGCGGCCGCGAGATCGTGCCCGATACCAGCGTCAGAAACGCATCGAAGGTATGGCGCGGAAAGTAACCCAGGAAGTCGTAGTCGAGCGCCTCTTCCAGATGCAGCGCGCCCTTGGCCTCCAGCGGATGCCCGCGCGGCACCACCAGTCCCACACGGTCCTTGCGGTACGGCAGCGAGTGCACGCCGGGGCTGGGGCTGCGCGCGTGATAGATGCCGATATCGGCGTCGCCGTTGGAGATCATGCGCGGAATGTCGAAGCTGAACGCTTCCACCAGGTCGATGCGGGCCTCGGGGTCGTGCTTCAGGAAGCCGCTGATATCGGCGGGCAGGAACTGCAGGATCGTCGAGCGGTTGGACGCCAGCCGGATCTTGGCGATGCCGTCGAGCGAATATGCCGCCAGCGCGTCCTGCGCCAGCTGCACGCTGCGCACGATGGCCTTGGCGCGCTGGTAGAGCATGGCGCCGGCCGGTGTCGGTTCCACGCCGCGTCCGTGGCGGCGCAGCAAGGCGGTACCCGCGCGCCGTTCCAGCTCGGCAATGCGTTTGCTGGCCGCCGACGTCACCAGGTTCTCGCGCTCGGCCGCGCGTGACAGGCTCTTTTCCTCTACGGCGGCGATCAGGATGGCAAGCGAAGGAATGTCCATGTCCATGACTTGAGCGTGCTCCAAATGGAAAGGCTGGGCGGCGAGCGGCGTGCGCAGAGTATGCACCAGCCCGCAAACGCCGGGATACGCGCGCCGGGTCGGGAGCTTTCACCAAATGTCAAAGCTGGGCCGGTTGCCGTTCGTACTATGGAAGCCATTCCAGAGGAGACAACCGGCATGCTGATCGACCAATTTGCCGCCTATGTCGGCAACCAGGCCCATGCGCCGCTGCCTGACGACGTACAGCACCACGCGCGGCGCGTGGTGATCGACTGGTTTGCCGCGCTGCTGGCCGGCGTGCCGATGGCACCGGGCAAACAGCTGATGGCCGCCCATCGTGAAGAACTGGGCGTGGGTCACAGCACCGTGCTTGGCCACGGCACCACGGCATTCCCCGCGCTGGCGGCGTGGATCAATGGCAGTGTCTCGCACGCGGCCGAGTTCGACGATATCTTCCGCGACGCGGTGTACCACCCCGGTTGCCCGACCATCGCCGCCGCGCTGGCGCTGGCGGAACAGCGCAACGCCAGCGGGGACGACCTGCTGCGCGCCGTCGTAGCGGGTTACGAAGTATCGACGCGCGTTGGCGCGGCGATCCAGCCCGCGCACTATCGCTTCTTCCACACCACGGGCACGGTCGGCTGCATCGGCGCGGCCGCCGCCGGCGCGTTGCTGCTGGCCCCCGGCGACGCCGCCGTGGCTGGCCACGCCATTGCCACCGCCACCACGTTTGCTTCGGGCCTGCAGCAGGCATTCCGCTCGGATGCGATGACCAAGGCGCTGCACGCTGGCCATGCCGCGCAGACCGGCGTGCTGGCCGCGCAGGGTGCGGCGCATGGCGTGACCGGCGTGAGTGACATCCTCGAAGGCGATGCGGGCTTTGGTGCGGCGTTGTGCGGTAGTCCCAACTGGGATGTTGCCACCGCCGGCCTGGGTGTCGACTACAACGTCACGCGCATCACGCAGAAGAATCATGGCTGCTGCGGCCACACGTTTGCCGCCATCGACGCGGCGATGCAACTGGTGCGTGACCACGATCTCGACCCGTCGCGCATCGCCGCCATCCATGTGCATGCCTATCAGGTGACGCTGGACGTGACCGGCAATTTCAATCCGACCACGCCGTTCGAAGCACGATTCAGCCTGCCTTATGTGGTGGCGCACGGCATTCTGCATGGCGCGGTGCGGCTCGACGCGTTCGAAGCGGAGCGGCTTGCCGACCCCGCCATCCGCGCCCTGATGCAACGCATCACGCTGACCGCCGACGCGGCACTGACGGCGGCATTCCCGCGCCAGCGCGCGGCACGGGTCGAAATCGAAATGGCCGATGGCAAGCGGCATGCCCACTTTGCGCCATATCGGCTTGGGGACCCGGAGGCACCGCTCGATGACGCGATGCTGGCGGACAAGTTCATGGAACTGAGCGGCCCGGTGCTGGGCACGAGCCGCGCCGCGAGCCTGCTCGACGCGCTGTGGCAGCTCGGCGCGCGCCCGGTTCGAGCGCTTGGCCTCGGTGCGCTGCGCGCGCGCTGAACGGCATGCACCGCATCCCAACATTCACTGGAAGACTGCATTCATGACCAGAGTCGACAAGGAAATCGTGGCGGGCGCGCCGGTAGTGGGCGCCACGGGCAAGGCATTGGCCAGCGCATTGTTCGCGCCGGGCGTCGTCGCGCTGGTGGGCGCTTCCGCCGACGAGAAGAAGAACACGGCGCGGCCGCTGCGCTTCATGCGTAAGCATGGTTTCAAGGGCCGAATCCTGCCGGTCAATGCCGGCCGTGCCGAAGTGATGGGCCTGCCCGCGTATCCGAGCGTAGCCGCCTTGCCGGAATCGATCGATCACGCCTTCGTGATGGTGCCCGGCGCTCAGGTGTCCGAGGCGCTGGCGCAAAGCGCCGCACGCGGCGCGCGCGTGGTGACGGTGTTCTCGGACGGGTTTGCCGAACTGGGCGAGGCCGGCATGGCGGCCCAGCAGGCGCTGGCGGATCAGGCCAGGGCGCTTGGTGTGCGGCTGCTGGGACCGAACAGTATCGGCGTGGTCGATGTGCATAGCGGCGCCATCCTGTCGGTCAACGCGGTGCTGGAGATGGATGAGCTGCATGCCGGCGCGGTGAGCGTGGTATCGCAAAGCGGTTCGATGCTTGGTGCGTTGCTGTCGCGCGGCGCTGCACGCGGCATGGGCTTTGCAAAGCTGGTGTCGGTGGGCAACGAGAGCGATATCGGCGTGGGCGAGCTGGTCGACATGCTGGTGGACGACGATGCGACCGAAGTCATCCTGTTGTTCCTGGAGACGATCCGCGACGCGCCCGTGCTGGGGCCGGCACTGCGGCGCGCGCGGGCCGCTGGCAAACCGGTGCTCGTCTACAAGCTCGGACGCTCGGCGCAAGGCGAGGCGCTGGCACAGTCCCA
Source organism: Cupriavidus sp. (assembly GCA_036746135.1). GTDB lineage: Bacteria > Pseudomonadota > Gammaproteobacteria > Burkholderiales > Burkholderiaceae > Cupriavidus. The sequence continues at coordinate 16,427 of DAIOET010000007.1, forward strand.
CACGGGCGCGCTGGCGGGCAACGACGCGGCGGTTGACGCCTTCCTGCGCAAGCACGGCGCGATGCGCGTGGAGATGCTGGAAACGCTCTTTGAAGCGGCGCCGCTCGCCAGCCGCCACGCTCGCACGGTGCCCGCGCTGGACCGCGCACCGCGCGTTGCCGTGGTGACCACCACCGGCGGCGGCGCGGCTACCGTGGTGGACCGTCTGGGCCTGGCCAACGTTGAGGCGGTGCCCCCGCCCGACGCATTCGTCGCGCATATGGCCGCGCGTGGCGTCAGGATTCGCCAGACGCCAATCATCGATCTGACGCTGGCGGCCACCAGTGCGCAATACCAGGACCTTGTGGAGCAGATGCTGCGGAGCGATTGGTGCGATGCCGTGCTGTGCGTGGTCGGTTCGTCCGCGCAGTTCCATCCGCAGCTTGCCGTGAAGCCGATCGTCGAGGCATCGGCAACGGGCGGCAAGCCATTGCTGGCCTTTCTTGCGCCGGATGCCACGCAGTCGCTGCAGGTACTGCAATCCGCGGGCGTGCCGGCGTTTCGCACGCCGGAAAGCTGCGCCGATGCGCTGGCCTGTCTGTTCCGGGCGGCCAATGCCGCCAACGCCGTGGATGACGCGACGGTGCCGCCGCTCACGTGGCCTGCCAACCTGCCCACGCAGGGCGACCTGACCGAGCTGGAGGCGGGCACCGTGTTCAAGGCACTGGGTGTGCCGGTGGCCCCGGCCGCATTGGTTACGGCTGCGGAGCCTGGCCATGCCGTGCCGTATCCCATCGTGGCCAAGATCTGCTCGCGCGACATTCTGCACAAGACCGAAGTGGGTGGCGTGCAGGTGGGCGTGCGCGACAACGCCGAGTTGGCGGCTGCTGTGGATCGGCTGATGGCCAATGCGCGCAGGTCCGCGCCCGACGCTCGTATCGACGGCATTCTGGTGCAACGCATGGAAGACCGCCTGCTGGAGCTGATGCTCGGCTATCGCGCGGACCCGCTCGTCGGGCCGGTGGTCGTCCTCAGCGCGGGCGGCATCACCGCCGAACTGCATCGTGACGTGAGCCTGCGGCCCGCGCCGGTGAGCCTGGCGGAAGCGCACCAGATGATCGACGAGGTGCGCTCCACACGGCTGGTACGCGGCTTTCGCGGGTTGCCACGCGGCGATGTCGATGCACTGGCCGATGCCATCGTGCGGTTCTCGCGTCTGGGCGCCATGCAGGGCGTGAACGTGGCCGAGGCGGAAATCAATCCCTTGTTCGTGCGCGCCGACGGCGTGGTCGGTGTCGACTGCGTGCTGCGGCTGGCCGAATCCCAACACTAAGTCGGACACCCAGAATCATACGGAGACATCATGCATTTCAAGCTCACTCCCGAACAGCAGGAATTCCAGGACGCCGTCAGCCGGTTCGCCGAAAAGGAACTGCGCCCCGGCGCGCGCGAGCGCGCTCATACCGATGACTATCCGTGGGACGTGGCACGCAAGATGGCGGATCAGGGCCTGCTTGGCATCACGATTGCCGAGGCCGACGGCGGCCAGGGCGGCACGCTGATGGACGCCGTGATCGCCATCCAGGCCGTGGCGGCGCACTGCCCGCGCAGCGCGGACGTGGTGCAGGCCGGCAATTTCGGCGCGATTCGCGTACTGGCCGAGTACGGCTCGCCCGGCCAGAAGGCGCGATGGCTGGCACCGCTGCTGCGCGGCGAGACGCTGATCTCGGTCGGCATGACCGAACCCGAGGCCGGCTCGGCCGTCACGGAACTGAAGACCAGCGCCACGCCCGATGGCGACGGCTATCGCATCAACGGCACCAAGATCTTCACGACGCACGGCCCGCATGCCGATGTGATCCTGGCTTATGTGCGCTTTGGCCCCGGCGTGGGTGGCATTGGCTCGGTGCTGATCGATACCAAGGCGCCAGGCGTGCGCATCGGCCAGAAGTCCCGCTTCATGTCGGGCGAGGAATGGGCGCAGATCTATTTCGAGGACGTCTATGTGGCGCCCGAAGATGTGCTGCTGGGTGAGGGCGGCTTCAAGAAACAGATCGCGGGCTTCAACGTCGAGCGCATGGGTAACACGGCACGCTCGCTGGCACTGGGGCGCTATGCGTACGAAGTGGCGCGCCAGTGGGCGCTCCAGCGCAAGCAGTTCGGCCGGCTGCTGTGCGAATTCCAGGGGCTGCAATGGAAGTTCGCCGAGATGAAGATGAAGCTCGATGCCGGCCAGCTGCTGCTGTACCGTGCCGCGAGCAATGCGGACAGTGGCCTGCCGTCCGCCGAGGAAACCGCCATCGCCAAGGCGTTCTGCAACCAGGCCGGTTTCGACATCGCCAACGAGGCGCTGCAGGTGATGGGCGGCATGGGTTACAGCCAGGAAGAACTGGTCGAATACTGCCAGCGGCGCTGCCGTGGCTGGATGATCGCGGGCGGCTCGATCGAAATTCTGAAGAACCGCATCGCCGAATCGGTATTCGACCGGACGTTCTCGCAACGGCCCTGATATCAGGCGGCTTCGGCCGCCATGCCTTGCAAGCGCTCAGGGCGTTCGTGCGGTAGATGCGCTGGCGACGATTCAGTCGTCGTCATGCCAGCGGCGCCACTCGCGCTCGCGCCAGCGTTGTTCGCGGCGCCATTCGCGTTCGCGCCAGCGCTGCTCGCGCCAGCCTTCGTAGTAGCCATAGCCGGGCTGCACCACCACCGGGCGCGGTGCCACCACTACGGGACGCGGTGCCACATAGACCGGTGCTGGCTCGTAGTAGACCGGTGCCGGCGGTGGCGCGGCAACGTATGCCGGAATGCCGATGCCGACATCGACGTTGACGCGCGCCTGTGCCGCGCCGGAAGCCGCCAGGGCGGAAAGACCGATCAGACTTGCGATGAGGAATCTGGACATGGTGAGCACCTCTTTGGCTCGGTTTGCTGCGTGGGTGCCGATAGTAACGGCGCCCCGGCATGTCCGTTGACCCTCTCGCAAGCGTCTTTGTAAGCTGTTGTATCGAATGTCTTGCCATTCGCGGCCTGCTGGCTGGTCGCGTCCTCATCGCCTTCACCCGCCGGGCGTTCGCCTGGTGTCCTGCCCGGTTGCGAGTGTTCCTGCTGAAGGGCATGGCCCGAGGTCTCGTCATCGACCAGCCCGTTTTCCCTTGCCAGAGATCTTTACTTCGATCGTGCCCTCGCGGTGATCGGACGCTTCCTGCCCCGACTGGTTGTTACGTACGGATGCATCTTCCAGTGCGGTCGTGGCGTGCTCCGGTTCGAGTCTTAATGGGAAATTAAAAAAGCGGTAACGAGCGTGGAGCGTGTCGCAAGGTTCTGACCACGGATCGAACGCCGGCCCGACGGGTGTCTGACCTGGCGATTCGGGGCGGCTGGATGGGCCGCGTGTCCAATATCCCTTTAAATGTGAGTCATACGACGCTTAAGGTAACTTAAGTCCCTTTGTGTATCGTCTTTGTATCGAGTTCGTATCAAAAAGCCTAAAGAACCACTTTTGGGCGACGTAAACATGGATGTCAAGACATTCGGGCGACGCAGCGCCTGGATGACATTCCAAAAGAAGCGAACAAGAACAAGGGCACACACGCATGGCATCCGTTACCTCCCTCGGGGTGGGATCGAACCTCGAACTGTCCACGCTGCTGGACAAACTCGCCACCGCCGAGCGCGCGCCGCTGGACGCGCTGGAAAAGCAGCACGGCGCCTATCAGACCCGTCTGAGCGCGTACGGCACGGTCAAGAGCATGCTCACCGCCTTCCAGGCCACGGCCAAGGCGCTGATGAACAAGGACACGTTCGGCGCGGTCAAGGCCAGCGTGGGCAATGGCGACGTCCTGTCCGTGACCACCGGCGCCAATGCGGTGCCGGGAGACCTGAGCGTCAACGTGACGCGGCTGGCGCAGGTCCAGTCGCTGGCCGGCAACGGCTTTGCCAAGCAGGACGTGCAGATCGGCTCGGGCACGCTGTCGTTCGAGTTCGGCACCACCACGGGCTGGGATGAAGCGTCGGGCACCTACATCAATCCGGCGTTCACGGCCAACGCGGCCACGGGCACGGCGCCCAACCCGCGCACGGTGACGATCGATCCGGGCAAGGGATCGCTGCAGGACATCCGCGATGCCATCAACAAGGCCGGCATCGGCGTCAAGGCCAGCATCATCAACGATGGCAGCGCCACGCCGTACCGCCTGATCCTGACGTCGGAAAAGACCGGCGAGACGATGAGCATGCGCGTGACCGGCTCGTCGCCGGAACTGCAGGGCCTGGCGGGCTATGACCCGACCACGCCCGGCGCGAACGCGATGAAGGAAACCCTGCGCGCCACCAACGCCGCGCTGACGGTCAATGGCATCGCCATCACTAGCACCAGCAATACCGTGGTGGATGCGGCGCAGGGCGTGACGATGACGCTCAAGAAGACCGGCACGACGTCGATGTCGCTGACGCAGGACAGCGAAAGCATCAAGAACGCGGTGCAGGCGATGGTGACCGCGTACAACAACATCCAGTCGACGGTGAAGTCGCTGTCGCAGTTCGACACCAAGGCCAAGACCAAGGGCGCGCTCAACGGCGACAGCTCGATTCGCGGTATTCAGTCGACGCTGCGCGGCGTGCTGAACACGCCCGAAACCGGCATGCCCGCCAAGGCGCCGACGATGCTGGCCGCGATCGGCGTGTCCATGCAGAAGGACGGCACGATGGCGATCGACAACAAGAAGCTGGACGCCGCGCTGAAGGACAACCTGCGCGACGTGACGCAGTTGTTCGCGGGTGACGGCACCACTGGCGGCTTTGGCCGCCGGCTCTCCGACGCCGTGGATCGCATGAACGGAGAAACCGGCCCGATCGGCGCCGTCACCGCCGGCATCGAGCGCAGCATGAAGGACGTGGAACGGCGCTACGAAGCGATGGAAGTGCGCGTCAACGCGACCATCGAACGCTATCGCAAGCAGTTCACCCAGCTTGACCTGGTCGTGGCGCAAATGAACAGCACCCGCAACTACCTGACCCAGCAGTTTCAGGCGCTGACCAATTCGAAGAAGTAATACGCCGCGGGCTGGCAGCAGAAGGGCGATGGCTTTGGCCATCGCCCTTTTTGCTTTGGCCGCCGCCCCCGTCACTTGTGCATTTTCGTTTTTGTTCGATGTCTGTCTGGGTAACGAATGGCTAGGCTTCCTACAGCACGTCGTGGATCGTGGCCTCCGGATTTGGGGCCCCACGCGCGGCATTTCATTAGGGAGTTTTGTTTCGTGTCACTAGGTAAGCGTATGGTCGCCGAAATCTTCGGGACCTTCTGGCTGGTATTTGGTGGGTGCGGCAGCGCGGTGCTGGCTGCGGCAGTACCCGAGCTTGGCATCGGATTTACCGGCGTCTCACTGGCCTTCGGCCTCACTGTCGTGACGATGGCCTATGCCGTCGGTCATATCTCAGGCGGGCATTTCAACCCGGCTGTCACCGTTGGGTTGTGCGCCGGTGGCCGTTTCCCGGCCAAAGAAGTACTGCCCTATGCCGTCGCGCAGGTCATCGGCGCGGTTGCGGCAGGCGCGGTGCTCTACCTCATTGCCAGCGGCAAGGAAGGGTTCGACGTGGTCGCGGGGTTTGCTTCCAACGGCTATGGCAAGCACTCGCCCGACGGGTACACCGTGCAGGCGGCCATCGCGGTGGAACTGCTGCTGACGGCGTTCTTCCTGATCGTGATCCACGGCGTCACGGACAAGCGCGCGCCGTCGGGATTCGGTCCGTTGGCGATTGGCCTCACGCTGACGCTGATCCATCTGATCAGCATTCCGGTGACCAACACGTCGGTGAATCCGGCTCGCAGCACCGGTGTGGCGCTCTTCCAGGGAACGTGGGCGATGCAGCAGCTCTGGCTGTTCTGGATCGTTCCGCTGATCGGCGGTGTAATCGGCGGCCTTATCTACCGGCATCTGCTCGAAAACAGGGACCCGGATTAACGCCGAACGGCGCGCCGCTATCGGCACGCAATAGGCAAAAGTCAAAAGTAAAAAGGCAAAACAAAAAGGCCCGCATCGCTGCGGGCCTGGAAAGCCTGGCTTGTGATTGGGTTCTTGTAATTTCCCCCTTCCTTACAACGCCCCCGCCAACCTGAACTGTCCCACGGCGCGATGCAGCGCATCGGCCTGATCTTCCAGCGATGCAGCCGCCGCCGTCGCTTCTTCCACCAGCGCGGCGTTCTGTTGCGCCATCTGGTCCATCTGCGATACGGCCTGATTGACCTGCTCGATGCCGCCGGTCTGCTCCTCGGTGGCGGCACGCATTTCGCCCATCAGGTCGGTCACGCGCTTCACGGCATCGACGATTTCCTCCATCGCCTTGCCCGCGCCTTCCACCAGCACGGAACCGTCTTCGACACGTTGCGCCGAATTGTCGATCAGCGACTTGATCTCCTTGGCCGCCGTGGCGGACCGCTGCGCCAGGCTGCGCACCTCTCCGGCCACGACTGCAAAGCCACGGCCCTGTTCGCCGGCGCGTGCCGCTTCCACCGCGGCGTTCAGCGCCAGGATGTTGGTCTGGAATGCGATGCCTTCGATCACGGCGATGATGTCGACCACTTTGCCCGATGCGGCTTTGATCTCGCCCATCGTGGCCACCACCTTGTGCACGATCTCGCCGCCGCGCACCGCGATATCCGATGCGCCTTCCGCCAGGTGAGCGGCCTGGCGCGCGTTGTCGGCGCTCTGCCGCACCGTGCTGGTCAGCTCCTCCATGCTCGCGGCGGTCTCTTCCAGCGAAGCCGCCTGTTCCTCGCTGCGGCGTGACAGGTCGACATTGCCAGCGGAAATCTGGCGCGCCGCGCCGGCGATGGAATCGGCCGAGCCACGGATCTGGCCAATCGCGCCAGTCAGGCGGGCCTGCATCTGCTGCATGTTGTACAGCACGCTGTCGCGGTCGTTCGGTGCGGTCTGCACATGGGTGCCCAGGTCGCCGTCGGCGATGCGCGCGGCAATTTCGGACGTCAGCGCCGGTTCTCCGCCGAGCTGCTTCTGCAGGCTCATCGACACGCGTACCATCACTACGCTCATCAGCGCGCCCACGCCGAGCAGCAAGCCAAGCGCCTTCCAGAGTGCGGCGCGGAATTCGGCATGGATGTCATCGAGGTACAGGCCGGCGATATAGTTCCAGTCCCACGGCTTGAAGTTCAACGTGTAGCTGAGCTTGGGCTGCGGGGCATCGGCGCCGGGTTTGGGCCAGAGATATTCGATGAAGCCACGGCCCGTGGTCTTGCCGATCTGTGCGATGTCGCGGAACAGGTAGACGCCGTTGGCGTCCTTGGTGTCCGACATGGTCTTGCCGTTGAGTTCGGACTTGATCGCGTGCATCAGCACAACCGTGTCGGAGCGCATGATCGTGAAGTAGCCGTCGGCGCCAAAGCGCATCGCGCGTACGCGATCGATCGCCTGCTTCTGTGCTTCCTCGGTGGTGATCTTGCCGGCGCGGGCCATCGCTTCGTATTCGGCGACCACTGAATTCGCGGTGTCGGTCACCTGTTCGAGCGCGACCTTGCGGTCTTGCAGGCGTTGCTCGCGCATCTGCCAGGCATTCCACAGCGTGATGGCCAGCAGGCAGATCCAGCTCAGCACCAATGGCAGCATGAGCTTCTTTCTCAGACTCAGGTTTTGCAGCATCCAGTTCCTCCATTTCGCTTCGTTGATCGACGGGACGCTTTTACCGGCGTCCTCTCTATGGCCGCGCTAACGGCCAGCCGAAGCGGAAACTTGATTGAGGATTGATACCAATATGGCAATAGTGGAGAGGGCGCCGCATTTTTCTGATGATGATTTGAGCGGATGCAGTCAAACGCGCTCCCCTGTGGCAGTATCTGCAAAATCGTCGAATTCGACGTGGGCATCGTGAGTTCGAGGCGGAGCTGATGGAGCGATTGACTGAGGACGTTGTCCTCACCCTGGCGGAAGACTCGCCGGACACGGTGTTTCTGGTGGACCGCGGCGGCGTGGTCCGCTATGTCAACGCGCGTTGCGCGGCAACGCTCGGCTTTGCCCAGGCCGATGTCATCGGACAACCGATCATTGAACTCGTGTTGGCACGCGATCGTGACCGGACCCTCAGAGAGGCAGCGCAGGTGCTGGCGGGACACGACCGGACAGGATTCGAAAACCGGTATCAGCACCGCGACGGCCGGGAAATCTATCTGGCCTGGACGGCGCGCTGGCTCGATTCGCATCAGCTTCGCATGGGCTTTGCGCGCGATGTGACATCGCTGCGGCAGCCCGCTTGCGCGCATCTGCTGTCACCGGACCTGCTTGGCGTGCTCGACCCCGTCGAGCGCGACGTACTGGTGCTGCTGCTGACCGCGGCGTCGGAGCTTCAGATCGCCAGCCGCCTGGGTCTGAGCGCAGCCAGAACACAGGCGCACGTTCTCAGCGTGTTCCGCAAACTCGGCGTGCCCGGCCGGCTCGGATTGATGAGCCTGTGCATGCGTGGCGTCGAAGCACCGGTCGGGGCCTGACACTCGCCGCGATACAGACGCGGGTTTATGCCGATGGCGGGTGTAAGCCGTCTTCGGCCGGACACCCATCGCCAGATACATCGAACACAAAGCACTCAATGACGACTGGAACTATCGGAACTACCGGAATTACCGGACACGTTTTTATCGCTACCAGCCTCGATGGTTTCATTGCCCGCGACGACGGCGACATTGCCTGGCTGCTGGAACGGGATGACCCAGCCGAAGACCACGGCTACGCAGAATTCATCGCCGACAAGGACATGATCGTGATGGGGCGCGGCAGTTACGAAAAGATCGTGACGCTGGGGGAGTGGTTCTACGACCGGCCCGTGCTGGTGCTGTCCCGGCAACTGGCCGACCAACCAGTGCCCGATGGCTTGCAGGGCAAGGTCCGCTTCTCGGGGCTGTCGCCGGCGGACGCCATGTTGGAACTCGCCGCGCAAGGCGTGCGGCGCGTGTATGTCGATGGCGGACAAATCATCCAATCGTTTCTGCGCGAGGGATTAATTGCCGACCTCGTGGTGACAACGGTGCCCGTCCTGCTCGGATCGGGCAGGCCGCTGTTCGGCACCTTGCGGCACGACGTGAGCTTGTCGCTGGAATCGTGCCGCCACTTTCCTTCCGGCCTGGTGCAGTCGACGTACCGCGTACTGCGCTGATCCATCCCGCACCAGTCCGTGCCACGCCTCAGTGCTGATGGGGTGTGGCGGCCTTCACGTCGGGCACCGTCACGGGGACGATTTCGGTCGCCAGGATCTTGTGGTTCGGGTCGGCCAGTTCCAGGCGGAGCTTGTGCGCACCCGGTGTCAGTCCCACGACGATGATCGGGTCCTGGCTGGTGTGCGCCCACGTGCCGTGCGCATCATCGACGGTCACGTGCAGGTGCCCGATGCGTGGCGATATCTCCGTCGCGGTCTTGCCGAACACCGGCATCACGCGGAAGTTCTCGGTTCTGAACTGGACGATGACGACGCCACGCGCCAGCGGCTCGGGCAGCGGCGCGTAAGGCACCAGTTTGGGAGCGGCCTCGCCATTGAGCGGCAGCAATGCCGGCGGACGTATCGCATCCTGCGCACTTTGAGCGAATGCGGGCAGGCAAAATGCCGCGGCGGCCGTGACGGCAACCAGGGCTGGCAGGGTCTTCAGAATGTGGCGCATGATCTTGTCCTTCGGTGCAGATGAATTGCCTCGGCGAGTCGCGTCCGGATGGACCCGACCCGCAACTCTCAGCGTAGGCCCCGCATCAGAGCACAGGCGAATCTCGTGTCGTCGGGATTTTTGTATGCCAACGTATCAACGGCCGCGCACGATACTTGGCAATACGCTTGGGCGTGCCATCCCCCTTTGCTCAGATACAACGCCGTCCTTCAATTCGGCTTGGCAACAGACGGCAGCCGCGTTGGTCCCGCTCTGAGTGCCGCGATTCAAGAGAAAGGTGAAGGACATGACAAGGCACTCCACGACACGTAATCCATTTCGATTTTCCGCCGCGGCCGGCGCAGCGGCGCTGGCCGGATCGCTTCTGACCGGCGGCGCGCAGGCCACGCCGGTGCAGCCGCAGACTCCCGAAATAGGCGAGGTGCGGATCGATGCGGATTTACAGCTCAGGCGAATGGTCGTGCACAACGTTGCGCCGAAGGGCACCGTGCTGTTCCTGCATGGCTTTCCCGAAACGATCTTCGCGTGGCGCGAGATCGCCACGACGCTTGGGGCGGACTACGAGGTTCATGCGTTCGACTGGCCCGGATATGGACAGTCGTCACGCCCCGCGGCGGAGCGGTTTTCATATGCGCCCCGCGACTATGCCAATGTCCTGCGCCGCTATATCGAGACGGCCGGCATCGACAAGCGGAATCTGGTTATCTATGCGACCGACATCGGCGCATTGCCAGCACTGCTAGCGGCCATCGACGACCCCGCGATAGCAAGGCGCATCATCGTCGGCGATTTCGCGCCGTTCAACCGTCCGCAATACATGAGCGAACGTCTGCAGGCACTCAAGGATCCGAAATCGGCTGACGCGGTGCGTGCCGCCTTCAACAAGTCGCGCGACGAAGTCCTGCAGAACGTCTTCACGGGCGGATTGCCGCCCGCTTTGCACTATGAGCTGCCGGCCGAGTACAAGGCCGATATGGCGCGAGGTTGGCCGCACGGTGAAATGACATCGGCCGATGCGTTCTATCACTACTACACGCACTTCACCCGTGACGAAGACCGCTTCGAGACAAACCTTGCCGCGCTGACCACGCCGGTCACGGTGGTCTGGGGCGAGCGGGACAACTACATCAGGAAGGAGATGGGCGAAGAGTTGGCGCGCCGGGCAAACCTGAAGTTCCGTGTGTTACCCGACATCGGCCACTACCCGCATCTGCAGGACAAGGCCGCGACCATTGCCGAAGTGCGCGCGGCCTTCGAGGAAAAATAGGGCGGCCTGCCGTCGGGCTGGTTTGGTGCCGTGCGGTTCTGATTCCCCCCGCACGGCGCAGGATCGATGTCTGCGCCGCCGTGGGGAACGGCGTCAGTCAAGCGAACTTGCGAATCAGTTGCTGTAGCCGCTCGCAGGCATTCGGCACTTGCCGTTCGATGGCGGTCGCCACGCCAAGCAGCAGTCCGGAGCGCTGCGTGGACGCGGAGCAGTAGAAGCCCGATAGCGGCGCGGGTGCCAGGCCATATGCATAGGCTTCGCGCGCGATGCGCCGGTCGTCGGCGCCGTCGGGCAGTTGCACGACCACGGCCAGCCCCGCCGGGTAGGCGTGGAATTGCCTGGCCGCTAGCGCATCGAGCAATGTCTCGCCGCGGCTGGCATAGACGCGCTTCATCCGCCGCAGATGCCGCATGTAGTGCCCTTCGCGCATGAACTCGGCGGTGGCTGCCTGCACGGCGGGGCCGGGGGCCGAACCCAGGCAGGCCACGGCTTCTTCGAAGCGGGCGACCAGGCCAGGCGGTGCCACGATAAAGCCCAGCCGTAGCGTCGGACTGATCGTCTTACTGAACGATCCGATATGAATGACGCGGCCCGCGCGATCCAGCGACGCCAGCGCCGGAGCGGCACGGCGCCGGAGCTGAAGTTCGCCCAGGTAATCGTCCTCGATGATCCATGCGTCTGCGCGGCCGGCCCACTCCAGTAGTTGCATCCGCCGTGAGAGTGACAGCGTGGGACCGAGCGGCGCTTGCTGTCCCGGCGTGACCAATGCCACGGCTGCGTCCGGCGCATGACGCTCGCCGTAGTCGACGTCGATGCCTTCCTCGTCGACGGGAATGGCTTCCGTCGTGAGCTGGCTGATCGCCAACGCGGTGCGTGCAGGCAGGAATCCCGGATTCTCGACCCACGCCTTGCGGCCGGGGGCCTGTATCACGCGCAATGCCACGCCAAGCGCGCCGGTGAATCCGGCCGCCACAAAGACTTGCGAGGGCTGGCATTCGATGCCACGCGACAAGGCCAGGTGCGCGGCGATCTCGCGCCGCAGCGCATGTTCTCCACGCGGGTCCGGATAGGTTGCCGGAGCTTCGATTTCCTCGCGCGCCGCCCGCGCGCGCAGCCGTGCGAACAACGTCGCCGGAAAGCAGTCGGAGGCTGGTACGCCCATCTGGAAGACGGCGGGGCCCGGCAAGAAGTGCTGATACAGCGCGGACTGCAAGTCGGATTCGATCGAGCGCGCCGTCTCGGCTCCAGGGCGTGCGGTGGACGTCCGCTCTGCCACCCGCGTCCCGCCGGCGCGCGACGAAATCAGCAACTGCGCATCGACCAGCCGCTCGTAAGCGGCCTTGACCGTGCCGCGTGCCACGCCAAGCTGCGTGGCAAGGTCGACCCACGACGGCAGCCGCGCGCCCGGCAACAACACCTGGCTGTCGATGGCGCCGGCAATGCCGAGCCGTATCTGCTCCGCCAGTGAAGTCTTGGACGCACGGTCGAGTTGCAGATTCAGGATGGTCGTCATGATCTCTGGTACATCAGGAATTGAGCTTCTTGGTTCTTTTTGATGTACCAGGAAGCGTCCATGATTCTACCGTCGACTTGGACATCTGGAGCTGAATCATGAAACCCCGTCATCTTCTTGTTTCTGTTGTTGCAGCAGTCGGTCTGGCGCTTTCGGGTGCCGCCGCTGCCCACGGCGCCGCCGATCACGCCGCCGGTGAATCCGTGAAACCGAATTTCTCGCAGCCGATTACCAATATCCCCGGCAAGTCGGTGGTGGCCGTTGAGGTGGACTATGCGCCGGGTGGCGCGTCCCAGCCGCACGTGCACGCCAAGTCGGCGTTCATCTACGCCTATGTGGTTTCTGGCAGCATTGCGAGCAAGGTGAACGACGGGCCCGAACGTGTCTACAAGGCAGGAGAAGCGTTCTATGAGGAACCCGGCTCGCGTCACCCGGTGAGCCGCAATGCCAGCAAGACCAAGCCGGCCAAGCTGCTGGCCGTGTTTATCGTCGACACCGACGACAAGGAACTGACCGTCTACCAGAACCAGAAGTGAATGCGAGATAAAGGAGCCTGAAATGAGATTGGACTACACCAAGGCGTCGCCCGGCGGCGTCAAGGCATTCGGCGGCGTGTATGGATACATCATGCAGTCGGGTCTGGAAGACGTGCTCGTCGAACTGGTCTATCTGCGCGTCAGCCAGATCAATGGCTGCGCCTATTGCCTGGACATGCACACGCGAGACCTGATCAAGAAGGGTGTGTCGCCGCAGAAGCTGGCGCTGGTGCAGGCGTGGCACGAGGCCGGCGCGCTGTTCAGCGAGCGCGAACAGGCTGCGCTGCGTTGGGCGGAGTCGGTAACGCGCGTGGCGGACACGCACGTGCCGCAGGCTGACTTCGATGCCGCGGCGGCGGTATTCGGCGAGAAGGAACTGGCCGATCTGACGATGGCCATCGGCCTGATGAATGCCTTCAACCGCCTGGCGATCAGCTTCCGGCGCAGCCCCGATTCGGCCCTGGCCGCGAACGGCTGACGTTCCGATCCAACGCGCGCCGCGCCATGTCGGGGCGCGCGTTTTCGAGGACGGCGAATCAGCGCCCGTCCTCCAGCAGCTTCGCCACCCGGCGCGACAAGGGCTGCGCTTCCCGATGGATTCCTTCCTCACCCGTCTGCAACACGACGGCTGCGGTGCGGCCTTACATGCGCCGCGACCCGTAATCAACCGTAATCAAAACGACCCGGCGGCGCGTCGGTGATTTGTTGCCGGCACAGATGAGAATCATTATCATCGCTCGGCTTGCGCCGGCTTTGTGATGCCATCGCCAGCCTTGCAGGCGGATGACGTGCCGACCGGCGCACCCCGCTCATCGTTTCCGCAACCGAATGACCGACACCGCGCCAGTTTCCGGCCAGCAGCGCCGCGCCTTCTGGCTCAAACATCTTCACCAGTGGCACTGGATCAGTTCCGCGATCTGTCTGATCGGGATGCTGATGTTCGCCATCACCGGGTTCACGCTCAATCACGCGGCGCAGATCGAGGCCAGGCCCAGCGTGGTCACGCGCAGCGAAACCGCGCCGCGCGATGTCGTCAGTGCGCTGCGTCGTGCCGCACCGTCCGGGGTGGAGTCGAAAAACCAGAAGGGCACCGTGCCTCCGGCGCTGGCCGAATGGCTGGCGCGCACGCTGGAGGTGGACGCGGCAGGACGTGAGGCGGAATGGTCGGCGGACGAGATCTATGTGGGACTGCCACGGCCGGGCGGCGATGCCTGGGTCAACGTCGCGCTCGATTCCGGCGAGGTGCAGTACGAAGCCACATCGCGTGGCGCCATCTCGTATCTGAATGACCTGCACAAGGGCCGCAACACGGGCCGTGCATGGAGTCTGTTCATCGACGTATTCGCCATCGCCTGCCTGGTCTTCAGCGTGACGGGCCTGGTCCTGCTGAAGCTGCACGCATCGGGCCGAATGGCCACGTGGCCGCTGGTGGGCGCGGGTCTGGTGATTCCGCTGCTGCTGGCCATCCTGTACATCCACTGACCCGCTTTCCATTCCATCGAGAAAGGTAGTTTTGACAATGCGCCGACTCCTGACCGTCACCATGACTGGCCTCGCTGCCGCGCCGCTGGCACCCGCCGGGGCCGCGGACCTTAACGTCAAGGTGGAAATTCCGCGCCTGAACGTGGCCGAGTACCACCGTCCGTACGTGGCGATGTGGATCGAGCGCGCCGACCAGAGCCCGGTGTCCACGCTGGCGGTCTGGTACGACGCCAAAAACAAGGAAGGCGAAGGTACGAAGTGGCTCAAGGACATGCGCCAGTGGTGGCGCAAGGCGGGCCGCGACATGCAGATGCCCGCCGATGGTGTTTCCGGCGCCACGCACGCGCCGGGTGAGCACGCGCTGAGCTTCAAGGACGGCAAGGTGCCGCTGAACAAGCTGCCGGCCGGCGACTATCAGCTTGTCGTGGAGGCCGCCCGCGAGGTGGGTGGCCGCGAGCTGGTGCGCGTGCCGTTCACGTGGCCGGCAAAGTCGGCGCAGACGGCGAGCGTCAAAGGCGAACATGAACTCGGCGGCGTGACCGTCGAAGTGAAACCCTGATTCGATCGAATGGAACGGAGTCCGACGATGAAAAAACCTGCCCGCTTTTCCACCCGCCTGGCCGTGCTGGCCCTTGCCGCGCTGGCCCCGCTGGCAGCGCACGCGCATCGCCAGTGGCTGCTGCCGTCCGCCACCGTGCTGTCCGAGAAAGACGCATGGGTGACCGTGGATGCCGCGGTGTCCAATGACCTGTTCTACTTCGAACACGTGCCGATGCGGCTCGACAACCTCGCCGTGACCGCGCCGGATGGCAAGTCCGCCGTGCAACCGGAGAACGCATCCACCGGCAAATACCGCAGCACGTTCGACCTTCACCTGACGCAGCCGGGTACCTATCGCGTCGCCGTGATCAACCAGGGCGTGTTCGCCAGCTGGAAGGAAAACGGCCAGACGCGGCGCTGGCGCGGTTCGGCCGATGCGTTTGCCAAGAACGTGCCGGCCGGTGCGCAGGACCTGCAGGTCAATGAAATCGCGGGCCGTGTGGAAACCTATGTCACCAATGGCCGCCCGACCAAGCAGGTGCTGGGCGCAACGGGCAAGGGCCTGGAACTGGCGCCGATCACCCACCCGAACGACCTGATCGCCGGTGAGTCGGCCAGCTTCCGCCTGCTGCTCGATGGCAAGCCGGCTGCTAACCAGAAGGTGTCGGTGGTGCCGGGCGGCATCCGCTACCGCGATCGGCTGAACGAGATCGCGGCTACGACTGACGCCGACGGCAAGTTCAGCGTCAAGTATCCGGCGCCGGGCATGTACTGGATGGAAGCCGAACTCAAGGATGACAAGACCACGATCAAGGAAGCCAAGACCCGCCGCGCGACGTATGCGGTGACCGTGGAAGTGTTGCCGCAGTAAAGACCGATGCACCGTGTGCTGATCCCCACCGCGCTGTCCGCGCCGCCGCCGTCGCCTGTTTCGCAGGGACGGTTGCGGCAATGGGCCGGCGAAACGATGGGCACCACGTGGTCGGTCAGCGCGGTGTTGCCGCTTGCGGCTTC